>JAGWRI010000348.1 GCA_028876525.1 Gemmatimonadota bacterium | reverse complement strand
TTCGGGGCGGGTGCGCGCCTCGGCGAGGCGCGGGGCGAGCGGGCGCACGCCCTCGGCGATGGCGTGGATGTGGGAGGGGGTGGTGCCGCAGCAGCCGCCTACGATCTTGGCGCCGGCCTGGACGAGGTGGCGCGCGTAGGTGGCCATGTACTCGGGGCTGGCCATGTACATGCTGCGGCCGCCGACCTCGCGGGGCATGCCGGCGTTGGGCTGCGCGCTGAGCTTGCGCTGCGTGTGGGGCGCCATGCGCTCGATGGCGTCGAGGATCGTCTGCGGGCCCACCGAGCAGTTGAGTCCGATGACGTCGGCGCCCCAGGCGTCGAGGGAGCGGGCGATGTCTTCGGGCGTCGCGCCGTAGGGCGTGAGGCCGTCGACGCCGATGGTCATCTGGGCGACGACGGGCACGGCGGGGTCGACCTCGCGCGCGGCGCGGAGGGCCTGTTCGATCTCGTGGAGGTCGCCGAAGGTCTCGAGGATGAACAGCTCGGCGCCGCCGTCGCGCAGGCCTTCCATCTGCTCGCGGAACCAGCCGCGGGCCTCGTCGAGGCTGGTGGGGCCGAAGGGCTCGAGGCGGACGCCGAGTGGGCCGACGGCGCCGGCGACGAGCACGTCGCGGTCGCCGGCCACCTCACGGGCAATGCGGGCGGCGGCGCGGTTCAGCTCGCGCACCTGCGATTCCAGCCCGTGCTGGGCGAGCTTGGCGCGGTTGGCGCCGAAGCTGTTGGTCTCGAGCACCTCGGCGCCGGCGCGGACGTATTCCTGGTGGATGCCGCGAATGAGCTCGGGGGCGCGGACGTTCAGCTCGTCGTAGCACTGGTTGATGAACACGCCGCGCGAATAGAGCATGGTGCCCATGGCGCCGTCGAAGACCACGATGCGCGCGGGGTCGAGGAAGCGCGGCAGCGAATTGGGCGTGCTCACGTGGCGGCTCCCGCCGCGGAGCGCACGGCGTAGTACTTCGCGTCGGGGTGGTGGACGACGAGGGCCGCCGTGCTCTGCTCGGGCACGAGCTGGAAGGCGGCGGTGAGGCTCATGCCCAGCTCGCGTTCGGCGGGGAGGAGCCGGAAGACGGCGGCGTGGTCGTCGAGGTCGGGGCAGGCGCCGTAGCCCCACGAGTAGCGCTTGCCGCGACCGCCGGGAATGCCCAGCTCGTGCCGCGTGCGGCGATGCAGCCACTCGGCCGTCGCTTCGGCGGCCTCCACGGCGAGGCCGTGGACGTAATAGGCCTCGGTGTACTCGCCGGCAAGCTGCAGGCGTTCGAACTCGCGGGCGGCGGCGTCGCCCACCGTCACGATCTGGACGGCGGCGACGTCCATCTCGCCCGACGCGGCGTCGCGGAAGTAGTCGGCGATGCAGAGGCGCTCGCGGCCGTCCTGGCGGGGGAAGGTGAAGCGCGCGATCTCGGCGGCCGTGCCGTCGCGGGCGTAGGCCGCGGGGTCGTGGATCACGAGGTCGTTGCCGCGCGCCTGCGCCGGGAAGAAGCCGTACACGGCCTGGGGCCGCAGCCATCCCTCGTCGCGGGCGCGGTGCTTGAGGCGGGCCAGCGTGGGCTCGAATTCGCGGCGCACGAGGGCGTCGAATTCCTCGCCCGAGCCGCGGGCGCCCCACTGCAGGCGGTACAGCTCGTCGAGGTCGAGCAGCTCGAACACCTCGTCGAGGGGAACGTCGCGCAGGGTGCGGGTGCCCCAGAAGGGCGGCGTGGGCACCGGGTGGTCGGCGCGCACGGCGCTGCGGCGCGCGTCGTCGGTGCCGGCGCGCACGTCCTTGCCGGCGGCGTGGAGGAAGACGTCGCTCCGCGCGTCGTCGACGAGCTTCGCGAGCAGGGCGGGGCGCCGGTGGGGATCCTGGAGGGCGTCCATCGTGGCCAGTCCCTCGAACGCGTCCTTGCAGTAGAAGACGCCGCCGGCGTAGGCCCGTTCGCCGTCCACGAACATCGCGCGGCGGCCGAACCGGCGGTTGATGGCCGCGCCGCCGATGAGCACGGGAATGGCGAGCCCGCGCTGGTCGAGCTCCTGCACGCAGAGGGGCATCTGCTTGGAGGTGGAGACGAGCAGCGCCGAAAGGCCGATGGCGTCGGCGTTCACTTCCCGGGCCTTGTCGAGGATGACGTTGACCGGCACCTGCTTGCCCAGATCGTACACCGTGTAGCCGTTGTTGGAGAGGATGGTGTTGACGAGCGA
Source organism: Gemmatimonadota bacterium (assembly GCA_028876525.1). Classification (GTDB taxonomy): domain Bacteria; phylum Gemmatimonadota; class Gemmatimonadetes; order Gemmatimonadales; family Gemmatimonadaceae; genus JAGWRI01. The sequence continues at coordinate 3,714 of JAGWRI010000348.1, read as the reverse complement.
CTTGCCGATGTCGTGCACGTCGCCGTACACCGTGGCGAGCACGACGCGGCCCTTGGTGTACCCCTCTGACTTCTCGAGGAACTGCTCGAGGTGGCGCACGGCGCGCTTCATCACCTCGGCCGACTGGAGGACGAAGGGGAGGATCAGTTCGCCGGCGCCGAACTTGTCGCCGACCTCCTTCATGGCCGGGAGGAGCACGTCGTTGAGCACGCGCACCGGGTGCTCGCGCACGCCGGCGGCGTCGAGCACGTCCTCGATGCCGTCCTTCTGGCGGTGGACGACCATCCAGTGGGCCCGGGCGTCGGGAGTGAGGCCGGCGGTGGGATCGGCGGGCGCGGCGGCGCCGGTCGCGGCGCCGGTTCCCGCGGCGGCGAAGTGATCGATGAACCGCTGGAGCGCGTCGGGGCGGCGGTTGAAGACGAGATCGTCGGCCAGGGCGCGCCCGGCGGCGGAGATCTCGGCGTAGGGCACGATGTGGGCCGGGTTGACGATCGCCATGTCCAGCCCGGCCTCGACGCAGTGGTGGAGGAACACCGAGTTGAGCACGGCGCGGGCCGCGGGCTGGAGTCCGAAGCTGACGTTGGAGACGCCGAGCGAGGTGTAGGTGCCGGGCAGCTCGCGCTTGACGAGGCGGATGCCCTCGATGGTCTCCTTCGCCGAGTCCACCCATTCGGCGTCGCCGGTGGCGAGGGTGAAGGTGAGGGCGTCGTAGATCAGGTCTTCGGGCGCGAGGCCGTACTCGCCGGTGACGATGTCGTAGATCCGGCGCGCGATCTCGAGCTTGCGCTCGCGAGTGCGGGCCATGCCGTGCTCGTCGATGGTGAGGGCGACGAGAGCGGCGCCGTAGCGCCGGGCCATGGGGACGACGGCGTCGATGCGGGCGCGGCCGTTCTCCATGTTGATGGAGTTCACGATGGCGCGGCCCGGCACGTGCTGGAGCGCGGCCTCGATGACCGCCGGCTCGGTAGAGTCGATCATGAGCGGCAGCTCGACGCTCATCGAGAGCAGCTTGACGAGGGCGGCCATCTGCTCGGCCTCGTCCGGGCGCTCGGTGACGGCCACGCAGACGTCGAGCACGTGGGCGCCGGCGTCCTGCTGCTGGCGGGCGACCTGGACGATGCCCTCGTAGTCCTCGGCGAGGAGGAGCTGCTTGACGCGGCGCGAGCCCTGGGCGTTGACGCGCTCGCCGATGAGGAGCGGGGGTGGCTGCTGGTCGAGGGTGGTGGCGCGCATGGCCGACGACACCCGCGGGACATGGGCGGCGGGGCGCGGCTCCCACGGGCTGGCGGCGCCGGGCACGGCGCGCACGGCGCGGACGATGGCGTCGAGGTGCTGGGCGGTGGTGCCGCAGCATCCGCCGACGACGCGGACGCCGTAGTCGGCCACGAAGCCGGCGAGCATCTCGGCCATGGGGCCCGGCTCGAGGGGGTACACGGCGTCGCCGGCGCCCGTGTTGAGGGGCAGGCCGGCGTTGGGGATGCACGACACCGGGCATCCGGCGTTCTGGGCGAGGAAGCGGACGGGCTCGCGCATGTGCTCGGGCCCGGTGGAGCAGTTGAGGCCGAGCACGTCGACCCGCATCGCCTCGAGCGTGGTGAGGGCGCTGGCGACGTCGGTGCCGAGCAGCATGCGGCCGGTGACGTCGAGGGTGACCTGGGCCTGCACCGGCACGCGGTGGCCGAGCTCGGCGAACAGCCGCTCGAAGCCGACGAGGGCGGCCTTGACCTCGAGGATGTCCTGGGCGGTCTCGACCAGGAGGAGGTCCACGCCGCCCTCGACGAGGGCGCGGGCCTGGAGGTAGTAGTTCTCGGCGAGCTGATCGAAGCGGATGGCGGAGAGGGTGGGGTCGCTGCTCGAGGGCAGCATGCCGGTGGGGCCGATCGATCCGGCGACGAATCGGGGGTGGTCGGGGGTGGCGAAGGCGTCGCAGGCGGCGCGGGCGAGGCGCGCGGCGGCGACGTTCAGCTCGTGGACGCGGTGGCCGATGCCCCACTCGCGCAGGCGGTGTGGCGTGGACTGGAAGGTGCAGGTTTCGACGACATCGCACCCCACGGCGAGGAACGACTCGTGGATGTTCCGGATGACGTCGGGGCGGGTGAGGACGAGGTGGTCGTTGCAGCCTTCGAGGTCCTGGCCGCCGAAGTCTTCCGCCCGGAGATGGAACCGCTGAATATTGGTACCCATCGCGCCGTCGAACACGAGGACGCGACGGGTGAGGGCATCGAGGTACGAGCCGGGTGGTGGAAGGCTGGCCATCAGCAGGGTGCCGGAAAACGAAAGGGGCCCGGAGCATCGAGCGCCGAGCCAGGCGCTTTAGCGATTGTTTAACGTGGCCGCAATTTGCCGGAAATCGCCACGAACGGTTGATGGTTTCATATTAATGGACGCGGGGGCCGGCCGGCAAGAAAGCCGGGGCGCCGGGTTCCCACGACTCGCCGAGCATGTCTGACCGAACGACGCCACCCAGAAGCGCACCCGCCCTGCACCCCGCGCTGGAGCCGTACCGCGAGATGCTGCGGCAAACGCCGCTGCCGATCACGGTGGTGAATCTCGACGGCCAGGTGCTGATGTGGAGCCCGGAGTCGGAGCGGCTGTTCGGCTGGAAGGAGGCGGAGGTGCTGGGGCATCCGCCGCCGCACGTGCCGCCGGACGCGGTGGCCAAGATGTTCGAGATGATCCGCGACGCGGCGGGGGGGCATCCGGCGCGCGGCGTGGAGACCGTGCGCATCCGGCGCGACGGCACGCGGGTGAACGTGCTGATGCACACGGCGGCGCTGCGGGACGCGGCGGGCGAGGTCGTGGGCGTGATGGGGATGTTCGTGGATGTGACCGAGCGGCGGCAGATCGAGATGCGGCTGCGCAACGCCCAGAAGATGGAGGCGGTGGGGCTGCTGGCGGGGGGCGTGGCGCACGACTTCAACAACCTGCTGACGGCCATCAAGGGCTTCTCGTCGCTGCTGCTCGAGGCGGTGGGCGACAACCAGGCGGCGCAGGAGTGCGTGGACGAGATCGTGCGGGCGGCGGAGCGCGCGTCGGGGCTGACCAAGCAGCTGCTGGCGTTCAGCCGGCGGCAGCTGCTGCGTCCCGAGCTGCTGGATCTCAACGCGCGGCTGCGCGAGATGCAGCCGATGCTGCGCGTGCTGGCGTCGAACAGCATCGAGCTGACGTTCGACCTGGGCGACGGCGTGGGGTTCGTGATGGTGGACCCGTCGCAGCTGCAGCAGGTGGTGCTGAACCTGGTGATGAACGCCCGGGACGCGATCGTGGAGCGCGGCCGGGTGGTGGTGCGCACGGCGGCCGTGACGCTGGACGAGGAGTTCGGGCGGTGGCACGTGACGCCGCGGCCGGGCCCCTACGTGCGGATGGACGTGATCGATACGGGAACAGGTATGGACCCGCTGACCCTGACCCGCGCGTTCGATCCGTTCTACACGACCAAGGAATCGGGCACCGGGCTCGGGCTGGCCACCGTGTTCGGCATCGTGAAGCAGAGCGGCGGCTACGTGTGGCCGACGAGCACCTCGGACAAGGGGACCACGTTCTCGGTGTACCTGCCGCGGGTGGAGGCCGACGACGCGGCCGCGGAGCTGGCGCTTCCGGCCGCGGCCCCGGAGGAACCGGAGTCCGCCGGCGAGGCCGAAGCCGGCGGGGTGAGCCGCGAGGCGGGGCCGGCGCGGGTGCTGCGGCTGGTGCCCGGGGGGCCGCCGCGCGAGC
>JAGWRI010000347.1 GCA_028876525.1 Gemmatimonadota bacterium | reverse complement strand
TCGATGAGCCACTCCAGACTGCACCGACCCACCTGGTCGCGCTGCAGCTCCGACATCCGCGGCTGCGGAATGCCGAACGCCGGCGCCACCACGTAAGCGCTCATCGGCCCCAGCGAACGCACGATCTCGCGCGCCACCTGGCGGCGCAGCAGCAAGACCTCGACGCGCTTCGTCATCTCCCACCATGACCTGAGGCGCCCATCCCGCCGCCACCGAAATCGCGCGGTGACGACCCGATCGCCGCTGGGGCCAACGGGCCCAGCGGCTAGGGCCAAACGTCCCTCGCGCCCGGCGCGCCGGCCCGCGTATCATGTGGCATGGTGTCCTCCCGGTCGTCTCTGCGGGTCCTCGTGATCGACGATCTCGAAGAGGTCCGCGACCAGCACCGCGTCATCCTCCGCCACGCCGGCATCACCGAGACCGCCGAAGCGGCCGACGGGCGGCAGGCCATCGAGCTGCTCACCGACCCCGCCAACCAGTTCGACCTCATCCTCTGCGACCTCCAGATGCCTCGCCTCGACGGCGTGGAAACCATCCGCGCCCTATCGTACATGGGCGTGCAGGGCGCGGTGGCCGTGCTGAGCGTCGAGGAAGAGCAGGTGATGGCGGGGGCGGGATTCCTGGCCGAGGCGCACGGGCTGCACTACATCGGCAGCCTCGCCAAGCCGCTCACGCGCGAGAAGCTGGACGAGATCCTCCAGCGCATGCGCGAGCCACCCGCCGCCGAACCGGCGGGCGGTGTCCCGCGCCACCCCACTGCGGCCGACGTCGCCCGCGGCCTCGACGACGACGAGTTCGCTCTCTTCTATCAGCCGCAGCTCCACATGCAGTCGGGCCGGCTCCACGGTGTGGAGGCGCTGATCCGCTGGCGCCACCCGACGCGCGGCCTGCTCACCGCGAACAGCTTCATGCCCGCGGTGCACGACTCGAACGCCCTGCTGGTGCGGATCGCCGACTTCATCGTGGACCGGACCACGGCGTTCGCCGCGCGGTGGCGCGCCAGGGGGCGGCACGAGCCGGTGGCCATGAACCTGCCCGGCGCGGCGATGGAGATCCTGGAGTTCCCCGAGCGGCTCGAAGCGCTGGCGGCCAAACTCGACCTGCCGCACGAGGCGCTGCGCGTGGAAGTGAGCGAGCAGGAAGTGGCGGCCGACGCGATGCTGATCGTGGACGTGGCCGCGCGGCTCCGCCTCAAGCGGTTCGGCGTGTCCATCGACCAGTTCGGCGGAAGCGAGTTCGGGCTGCAACACCTGTCGCACCTGCCGGTGAACGAGGTGAAGCTTACGCCCGCGATGGTGCAGGGCTGCGCCACGACGCCCACCAAGCAGGCGATGCTCGATGCGACACTCACGCTGGCCGGGCACCGCAAGATGTTAGTGGTTGCCGAGGGCGTGAGGCATCGCGCGGACTGGGAGTACTTGCGGGCGGCCGGGTGCCACGCGGGGCAGGGCAACTACATCGTCCGCGCGCTGGGCCAGGAAATGCTCGACGAATGGGTGGGAAGATGGTGAGCACGCAGCGCGGCGGCCCGCCGCGGTGCCGCGCAATGCGAATGTGATTGGCGAGTTGCCATGGCGCGCGCACACGCGGCGCCACGGAAAGCATGCAGCGCCCGACCGAGCGGCCGGATCGCGACGGCGCGCGGAACGGCCGATGGGACGATCTGACCCGCGGTGTTCGAAAGACAGTCGGACGTCCGGCCTCGCCTTCGGACGCACTTTCCGACGGTGCACGCATCGTTGACGGCCGCCATGCACGTTTGCGAACAGATGACCGTAGCTGTGCGCCAGGGCCCACGAACCCGGTGACCCCTGGCACATGACTTGCCCGAAATAGTCACCGTCCTGGGCCGAAGCGATGCCGCCGGCGCGGACGCGATCGTCAATTCGACCGCGTGCGATGATCCAGCACCAGACACGTCCCGCCGCAACGGTCCTCGTGGTGGACGACGACAGCGCCATCCGCGACGCGATGGAGCTGCTGCTGCGTTCGTTGCCGGCAGAAATCGTCACGGCATCCGACGTCCCCGCCGCCCTCGACGTCGTCCGCCACCGCCGCGTGGACGCCATCGTCGCCGACTACCGCATGCCCGACCTGTCCGGGCTCGACTTCTTCGCCCTGCTCCGGCAGCAGGGCAGCCGCACCCCGTTCATTCTCGTCACCGGCCACGGCACGATTCCCACGGCGGTCGAGGCGGTGCGCGCCGGCGTGGCCGAGTTTCTGGAGAAGCCAGTGGACCCGCACGTCATGCGCCGCGCGGTGGCGCAGGCGCTGGAGCGCGCGCGGGAAATGCCGGCGGGGAGTGGGGAGGGATCGCCCTTCGACCTCGGCCGGCTGGAGGCGGAGACCATTGGCCGCGCGCTGGCGGCCACGGGCGGCAACCGCACGCACGCCGCGCGCCTTCTGGGCATGCATCCGCGCACGCTGCGCAAGAAGCTCAACACGCCCAAGCGGCCGCGCGGCAAGCCATGACGCAGCATACGATCCTCATCGCCGACGACGACCCCGAGGGGCAGCAGGCGATCGGGGCCGCGCTGGCGGCCGAAGGCTACCACATCATCTACGCGTCGCGCGGCGACGTGGTGGTGGAGCTGGCGGCCAGCCTCCGGCCCGACGTCGTGCTGCTCGACGTCCGGATGCCGGGCGCCTCGGGGCTCGACGTCTGCACCGGCCTGCGGCGGCATCCCGTGCTGCGCGACGTGCCGGTGGTGATCGTCTCGGGGATGGGCGACCACGAGTCGCGGCTGCGCGGGCTGGAAGCGGGGGCCGACGACTTCATCGCCAAGCCGTTCGACGCGCTGGAGCTGCGGGCGCGGGTGCGGCACCTGTGCCGGCTCAACCGGTCGCAGCGGCTGCTGCAGGAGCGGGAGCGGTACGACCAGCTGTTGTACCTGTCGCCCGACGCGGTGCTGCTGGTGGACGACGGGCTCCGGATCCAGGTGGCGAATCCGGCGGCGACCAGGCTGCTGTCGCGCCCGGGGCTGGCGCTCAAGCAGGGGGCGCCCATCGGCGACTACGTGGAGCCGGCGGCTCGGCCGGCGCTGGAGCAGCGGCTGCGCGCGCTGCTCGAATCGGGGACGGTGGGCGAGATGGTGGAGACCGCGGTGGCCGGCCCCGAAAACGCGGTGCGCGAGGTGGAGGGAATGGCGGGGGTGGTGGACTGGGACGACGAGCCGATGCTGCAGCTCTATCTGCGCGACGTGACCGCGGCTCGGCGGCTGGCGCGCGAGGGGGCGCACCGGAACCGGCTGGAAGCGCTGGGCCAGCTTTCGGCGCAGATCGCGCACGACTTCGCGAACGTGCTCAACTCGCTGGGCATCTACCTGACGCTCATCACCGAGAACCAGCAGCAGGGAAAGGACAGCGCCGAGATCGAGCGGAACGCCGAAAAGGTGCTGCAGCGGGGACGGACGCTGATCCGCGATCTGCTGGCGTACGGGCGTCCGCGGACGCCGGCCACGATCATGGTGGACGTGGCCGCGGCAGCCGACGCGGCGGCGCGGATGCTGTCGCCGCTGCTGCCCAAGCGGATCCGGTTCCACATCCAGGTGGCGGCGGACCTGCCGCAGATCCTGGCCGATCCGCACGACGTGCAGCAGGCGCTGGTGAATCTGGTGCTCAACGCGCGCGACGCGATCTCCGACAATGCAGAGGGGGAGATCGAGATCGCGATGCGGCCGGCCGAGCTCACGCCGGGGCAGCGGGCGGTGGAGATCGTGGTGCGCGACAGCGGCGCGGGAATTGCACCGGAGGTGCAGGCGCGGATGTTCGAGCCGTTCTACACGACGAAGCCCGAGGGGTCGGGGACGGGGCTGGGGCTGGCGATCGTGGACGATCTGGTGCGGCGGGTGCAGGGGACGATCGTGGTGCGGTCGCAGCCGGGCATCGGGACGACGTTCACGCTCATGCTGCCGGTGGTGCCGCGGCGGATGTCGCCGGC
>JAGWRI010000346.1 GCA_028876525.1 Gemmatimonadota bacterium | reverse complement strand
TCGGCGGCGGCGTACCCCTCGGTGTTCTCGGGCCAGGGGGTGACGTCCTGCGCCTCGCCGGTGGCGCGGTTCCACCGCGTGAGGTTTCCGAAGTACGAGCCGGCGAACACCGTGTCCGGCGCGCCGGGGGCCGGGAGCACGTAGCCGCTCTCGCCGCCGGCCACGTCGTACCAGTCCTTGGCGGAGATGCCGCCCCCGTTCACCGCGCTGGCAATGGAATAGGTGCCGCGGTCCTGCTGCGCGCCGTACACCCGGTACGGGAGCTGGTCGTCGGTGGCCACGTGGTAGATCTGCGCCGTGGGCTGGTTGGACTCGCTGCTCCAGTGCGTGCCGCCGTCGAGCGTGACCGTGGCCCCGCCGTCGTTCCCCTCGATGATCCGCTGGGGCGCCGTGGGGTCGATCCAGATCGCGTGGTTGTCCACGTGCGGCGGGTCGAGGCGCGAGATGGTCGCGCCGCCGTCCACCGACCGGTACAGGAAGAAGTTCAGCAGGTAGACGGTGTTCGGGTCCTGCGGGTCGGCCCGGACCTGGAAGTAGTACCAGGGGCGCTGGCGGATGTTCTGGTCGTCGTTGACGAGCGTCCAGCGCCCGCCGCCGTCGTCGGAGCGGTAGAGCCCGCCGGCGTGGGCGTTGATGAGCGCGTACACGTGCCGGCCGTCGGCGCCCACCGAGACCGAGGTGCGCCCCCAGATCCCCGACGGGAGCCCGTTGCCGCTGAGCCGAGTCCAGGTGACGCCGCCATCAGCGGACCTGTATAGCCCGCTCCCGGCGCCGCCGTCCACCAGCGACCAGGGGGTGCGGCGCACCTGCCACATCACGGCAAACAGGATGCGCGGGTTGGTGGGGTCCATGGCCAGGTCCACCGCGCCCGTGCTGTCGTTCACGTACAGCGTGCGGGTCCAGCTCTTCCCGCCGTCGGCGGAGCGATACACCCCGCGCTCGGCGCTGGGTTTGAACAGGTCGCCCTCGGCAGCCACGAGCAGCACGTCGGGGTCGCGCGGGTCCACCACGATGCGCCCGATCTGGTGCGCGTCGCGGAGTCCGACGTCGGTCCAGGTGCGCCCCGCGTCGGTGGAGCGGTAGACGCCGTCGCCGGTGGCGATGTCGGTGCGCGGGTCGGGCTCGCCGGTGCCGGCGTAGATCACGTTCGGGTCCGAGGGCGCCACCGCCAGCGCGCCGATGGTGCCGACGTCGGGCCCGTTCCACGACGATTCCCAGGTCTGTCCCGCGTCCACGGTCTTCCACACGCCGCCGTTCACGGCGCCGAAGTAGAACGTGGATGGATTCCCGGGAACTCCCGCGACCGCTTCCACGCGGCCGCCTTCAAAGGGGCCGATGTTGCGCCAGTGGAGGGCGCCGTAGAGCGACGGCGGGACTTGCTGGGCGCCGAGGGCGAGCGGGGTCAGGACGATGGCGAGCGCGAGCGTGAGGCGGGTGCGGGTGGTGGGCATCGGCGGGTCTCGTGGGTAGAGGCGCGCCGGCCGGGGAACCGCGCGCTCAGTGCTTGAGCCAAACGTACGAGACACAGCCGCCCGCGGCGAGGGTCCCCGCCGCGTTCAGCGAACCGTTCCCGCCGGTCACAGCCATGTTGTTCACCTGGGGATTGAGCTGCGCCTCGCCCGTGGTCGTGCCGGTGCTGACGGGCGGCGCTTCCCCGAACTGGTACGTCTCGATGCCCGCGATGTCGAACGGATTGAGCATCGCGTCGATCCCTTCCTTGAGGAACTTCCCGGTGCGCGGGGGCATCGTGACCTGCATGCCGTCGATGTACAGGTTGCTCTCGCAGATGCCGCGGCCGAAGTAGCGGGCGTCGGACACGAGCAGCACGCCCTGGATCTTGTCGCCGGTAATGAACGCCGAGCGCGGCGCGGCGGCCTGCAGCCGGCGCAGGTAGAACCCGTTCCGGAGCAGCTCCGGGATCGTATCGGCCTTGCCCAGCTTCACGGCCCGGTCGCCCACCACGACCACGGCGGGCAGGACGTGGCCCATGTGGAGCAGGGTGACCGTGACCGGCGTGGAGTCGGCGGGGCCGGTGCCGATGCCCATCACCACCGGGCGGTACCCGATTTTCCGGATCGTGACCAGCGTGTGATTGCTGGTGGTGTAGAACAGCGCGGCGGCGCCCGACGGCGTGGTCCGCGTCACCAGGCCGCTGATGACGTCCTTGACGTCGGCGCCCTCGATGGGCTCGCCGGTTTCCTCGTCGAACACGCCGACCAGCCGGAAGTGAACGGCGCCGGCCGTGCTGTCCGGCGGCGGGGAGGCATTCTGCGCCCGCGCCGGCCAGGCGCCGAACGCCAGGAGGGCGGCGACGGTCGCGAACCAGGACGTGGTGCCGGTGATCGTGCGGCGGGCCATGCCGGGTCTCCGGCGCGGGGGGAGGACGGCGTGCGCCGCGCCGTCGCACTATTTGCATACAGTGCATGGAACGCGCAAGGGGCGGCTGGTGGCTTTCGCGTCCTGTAATGGCGGCGCGGTCAGCTTCGCGTCAGCCAGGGCGAGAAACCTCGCCCGACATTCCTCTCGCGCTGTCGGGGTTCGGCCGGATGCATCCGCCCGCGCAAGTGCGCGATGCTTCGGGCGAGGCTCAACAGCGAGAACACACGTGCCAGCGACACCGGCAACACCAATGGACTTGCCGTCCGCGGCCGGCGCACCCCTGCCCCCATGGTGCACGCTGGCCCTGGCCCGCGAGCTCGGAAAGCACGGAGCCTCGCCCCTGGACGTGGCCATCGAGCTGGCCAGCGGCAACGTCGCGCACGGTACCGGCGGGCCCTTCGGCGCCGCGGTCGCCTCCGACCCCGACGGCGAGATCGTGGGCATCGGCGTGAATCGGGTGATCCCGGCGCGCAATCCGGCCGCACATGCCGAAGCCGTGGCCATCGCCGACGCCTGCCGGCGGCTGGGCACGCACAGGCTGGGCGATGCACGCCGCAGCTTCACGCTGTACGTCTCCTCGGCGCCCTGCATCATGTGCCTCGGGGTCATCCACTGGTCCGGGATCCGCCGCGTCGTGTTCGCCGAGGACGCCGACGCCACCGAGGCGATCGGCTTCGACGAGGGCCCGGGACGGGACGCCCTGGTGCAGGCCCTGCGCGCGTCCGGCATCGCGTTCGAGCAGCGGGACGCCGGACCGCGCGTGCGGAAGCTCTTGGCCCGATACGTGGCGGGCGGCGGAGAGATCTACAACGGCGGCCGCTGACGGCCCGCGGCCGGCCGTTGGACGGTCAGCCGATCCGGTGCAGCGTCACGGACATCGCGGGCTGCGTGGTCGATCCCGTGAGGAGCGTGTCGGCCCGGAGATTTCCGTCGAACGTGGAGCCCGCAGTGTCGACTCCCCACTGGAGGTGCACGGCGGGCGGCGTATAGGTGCCCTTCAATGGCACGGTCGACTCGTGATTGCTGGACAGCACCGTCTCGACGAAGGAGCCCACGATCGCGGTGCCGTGGAGCTCCAGGCGAAAGTCGCAAGTGACGTCCACCCCACAGAACTGGCCCCCGTCGGAGTCGACGGCCTGCCAGACCCCGGTGAGCGGCGGGTCGCCAACCAGCGGCGGTTCACCGGTCGGCCCGGTGGAGCCGGCACCGGCGCACGCGGCCACAATGGCGCACGACACCGCGGCCAGAGCGAGGCTCAGCGCCGGCGCGAGACTTCGAGACGTGTACATGGCGCCCTCGTCACAGTTCCGATGGAGCCCCGTGACGGCGGCCCCGCATGAATCCAAGGTTAGTCCGCCCGCGGGCCCGTCACAAGCTCACGCCGTGGCGGTGTTGCGCGCAGTCGAATCAGTCAGGAGCAGCACCGTCAGGCTCCGCGCGCCCTGGGCGCCGCGGATGATCACGCCCTCGATGTCGCCCGTGGCCGAGGGGCCGGCCATCAACACCCCGTAGGGACTGGCCGAGCAGTCCATTCGGTCGTAGGCGTCGTGCAGCGTGTTCACGATGGCCGCGGGGTCGAGCAGCACCACGAGGTGCTGCGACAGGAACGCCAGCGCGTTCACGACCAGGTCCTCCTGCGTGACCCACACGGCCCCGGCCTCCGCCACGCCCAGCCGCGCGCGGAACACGCCGACCTCCACGTCGTGCAGCTCGTGCGGGTCGCGGACCTGCTCGATGCGCCGCGTGCCGGCAATCTCCGGCACGGCCGAGCAGACGACCCGCGCGTCGGGGAACAGCTCGCCGATTGTCGCCTCGGCGGCGGCGACGGTGGGCACCTCCATGCTGCGCCCGCCCATCAGCTCCAGCCGTGTCCGGAAATACTCCACCGCGGGCTCGCCCCCGCCGGCAAAGCGCGGGATTTCGGGCAGCAGCGCGTCGGTGCGCGGCAGGTTGCGCCGAACCGCCGCGAGGATGTCGTCGCGCGCGCTCACGACATTCTCCGGTGCTCGAGATACCACTCCCGGAAGGTCTGCTCGGGCACGGCGGGCAGCTCGCGCCCCCTGCCCCACGCGTTGAGCCCGTTGTAGAGCAACGCCCTGGGCGCGGTACGGAGCGCCGCGTGCGCGGCCGCCTCCGCGGCGCGGAACGCCGCCGGCCGCGCCAGCGTGGCGCCGAGCGCGCGCATGCCGGCGCGCTTGGCCAGCGGCACCAGCCCGTCGCCAGCGATGACGCGGCGCCAGGCGTAGATCTGGCCGGCGATGTCGATCTTCACCGGGCACACGTCGCTGCACGACCCGCACAGCGACGAGTGGAAGGGCAGCTCGCGGTACTTCGACCGGTCGAAGCCGGGGTCGAGAATGACGCCGATGGGACCGGCGTAGGTCGCGTCGTAGCTCAGCCCACCGGCGCGGCGGAACACCGGGCAGGTGTTCATGCACGCGCCGCAGCGAATGCACTTGAGCACCGGCCAGAACTCCGGCTGTCCCAGCCGCTCGCTGCGCCGGTTGTCCACCAGCACGACGTGCAGCTCCCCGCCCCGCCGCGGGCCGTGAAAGTGCGACGTGTACTGCGTGATGGGCGAGCCCAGGGCGCTGCGCGACAGCATGCGAACGAACACGCCCAGGTCGCGGGCCCGGGGAATGAGCTTCTCGATGCCGATGCTGGCCACGTGCAGCGGCGGCACCGCGGCGCCGATGTCGGCGTTGCCCTCGTTGGTGCACACCACGAACCCACCCGTCTCGGCGACGGCGAAGTTGGCGCCGGTCATGCCGGCGTCGGCCCGCAAGAAGCGCGGGCGGGCGTTCCGGCGCATCGCCTCGACCAGCGTGCGCGGCTCCGTGTCGTCCGGATCGGTGCCCAGCTCGCGCGCGAACAGCGCCGCGACGTCGGTGCGCAGCTTGTGGATGGCCGGGATGACGATGTGGCTGGGCGGCTCCCTGGACAGTTGCTGGATGCGCTCGCCGAGGTCCGAGTCCGTCACCTCGATGCCGCGCGCCTCGAGGTAGGCCGCCATGCCGCACTCCTCCTGCAGCATGGACTTGCTCTTGATGAGCGACTGCGCGCCGCGCGCGCGCAGGATCTCGTGAACGATGACGTTGTGCTCGGCGGCGTCCCGCGCCCAGTGGACGTGCGTGCCGCGCTTCGTGGCGTTGGCCTCGAACTGCTCCAGGTAGCGGTCGAGGTGCGCGAGCGTGTGCTCCTTGATGCGGGACGCAAGCTCGCGCAGCTCCTCCCACTCGGCAATCGTGGCCACTCCGGCGTCGCGCTTCTGGCGCAGCCCCCACACCAGCCGGTCGTGCGTGGCCTCGTGCTCCTCGCGGGCCAGGAACCGCTCCGCCCCTGCTGCGGGATCGACCGGGCGGGTCACAGCGGCCCCCCGTTCAGGATCTGCGCGATGTGGACGACCTTTAGCGGTAGCCGCTGACGGTCGATCACGCCCTTCATGTGCAGCAGGCACGACATGTCGCCCGAGGCGACGTACTCGACCCCGTGGCGCAGGAAGTCGTGGACGCGGTCGTGGCCCATCCTGGCCGAGACCGCCTGGTCGGTGACGCTGAAGCTGCCGCCGAAGCCGCAGCACTCGTCGGGGCGATCGATCTCGACCAGCTCCAGCCCGCGCACCCTGCCCAGCAGGTCGCGGGTCTTGGAGAAGTAGGGCTCGTGGACCAGCTCGGACGGACGCGTGTGGCCCAGCCCCCGCACGGCGGTGCAGCTGTCGTGCACGCCGACCTTGTGCGGGAACGAGGCCCAGGGAAAGTCGCCGACCTCGAGGTCGTCGTGCAGGAACTCGACCAGCTCGCGGGTGCCGGCGCGGACGCTCCGCGTCTCGGCCGTCTGGTCAATCGCGTCGAGGTGGTGGCGGACGTGGTGGACGCAGCTCGCCGAGGGTCCGACAACCGTCTGGAACTCCTGGAAGCAGCGGACGAAGTGGGTCTCGGTGGCGGCGGCATCGGCCTGCAGGCCGCTGTTGGCCATCGGCTGGCCGCAGCAGGTCTGTTCGAGCGGGTATTCCACCGCGCAGCCGAGCCGTTCGAGCAGCTCCAGCGTGGCGACGCCGACCTCGGGGAAGAAGGCGTCGATGTAGCAGGGAATGAAG
>JAGWRI010000345.1 GCA_028876525.1 Gemmatimonadota bacterium | reverse complement strand
GTCGCCGCGGGGGCAGGTACGACGCCTCGCTCCGGATGCGGCTCATCCAACTGCGAGAATCTGCCATGACCCCGACGCCGAACACCTCCGCCACGCCCGAGCCCGCGCTCGGCGTCGCGCGCTGCCCGTTCTGCGGCACCCTCACGCCCGCCGACCTCGGCGCCGACACCCTCGCCTGCTCCAGCTGCGGCAAGCCGATCCTCACCGACCGGCCCATGCCCGTCACCGGCGGCGACCTCCAGCGCATCGTCGCCGAGAGCAAGCTGCCCGTGCTCGTCGACTTCTACGCCGACTGGTGCGCCCCCTGCCGCATGATGGCCCCCGTGCTCGACGAGCTGGCGCGCACCCGCAAGGGCCGCCTCCAGATCCTCAAGCTCGATACCGACCGCTATCCGGAAATCGCCGGCGGCCTCGGCATCCGCGGCATCCCGACCCTCATCCTGTTCAAGGACGGCGAGGAAGCGAATCGCCAGGTCGGCATGGCCCCGCGCCAGATGCTCGAGGACATGATCGACAACGGCTGACCGGTCGCCACCGACCGAGACCCGCGACCGGGGGGCGCCGTCCGCCCCCGGCCCGGGCCGAGCCATGCCCGCGACCCCTCCGACCGATTATACAGGAATACTGAATCACCCGATGAACCGCCTCCTCGCCGCCGGACTCGCCCTGCTCGCCGCCCTCCCGGCGCGGGCCCAGGGCCCGATCACCCTCGCCGGCGCCCTCCGGCGCGCCGATTCCCTCGGCTACGCCAACCGCCTCGCCCGCGCCTCGGCGCGCGGCAGCCACGCCGCCGCGCTCGCGCCGCTCAAGGGCATCCTGCCCACGGTGCAGCTCGACGCCGGCTACCTGCAGACCACCGACCCGATCGGCGCCTTCGGCACCGTCCTCCGCCAGCGGTCGGCGACCCCCGCGTCGTTCGATCCGCACGCCCTCGACTTCCCCGCGGCCACGCGCGACTACTCGGGCGACGTCACCGTCGCCCAGCCGCTGGTCAACGCCGACGCCTGGATCGGCCGCCGCGCCGCCGCCACCGCCGCCCGCGCCGCCGACGCCGACGCCGACTGGACCCGCGCCACCACCCGCGCCGACGTCGTGCGCGCCTACTTCGGCGCCGCCCTCGCCGCCGCCCAGGTGGTCGCCCTCGACTCGGCGGCCGCCGCCGCGCACGCCCACGTGCGCGCCGCCCAGTCCATGGAGCGGAACGGCCTCGTCACCCGCTCCGACGTGCTCCTCGCCTCGGTGCGCGCCAACGAGATGGACGCCCAGCTCGCCGCCGCCGCCGGCAACGCCTCGCTGGCCCGCCGGCAGCTCGCCACCCTGCTCGCCCTGCCGGGCGACACGGCCGACGTAGTGGCGCGCTTTCCCGACGGCGACGCCCTGCGGGCCGAGACGGCGCCCGACACGCTCGACGCCGCGGCCGCCCCGCGCGCCGACCTCCGTGCCGCGGCATTTGGCGCCGAGGCCGCCACGCTCGACGCCCGCCGCGCCCGCGCCGCGTACCTCCCCCGGCTCAACGCCTTCGGCCGCTACGACTGGCACGCGCTGTCGCGCCCGTACGCCGGACTGCCGAGCTGGACGGCCGGCCTGATGCTCTCCTGGGTGCCGTTCGGCGGGGCCGGCGTGCTGTCCGACGTGCGCCGCGCCGACGCCCAGGCCCGGCTGCAGGTGGCGCAGACGCGCGTCGAGCTCGCGGTCGCCCTGCGGCGCCTCGCGCTCGCCGAGCTCTCGGCCGCGCAGGCCGTCGAGGCCCACCGCATCGTGACCCGCAAGTACGAGGGCGGGCTGGCGACCGTCGTCGAGCTCCTCGACGCCGCCGCCGCCGACGCCCGCTCGGCGGTCGAGCTCCAGGCCGCGCGCTACGGGGTGATCGCCGCCGACGCCGCGCGGCGCCTCGCCCTGGGCCGCGATCCCGCGTCGCTCGCCGCGCTCGACACGCTCCCGACCACCACCACCCGATGACTGTTGAGGATTCTGTAATGTCGCTCCCGTTCCCCCGCGCGATCGCCGCCGCACTCCTGCTCGCCGCCGCTGCCGCCTGCGGGCGCTCCGGCGACCGCACGTCGGCGGCGCGCCCGGCCCCGACCCCCGGCACCCCGTACGTGGTCCGCGACACGACCGTCGCGACGACGCTCGATGCCGCCGGCACCGCCGAGCCCATCGCCGAGGCGACGCTCTCCACCAAGCTCATGGGCGCGGTCACCGCCGTGCTCGTGCACGAGGGCGACGTCGTGGCGGCCGGCCAGCCGCTGGTCCACATCGACGCCCGCGACCTCGCGGCCCGCGATTCCCAGGTCCAGGCCTCGATCGCCAGCGCCCGCGCCGTGCAGCGCGACGCCGACACGCAGGCCCGCCGCATCCGCGCCCTGTTCGCCGACAGCGCGGCCACCCGGGCCCAGCTCGACGCCGCCGAGACGGGGCTCGCCCAGGCCAACGCGGCAGTGGCCGCCGCCCAGGCGGGCGCCCGCGAGCTGGCCGCCACGCGCGCCTACGCCGACGTGCGCGCGCCGTTTGCCGGCGTCGTCACGCACCGGTTCGTGGACCCCGGCGCGTTCGCGGCGCCCGGCGCGCCGCTGGTCACGGTCCAGGACGACTCGCGGCTGCGCGTGAGCGTGAACGCCGCCCCCGACGCCGTGCGCGGCCTGCGCCGCGGCATGCGCGTCGCGGCGACGATCGAGGACACGACGGTGAACGGCGTGGTCGAGGGCGTCGTGCCCGCGGCGGGGAACGTCTACACGGTCAACGCCGTGGTGCAGAACCCGGGCCGCCGGCTGGCCGCGGGCGGCGCCGCCTCGATCGCCATCCCGCAGGGAGCCCGCGCCGCGCTGCTCGTGCCGGCGGCGGCGATCCGCCGTGAGGGCGACCTCACCGGCGTCACCGTGCGCGAGGCCACCGGCGACGAGCTGCGGTGGGTGCGCCTGGGCGACGCCCGCGGCGCGCTGGTCGAGGTGACGAGCGGCCTCCGCGCCGGCGCGACGATCGTCGTGCCGCCGGCCGCCGCGGCCGTGACCGGGGGCCGCTGACCATGGGCGTCGCCGGCCGCATCGCGCGCGCGTTCCTGAACTCCAAGCTGACGCCGCTGATCACGGTGGCGTCGCTGATCGTCGGCGCCATCGGCATCCTCGCCACGCCGCGCGAGGAGGAGCCGCAGATCTCGGTGCCGATGATCGACGTCATCACGGCCATGCCCGGCGCCACGCCGCGCGAGATCGAGAACCTCCTCACCCGGCCCATCGAGCGGCGGATGTGGGAGATCCCGGGCGTGGATTACGTGTACAGCACCTCCACCGAGGGGATGTCGCTGGTCACCGTCCGGTTCAAGGTCGGGCAGGACCAGGAGACGAGCGTCACCAAGGTGCACGCCAAGCTGTTCGCCGACGCCGACCAGTCGCCCCCGGGCGCCACGCCCCCGCTCGTCAAGCCGCACTCCATCGACGACGTGCCGGTGCTCACGCTCACCCTGCACGGCGGCGGGTACGGCTCCAACGAGCTGCGCCAGATCGCCCTGCACCTGCTGGAGGAGATCCGCACCGTCCCCGACGTGGCGCAGACCTTCATCGTGGGCGGCGCGCCCAGGCAGATGCGCGTCACCATCGACCCCGCGCGGCTCGCCGCCAGCGGCGTTTCCGCCGGCGAGCTCACGATGGCGCTGGGCGCGGCCAACGCCCGGCTCCAGGCCGGCGAGTTCACGCAGGCCGACTCGGCGATCCTCGTCGACGTCGGCGCGCCGCTCGTCACGCCGGCCGACGTGGGGAGCGTGGTCGTCTCGTCGCGCGGCGGGCACCCGGTGTACGTGCGCGACGTCGCGACGGTGACCGAAGGATTCGGCGAACGCACCAGCTACGTCAGCCACGCCGCGCGCGACAGCGCCGTCGAGAGCGCGGTCACGATCGCCGTGTCCAAGCGGCATGGCTCCAACGCGACGGTGATCACGAAGGCCGTCATCGCCCGGGTGAACGCCACGCGCGGCCGCATCCTGCCGGCCGGCGTGTCGGTGGACGTCACGCGCGACTACGGCGAGACGGCCGGCGAGAAGGCGCGCGAGCTGATGCTGCACCTGGCGCTGGCCACGATCTCGGTGACGCTGCTCATCGGGCTCGTGCTCGGCTGGCGCGAGGCGCTGGTCGTGCTCGTCGCCGTGCCCGTCACCCTCGCCCTCACCCTGTTCGCCTACTACGCGCTGGGCTACACGCTCAATCGCATCACGCTGTTCGCGCTCATCTTCTCCATCGGCATCCTCGTGGACGACGCGATCGTCGTGGTCGAGAACATCTACCGGCACCTGCGGCTGGGCGACCGTCCGCCCGACGTCGCCGCCGTCGAGGCGGTGGACGAGGTGGGCAACCCGACGATCCTCGCCACGTTCACGGTCATCGCCGCCATCCTGCCCATGGCGTTCGTGTCCGGGATGATGGGGCCGTACATGCGCCCGATTCCCGTCGGCGCGTCGTTCGCGATGCTCGCCTCGCTGGGCGTGGCGTTCATCATCACGCCGTACGTCTCGTACCGGCTGCTCCGCGGGCACGTCGCGAAGGTCACCGCCCCGCACGACGCGCTGCACGAGCCCGAGGAAGCCACGAAGTCGGCGCATTGGTACGGCCGCCTCATGACGCCCCTCATCGAGCGCCGCCGGCTGCGCTACGGCTTCTACGGCGGCACGGTCGTGCTGCTGCTGGCGTCGGTGGCGCTGCTGTTCGTGGGCGCCGTGAAGGTGAAGATGCTGCCGTTCGACAACAAGAGCGAGTTCCAGGTCGTGCTCGATCTGCCCGAGGGCACGTCGCTCGAAACGAGCGCCGCGCTCGCCCAGGAGGTCGCCGCCTACGTGCGCCGCGTTCCCGAGGTCGAGAGCGCCGAGACGTACGACGGCACGGCCGCGCCGTTCAACTTCAACGGCCTCGTGCGCCACTACTTCATGCGGCGCGGCGACAACGTGGCCGACGTCCAGGTGAACCTCGTCCCCAAGGGCGACCGCAGCCGGCAGAGCCATGCGATTGCCGTCGCGGTGCGGCCCGGCATCGATTCGATCGCGCAGCGGTATCACGCGTCGGCCAAGATCGCCGAGATCCCGCCCGGTCCGCCGGTGCTGTCGACGCTCGTCGCCGAGGTGTACGGCGCCAACGACAGCGTGCGGCTCGAGACCGCGAAGGCCGTGAAGCACGTGTTCGAGACCACGCCCGGCGTGGTGGACGTGGACTGGACCGTGCAGGCGCCGCAGGCCAAGGAAGCGTTCCGCGTGGACCGCGTGCGCGCCGCCGAGGCGGGCGCCAGCGTCGAGCAGATCACGCAGACGCTGGCCCTCGCCCTCTCCGGCGCGCCGGCCGGGCTCGCCTCGGAGCCCACCGCCCGCGAACCCGTGGACATCGTGCCGCGCCTCCCCCGCGACCGCCGCTCGTCGGTGAACGACCTGCTCGCCATTCCCGTGGCCACGTCGCGCGGACCCGAGCCGCTGGCCCGGTTCGTCACCGTCGTGCCCGAGACGCTCCAGTCCGAGCGCATGCGCAAGAACCTCCGCCCCGTGATCTACGTGACCGGCGACGTGGCCGGCGCCGTCGAGGCGCCCGTATACGCCATCCTCGACATGGACCGCGCGCTCGACACCCTGCGCGTGCAGGGTCAGCCGATTCGCATCTACAACGCCACCCAGCCCGACAGCCTCGACCAGACGGCCATCAAGTGGGACGGCGAGTGGCAGGTCACGATCGAGGTGTTCCGCGACCTGGGGCTCGCCTTCGCCGTGGTGCTGATCCTGATCTACGTGCTCGTCGTGGGCTGGTTCCAGTCGTTCACCGTGCCGCTCGTGATCATGGCGCCCATTCCGCTCACGCTCATCGGCATCCTGCCGGGACACGCGATCACGGGCGCGTTCTTCACCGCGACGTCGATGATCGGCATGATCGCGCTGGCCGGCATCATCGTCCGCAACTCGATCCTGCTCGTGGACTTCATCCAGCTCGCCGAGACGCGCGGCCGGTCGCTGCGCGAAGCGGTGATCGAGGCCGGCGCGGTGCGGTTCCGCCCCATCGCCCTCACCGCCGCGGCGGTGGTCGTGGGCGGCATCGTGATGGTGCTCGACCCGATCTTCCAGGGCCTGGCCGTCGCCCTCATGAGCGGCGCCGTCGTCGCCACCCTGCTCACCATGGTCGTCGTCCCGCTGCTGTACTGGGAACTCCGCTCGCGCCAGGAGGCGCACGTGTCATGAAGACGATCTTCATCATCCACGCCGGCGCCGACGAGCACCGCGTGCCCCACCTGCTCGAGCAGCACGGCGCCCGCGGCTACACGCAGATCGGGCACGGCATCGGGGCCGGCTCCACCGGACGCCTCGAGGGCACCCGGGCCTGGCCCGGCCACGCCACCCTCTGGCTCACCATCACCTCCGACGACCAGGCCCAGGTCCTGCTGGCCGCGCTTCGCGGCTTCAAGGCCCGCCTGGAACCCGGAGAGCACCTGCACGCCTCGGTCATGGCGACCGAGGAATTCATCTGACGCCCGCGCCGGCCCCGCCCGGGGCCGGCCGGCGCGTCCCGATCCGGGAGACTTCCGCAATGTGCGATGACGCCGTCATCCGCCGGTTCGCCGGCACCTTCGTCCTCCTGTCCCTAGCCCTGGCCGTCGTGGACTCGCGCTGGTGGCTCGCGTTCACGGCCTTCGTGGGGCTCAACCTCCTGCAGTCGTCGTTCACGAAGTTCTGCCCGCTGGAGCGCGTCCTCGGGCGGTTCGGACTGGCCGGCTGCCGGCCCCGCTAGGGGTGGGGTTGATCGTGAGCCGCCCCAGGGTGCATGATCAACCATATTCCCCGATGGGTAATTCACCCTCTGGCCATTGTCCCCACATGAGCACCGCCAAGATGACCCCGGAACTGCTCGCGCTGATCGCCGACCGCTTCAAGGTGTTGGCCGAACCGGCGCGGCTGCAGATTCTCCAGGCATTACGCGCCGGCGACCGCTCGGTGAGCGATCTGGCACGCGCCACGGGACTGGGACAGGCCAATCTGTCGAAGCACCTCAAGAGCCTGTACGACGGCGGGTTCGTGGACCGCCATCGCGAAGGACTGTTCGTGATCTACACTCTGGCCGACGCCGACGTGTTCCGCATCTGCGACCTGATGTGCGGCCGCCTCGAGGAACTCAGCACCCAGCGCCGGAAGCTGCTCGCGCGGCGGTAGACCCGTGGAGAACGCGGAGGTCGCCCGGCTGTTCCGCGAGATGGCGGAGCTGCTCGAGATCGAAGGGGCGAACGCGTTCCGTGTCCGGGCCTATCGCAACGCCGCGCGCGTGGTCGAGGAGCATGCCGAGCCGGTCGCGTCGCTGGTCGAGGGCGACGGCCGGCGCCTGCAGGAGCTGCCGGGCATCGGCGCCGATCTCGCCGGCAAGATCGAGGAGATCGTCCGCACCGGCTCGCTCGCCGCGCTGAGCGAAGTCCGGCGCAAGGCGCCGAAGGGCGCCGTGGAGCTGATGCGCGTGCCCGGCATCGGCCCGAGCCGCGCCCGCACGCTGGCCGGAACGCTCGGCATCCGCTCGGTGGCCGGGCTCGCGCGCGCCGCGAAGGCGGGAAAGATCCGCGCCCTTCCCGGCTTCGGCGCCGCCAGCGAGCGAAAGATCCTCGCCGAGCTCGGCGCCCGCACGGCGGGCGAGCGCCGCATTTCGCGCGCCGTGGCCGCGCAGTACGGCGAGTCCGTGCTCGAGTACCTCCGGGCCTTCGAGGGCGTGACGCGCGCCGACATCGCCGGCAGCTTCCGCCGCGGCCGCGAGACGGTGGGCGACCTCGACATCCTCGTCGAGTGCGCCGACGGCCAGGCGGTGTCCGACCGATTCGTCGCCTTTCCCGAGGTCCGCGAAGTGCTCGCCCACGGCGCCACCCGGGCGTCGGTCGTCCTCCGCTCGGGCCTCCAGATCGACCTCCGCGTGCTCGACGCGAAATCGTACGGCGCCGGCCTGTACTACTTCACCGGATCCAAGGCCCACAACATCGCCGTGCGCCGCCTGGGCCAGAAGCGCGGGCTCAAGCTCAACGAGTACGGCGTCTTTCGCGGCACGCGGCAGATCGCCGGCGCCAGGGAGCAGGACGTGTTCCGGGCCGTCGGTCTCCCGTGGATCCCGCCCGAGCTGCGCGAGGACCGCGGCGAGATCGAGGCCGCGCTCCACCACGGGCTTCCCGATCTCGTCACCCTCGACGACATCCGCGGCGACCTCCAGATGCACTCCACCGACAGCGACGGCCGCGGATCGCTGGAGGAAATGGCCGAGACCGCCGAGGCGATGGGCTACGCCTACATCGCCGTGACCGACCACGGACCGATGATGCGCATGGTCCGGGGTCTCGACGACGCCGGATTCCGCCGCCAGCGGAAGAAGATCGACCGGCTCAACGCGAAGCTCCGCAAGCTCACCGTGCTCGCCGGCGCCGAGGTGGACATCCATCCCGACGGCACGCTCGACCTGACCGACGACACCCTGGCCGGGCTCGACATCGTGTTCGTGGCGCTGCACGCCAGGCTGGACCTGGCCCCGGAGAAGCAGACCGAGCGCGTGCTCAGGGCCCTCACGCACCCGCACGTGGACGTGTTCGCGCACCCCACCGGCCGGCTCATCAACGGCCGGCGCGGCGCCCAAGTCGACTTCGATAGGGTCGTGAAGGCCGCCGTGGACCACGGCGTGATGCTCGAGGTGGACGCCCAGCCCGAGCGGCTCGACCTCGACGACACCGCCGTGCGCTCGGCGATCGGCCTGGGCGCCACGATCGTCATCGACACCGACGCGCATTCCCCCAACGAGCTGCGCTTCATGCGCTGGGGGGTGGACCAGGCGCGCCGCGGATGGGCCGAGAAGAAGAACGTCGCCAACACGCGGCCGCTGTCGCGGTTCCTGAAACTCCTGCACGCTTCCCGCTGATCCGCCCGGCGGGCATGAGGAACATTGGGAACTGCAGATGATCCGGATCATCCGATTCATCCGTCTCATCTGCGGGCCTCACGTCTTGACGCCGGCCCGGCGCAGCAACGCGAGGAACTCCTTCTCGGTCATCTCGCGCAGGCCGTACTTCCGCGCCTGATCGAGCTTCTCGCCCGGCGACTCGCCGACTACCACGAAGTCGATGTTCGGCCCCATGCTCTCACTGGTGCGACCGCCCAGCGATTCGACCAGCTTCTTCGCTTCGGGCCGCGTGAGCGAGTCGAGTCCACCGGTGAACACGATCCGCTTGCCCCAGAGCGGCCCCCCGGCGCGCCGCTCCACCCCCACCTCCACCCCGGCCGCGAGCAGCTCGTCGATCACGCGGCGGCTCCGCGCGTCGCGGAAGAAGGCGCGCACGTCGGCCGCCCGCTTCTCCCCCAGCCGCGGCGTGGTCAGCAGCTCGTCGCGGGTCGCCCTGCGCAGCGCATCCAGCGTGCCGAACCGCTCGGCCAGATCGCGCGCCACCGTGCCGCCGACGCCGGGAATTCCCAGCGCGTACAGGAACCGGTGGAGCTCGAGCCTGCGCGCCGCCGCGATCTCGGCCACCAGCTTCCTGGCCGACCGTTCGGCGAATCCGTCCAACGTCTGCAGGTCCGCCGCCGTGAGCCGGAACAGGTCGGGCAGCCCGGCGATCAGCCCCCGGTCCACCAGCGCGTTCGCCGTCTCCTCGCCGATTCCCTGCACGTCCAGCGCGCCCTCCGAGGCGAAGTGCTGCAGCGCGCGCTTGAGCTGGGCCGGGCACCCGAACCGGTTCGGACAGCGCGTCATCGGCCCCTCGCGCACCACCGGCGTGCGGCACGCCGGGCAACGCGCCGGCATGTCGAACCGCGCGTTCCGCCGGCCGCGCGACGCCAGCCGCTCGATGACCTCGGGAATCACGTCGCCCGCGCGGTAGACGCGCACCATGTCGCCAACGCGAACGTCCCGCCGCGCCAGCTCCGCCGCGTTGTGCAGCGTGGCCCGCGACACCGTCACCCCGCCCACCTCCACCGGCCGCAGCAGCGCCACCGGCGTGAGCAGCCCCGTGCGCCCCACCTGCACCGTGATGTCCTCCACGCGCGTCACCTCGATCCGCGGCGGGAACTTGTACGCCAGCGCCCACCGGGGATGATGCCCCGTGGCCCCCAACCGCCGGCGCTGGATCAGATCCGTCACCTTGATCACGATGCCGTCGATCTCGTAGCCCAGCCTGTCGCGTCGCCCGGCCATCGCCGTGTGATACCGCTCGATCGCGGCCAGCGTTTTCCCGATTTCCGTATGGTCCGTGGTCTGCAGCCCCCAATCGCGCAACGCCTCCAGGATCTCGGCGTCATCGGCGAAGCTGGCGCCGTCGACGGCCAGGACCTCGTACGCGACGAACCGCAGCGGGCGCTCGGCGGTGATCCGAGCGTCGAGCTGCCGCAGCGACCCGGCCGCCGCGTTCCGCGGATTGGCGAACGGCTCCTCGCCGCGCTGCACGAGCCGCCGGTTGAGCCGCTCGAACCCGCGAAGGCCCATCATGATCTCGCCGCGCAGCGACACGAACCGGGGCGCCGGCCGGCCGGCCGCGCGGAGCGCCAGCGGGATCGAGGGAATCGTGCGCACGTTGGCCGTCACGTCCTCTCCCTCGGTGCCGTTCCCGCGCGTCACGCCGCGCACGAGCCGGCCGCGCTCGTACACGAGTTCCAGGCTCGCCCCGTCCAGCTTGGGCTCGAGCAGGTAGCGCAGCCCCGCGCCCACCTCCCGCCGCATCCGCTCGTCCCACCGCGCCACCGCCTCGCGCTCGCGCGTCGAGTCGAGGCTGATCATCGCCGCCGCGTGCCGCCGCGTCTCGAACCCGCCGCTCGGCGCCCCCGACACCCGCTGCGTGGGCGAGTCGGCGGTGACCACCTCGGGGTGCGCCGCCTCGAACTTCCGGAGCCGCTCCACGAGGGCGTCGTACGCCTCGTCGGAAATGCGCGGCCGGTCGCGCACGTAGTACAGGTAGTCGTTGCGGCGAATCTGCTCGCGCAGGCGCCGTGCGGTCGCCCGGTGATCGGCCTTCGTCGCGGTCATGCGGGCCTCACGAATGTCGGGGACGCGACCTTCGCATCACGGTACCCATTGGTAGCCATCGGTGCTATATTAAGAGAGCGTTGAGACCCTCTCTTCGGGAACCGAATCCCACGAAAGGCGTCCACCGCATCCACGCGACGACACGCGGCCCCCCAGCGGCGCCCTGCCGTCGCTTTCCGTCTTCGGAGGTTTCAGTCTCGGGAGGATCCACCATGAACAATCCCACGACGAGCAGCCGCGTGGAAGATCTGCTCCGTCAGGCCGGCCGCGAGTGCCGGCGCGTGCGCGCCACGTACCGCTTTCACGGCGAGTCGGGCGTCACGGAACACGAACGCCACTGGGAACCGTACGCCATCCGCGACGGCCACGCCGTCGTCTTCTCCTACCTCCGGAACGAATTCCGGTCGGTTCCCCTCAAGCACATCGTGAACATCGAGATCCACGACGCCGTGTTCGAGCCCCGGCGGCCGATCGAGATGTGAGTCGGTGAGTCGGTGAGTCGGTGAGACGGTGCGTCCGGCATGCGACGCCCGCCCCGCCTTCCCACGACGTCGCCGCGCCTGTCGGGCGTCCCCCCTCACGGCATCGGTGAGGAACCCGGTACACGACGGCCCCCGACTGCCGCAACCTGCACAGGACCCCCGCGCCGCCGGTCGAGCGGCGGCGGACCGGCGCACCGGCGCCGGCCTCCGCCCGGCGCCGAGACGCCCATGGCGACTGACCAGGCCCCGATTTCCACCCCTCCCGCCGTTGCGGGACGGCCGTGGCACACCCGCGACGCGGCCGCCGCCGAGCGGGCGTTGGGCTCCGGGCCGTCCGGACTGACCGCCGCCGAAGCCGCACGCCGGCTGGCCGAGCTCGGCCCCAATCGGATCGAGGAGGAGCACGAGACCCCGTGGTGGCGCATCCTCCTCGCCCAGGTGCGCGACCCGCTCATCTACATCCTCCTCGCCGCCTCCGCGGTCAGCGCCGCGGTGCGCGACTACAACGACACGGCGGTCATCCTGGCCGTGGTCGTGCTCAATGCGCTGATCGGATTCGTTCAGGAGTCGCGCGCCCGGCGGGCGATGCGCGCCCTGGCGCATCTCGCCGCTCCGCGGGCCGTCGTGGTGCGCGACGGCGCGCAGGCCGCGGTGCCCAGCCGCGACATCGTGACCGGCGACGTGGTCGTGCTCGCCGCGGGCACGCGCGTGCCCGCCGACCTGCGCCTCGTGCAGGTCCATCGCCTCGCGATCGACGAGTCCCTGCTCACCGGCGAATCGGTGCCGGTGGAGAAGGTCACGCAACCGCTGGACGACATGACCCTGCTCGCCGGCGACCAGGTGAACATGGCGTTCGCCGGCACCGCGGTGGCGCACGGCCGCGGGCGCGGCGTCGTGGTGCGCACCGGATCGGCCACCGAGCTGGGCAGCATCGCCCTCGTCGTGCGCGCCATGCGCCCCGTGGCCACGCCGCTGCAGGAATCGTTCGCCCGCTTCGGGCGGCGCGTCGGCGTGGCCATCCTCGCCCTCGCCGCGGTGGTCGTGGCCGTGGGCCTCGGGCGCGAGATGCCGGTTGGCGAGGTCTTCCTCACCGCCGTCGCGATGGCGGTCTCGGCGATCCCCGAGGGACTGCCGGTCGTGCTCACGGTCACGCTCGCCATTGGCGCGCGGCGCATGGCTCGGCGGCGGGCCATCGTGCGCGCGCTTCCCGCCGTCGAGACGCTGGGCAGCACGACCGTCATCGGTTCGGACAAGACCGGCACGCTCACCCGCAACGAGATGGCCGTGCGCGCGCTCTGGGCCGACGGCGCCCGCTACGAGGTGGCCGCAGACGGGGGCGCGCGCGCCCTGCTCCGGGGGCCCGATGGCCCGGTGGCTGCGGCCGACGTGCCTGCCCTGCTGGCCACGCTCCGGGTGGGCGTGCTGGCCAGCGAAGCCGATGCCGGCGCCCTGGGCGCTCGCAGCGCCGACCCGACGGAGCTGGCGCTCCTGGCCGTGGCCGAGCGGCACGGCGTCTCGCCGGCCGATCTGCAGCAATTGCACCGGGAAGTCGACGTGCTGCCCTTCGAGTCGGAGCGCCGCTACATGGTGTCGCTGCGCGAGACCGACCACGGCCTGCTCGAGCACCTCAAGGGCGCCCCCGAGGCGGTGCTCGCGCGATGCGCCCGCCAGCGCACCGCCGGCGGCGAGGAACCGCTCGACCGCGCCGCGGCGGACGCCGCCGCGCACGCGCTCGCCGCCGGCGGACTGCGCGTGCTGGCCATGGCGTACCGGCACACGACGCAGCCGCGGATCGAGGAGGCGCGGCTCGACGACGGATTCGTCTTCGCCGGGCTCGTGGGGCTGGAGGATCCGCTGCGGCCCGAAGCGGCCGCCGCGGTGCGCGCGGCGCGCGCCGCCGGCGTCCGCGTG
>JAGWRI010000344.1 GCA_028876525.1 Gemmatimonadota bacterium | reverse complement strand
GGCCCAGCGGCGGCCGCGCGGGGCGTCCTCCGGCTGGGTGATCTCCGGCGCTGCGGGACCCACGTGCACATCGCCGAAACCGGCGCGCTCAAGCGCCAGGGCCAGCGTCCGCGGCGAGAAATGGTTCACGTGCACCAGGTTGTCGGCCACGGTCGCGCGGTATCCGCGCACCACCCGCGCCCGCCATATCTCCTTCCGCAGCTGCACCGGCCCGTGCGGCACCTTCACCGCAATCCACCCGCCCGGTGCGACCAGCGCGCGCGCCGTCGCCAGCATCGCCACCGGATCCGGGATGTGCTCCAGGACGTCGATCAGCGTCACCGCATCGTATTGCCGTCCGGCGGCGATCAGCGTCCGCGCGTCGGCCCGGTGCACGGGCAGGCCGGTCGCATGGGCCGCGAACGCCGCGGTCTGCGGATTGAGTTCCACGCCTTCGGCCGTCCATCCGGCGTCGCGCGCCAGCCGCAGCAGCCGTCCGACGTGCGCGCCGAGATCGAGCAGGCGCCGCCGCGGGGCCGACACGAGGCGCGCCAGCGCGCCCAGCACGGAGTGGAAGATCAGGTCCTTGTACCCGCTCGCGAACTCGCGCGCCATCCAATCGGCCGACCAGCGCTGGTCGTACATCCGCCCGAAGTAGTCGGGCAGCGTCGGCAGCCCCGCCGGCTGCGCGAAGCCGCACGCCCGGCATCGCACCAGGTCGAGCCGCTGGTCGGTGTAGCGTGCCAGCCCCGGATCCTGGCGTTCGTAGTTCGAGAATTCGAACAGCAGCCGATGCACCGGCCGGAGATCCCGCCCGCCGCAGATCCAGCATCGGTCCAGAGACATGAACATCGGCGGCGGCGCCGTCACGGACGCTCCGCCATTTCGGCCACGATCTGCCTTGCCATGTCGTCCCAGGTCCAGGCGCGCAGCCGCGCCGCCGCCGGGGCGGCGCGGTCACGCCATGCGTCGGTCCCGCGGCGCCAGCGCCATAGCGCGGCGGCCAGATCATCCGCGTCGTCCGGCTTGCGGATGCGCAGCGCGTCGAGCTCGCCCAGCCGTTCCGCCACGCCCGCGTCCTCGCTCACGATCGCCGGCAGCCCGCAGCACACCGCTTCGTGCACGCCGAGGCCGTACGCTTCGTATCGCGTCGGCGCCACGACGGCGTCCGCCGCCCAGAGCACGGCCCGCACGTCCGAGATGAACCCGGTGAACCGGATCCGATCGGCCAGGCCCGCTCCCTCGACCCGCGCGCGCCACGCTGCCAGTTCCTGACCCGCCCCGACGACGACCAGACGCGCGTCCCAGGCGGCGTCGCGGCACAGTCGCTCCCACGCGGCGAACAGCGTGTCGAACCCCTTGCGGCGGTCGCCCAGCGCTCCGACGAACACGCACGCCGGCCGCTCGTCCCGCCACGCGAGCGCGGCCCGGGCGGCGGCCCGTTCGGCGGCGTCGGGTGGACGGTGGATCGATGGATCGGCGCCGTAGTACACGCGCCGCACGCGCGCCGCGTCCACGCCCACGCGCTCGATCACGTCGCGGCGCGTGCGTTCCGAGTTGGCGATCACGAATCGCGCCCGCCGCAAGGCGTTGCGTTCCGCGCCGACCGCGCGGCGGTGCGTCCACGCCTCCAGCCGACGCCGCGCGGCGCCGGCCGCGATTTCCGGACGGTGCGCCGCATGCACGTAGTGCACCCAGTTCGTGTCCGTCGTGGCGCAATTGCCGCCGTTCGCGATCGTGCGCCCCCCCGCCGCCCGCCCCGCGGCGTCCGCGCGCGCGCCGGCCCGCGCCAGCAGCGGCGCGCCCAGCCGGTACGAATTGAGCGGCTTGGCCACCCGCTGCCACACGACCCCGGGGCGGGCCAGCAGCTGCGGGGCCACGCGGTGCGCCACGAGGCGCACGTCCGCGCCGGCGCGCGCGAGATAATCGGCCAGCCGCAGGTTCGCCGCGTCCATGCCACCGGTCGGGACCAGGTCGCCCGTGACGATCGTGTACCGCGTCACGCCGGCGCCATCCGCTGCCAGTAGTCCCGCCATGATTGCGTGCGCGCCACCGCGAACAGCACGGCGTTCAGGAACCAGAATTCCATTCCGGTCTGCGACAGGAACACGGGGTATGAAAATGTGAATGCCAGCGCGCCGATCGAATACGCCAGGATCACCGTTCCCCACAGCGACAGACTGGAGTCGTCTCGGCGTCGTGTTCGCGCAATGCCCAGCGTCGTCCAGATCAGGTAGAAGAGGGCGACCAGGTAGGCGAGCATCAGCGGCGCCCCGCCGTCGAGAATCCAGCCCGTCCACTGGATCTCCGCCCACAAGCCGGGGTTCGGATCGTCTTTGCTCCCGAAGTAGGAGTTCATCATCCCCCAACGGCCCACCCCTGCCCCGAGCGGGTATTCGGGCAGCATCTCCTCGAACGCCTGCTGCAGGAAGAATCCCCGGTTCTGCTCGTACACCTGCTGCGGCGAGGCCTTGGTGAGCGATCCGAGGCGTTGCTCCACGCTCCCCCGGGCCAGCGACACCGCGCCACGAAAGCTCACGACCAGCACCGCGACCAGCAGCACGCCGAACATGCGCAGCCGCCTGTAGTCCCGTCGCATCGCGAGCACGCCCGTGATCGCCACGATACTGACGGCCGTCACGACCATCAGCGCGCGAATCTGCGACAGATACAGACACGTCAGCCCCAGCAGCACCGATGCGACCGCCGCCGGCGCCATCCACCGCTTCTTCGACGTGAAGAACATCCCGATGCCCAGCACCACGGCGTAGAACCCCGATGTGCCCGCGCCCCCCGGCACGTCGGTCAGCCCCATCGGACGGAACACGCGCACCCCGGAGGACGTCGTGATCATTAGACTTTCAACATATCCGCGGCCCAGCCCCAAAATCACCGGCGACAGCTTGGGTTGGAACTGACCCGGAAAGTACACCTGCAGCACCCCGACGATGGACCCCACGCTGTGAAACGCCCACAGGATCGTCAGCAGCGTCCACAGCGTCTGCACCCCGACCGTCAGCCGCGGCACCCAGAACAGCGGCGCCAGCACCGCCAGGTAGAGGCCCACCTGCGCCAACGCCGCCGGCAGTACGGCCGCCGTCGGATTGAATATCGACACGCCCAGGATGACCATCACCACGACCGCCGCCGTCCGCGCCGGGTGCGCGCCCGCCTTCCCCCGCACCAGGAACAGGAACACGAGGCTGCTCCCGAACGCCGCGATGCGCATCAGTGTGCGCATCGAGCCCAGCGGCCCGATGATCGCCAGCTGGCTCAGGACCTGGATGATCATGAACCAGCGAACCCAGAAGTCCGCCTCCCGCTCGGCGGGAGTCCATGCATCCGGAAGGGCGACCGCGGTCGCCGGCGCCGATGCCAACGTCGTCATCGGCCGCCGTCCGGTTTGCGGGCCGCAATCGCCACGTTGTCGGAGCAGCCGCGCGGCCACCACCGCCCCAGTGCCCGCGGATAGTGCCGCCCCGTCAGCGGCCAGCGGCCTTCCCCGCTGTAGCCCACGGCCGCCGCGCCCAGGCCCGCGTCGGCCACCAGCCGCCGCAGATCGACCTCCAGCAGCGCCGTCCGGTGCGCCGGATACGACGCCGCCTGGAACGCGTTGAAGCCGTTCTTGAGCACCAGCGTCATCTTGCTCAGCACGCTCAATTGATTGGGCGTGGTGATCACCACCCACCCGCCCGGCGCCGCGACCCGCGCCAACTCCCGCACGAACGCCCAGGGATTCTCCAGATGCTCGATCGTCTCCACCGCGCTCACCACGGCACCCAGGCCAGTGTCCAGCGGAAGCCGCGGGGCATCCAGGTCGTGCGCCACGAACTCCACCGCTTCGGGCAGCCCCTCGTATCGCACCGCGTCCACGCCGATGCAGCGGTCGAACCGATCGGCGAGCCGCGCCGCCATCGTCCCGGTGCCGCACCCGACGTCGATCAGCGTCCCGCCCCCGGTGTGCCGGGCGGCCACCAGCGCTTCGACCATCGTGTAGATGGCCTCGCCGCTCGTTCCCCGCGAGAGCCGCGCCCGGGCGTCGAGGGCCATTGCCCCCGCCGTCACCGCGCGCTCCGTTCCGCGGTGGCCCTGGTCAACACGTCGTGCAGCCGCTGAAGCTGCGCGCCCGGATCGCTCAGTTCCCGCGCCCGGCGCGGACCCAGCGCACCCATCGCGTGCCGTCCGCTCGGATGCTCGATCAGCGCCCGCAGCGCCTTCGCCAGCTCCTCCGGGCGCCGCGGCGGCACGAGGACGCCGCACGACTGGCCGCCCAGAATCTCCGTCGGTCCGCCCATGTCGGTCGCGACGACGGGCAGCTCGGCGTACAGGGCCTCGATGATCGCCACCCCGAACGGTTCCGCCTGCGCGTTGGGCTGGCAGAAGATGTCCGCCGCCGCCAGCACGCGCGGCACGTCGCTGCGTTCCCCGAGGAAGCGCACGCGCTTCCGCACGCCGCGCGACACAGCCAGCGTCCGGAGTTGCGCCTCGTAGGCCCGCTCGGCCGCCCGCTGGGCGCCGCCCACGATCCAGCACTCCCAACCCGGCAACTCGCCCAGGAAGCCGAGCGCATGCAGCAGCAGCGGATGCCCCTTCCACCGCTCGAGGCGCCCCACCTGAATGATCACCACCGTGTCCGGGGCAACCCCCAGCTCCTGCCGCACCGCCTCACGGTCGCCCTTGTGCCGCACCGGCGGCGCCACCGGACAGTGCACGAGCGCCGTCCGCGCACGCGCGAACACCGCGCTCACGGTCTCCCCCGTGTAACGGCTATTGTAGATCACGATGTCCGGCGTCCGGAGCTTCGCCCAACGCTCGGTCCAGTGCCGCCCCCGCACGGCGTCGTGCAGCCAGAAGCCCACCGGCAGGTCCAGGCGTCGCGCCGTGCCCCCGAACATCGAATACGACCACGCCGAGTGGCACATCACGAAGTCCGGACGCCGCTCCCCGAGCAGCGCCCGCAGCGCTCGGCGCGCCCGCATGACCGAGGCCGGCCGGCTCGCCCGCACCGCGCCCAGGATGTGCACCGTCGCGCCACACGCCCGCAGCTCCTGCGCCAGTCGTCCTTCGAAGCACAGCGCGAATTCGGGTTCCAGCCCCGGACAGGCTCCCGCGTCGCGGGCGAGCACGACCAGCATCGCCTCGACCCCGCCGTACAGGTTGCCGCTGTATACATGAAGAAGCTTCATGCTGGTCGGCGCTCCGCCCGATGCGCCGCGATCGCGGCGCCGTAGAGGGATCCCACCTCGGCGCCCAGCCGCCGCCGGTCGAACCGGGCCGCCGCCGCTGCGCGTCCGTTCGCGCCGAGTCGCGCCCGCAGCGCGCCGTCCGTCGCCAATCGCTCGATTGCCCGCGCCAGGTCGGCCGGGTCCCCGGCCCGATGCGTCAGCGCGTCCCGCTCCGCACGCACGACCTCGGCCGCCCCTCCCGCTGCGCTGGTGATCACGGCGCGGCCGCAGGCCATCGCTTCCGCGATCACCAGCCCGAACGGTTCGGCCACCGTCGTCGCGTGCACCACCACGTCCAGGGCCCGCATCGCGTCGGCGGGCGCGCCGACGAATCCGGTGAACCCCACGCGATCCGCCACGCCGAGCTCCTCCGCTCGCCGTCGAAGCGCCGGCAACGAGAATTCACTGCCGCGGGTCTCGTACAGCGAGCCGCTCACCACGTATGCCCGCACCGGCAGATCCCGCGGCAGCCGTGCCACGGCGTCCAGAAACACGTCGTGCCCCTTGTACCGGCCCAGCGTCGCCACCAGCCCGACGCGTACCGTCCCCGCCGGCGGAGGCACCATGCCGGCAAGCGCGTCGAGATCGGCCCGCGAACCCGCCGGCGCGAAGACGTCGAGGTCCACCGCGTTCAGCACGACGCGAATCGGGAGCCGGCCCCGCCAGACGCGGGCCGCGTCCGCCGCCACACTCTCCGACACGGCGATGCCCGCGTCGCACCGACGCGAGAGAACTCTGATCGCGCGCGCCATCAACGGCCGTGTCGAGATGTAGTCATGAAGATGCCACACGAGGGCAGACGATTGGGGCCGGCTCCACGTCCCCATAATGTGCATCTTGTAGCCGTTCGTGTGGACCACGTCCGGCGTCCGCGCCGCCAGCGCCCGGCGCAGCTGGCTCCGGTAGGCCGCCGCCGCCGGCAACGCGCCGGCGGTGCGGAATGCCACGCCCGCCACCCGCGCCGCATGCCCGCCCG
>JAGWRI010000343.1 GCA_028876525.1 Gemmatimonadota bacterium | reverse complement strand
CCGCGGGCACGACGATGCCGCCCGGGCATCGTCGTGCCGCACTCCCCTACGCCGTCACCGCTTCTTCGGGACTGCCGGTGGAGGACCCGACTGGTCTTTGGGCGTACAAATGCTGCGCCAATCTTCACCGGGTTTGCGCAACCCGCGGCGCTGGACGTACAACGTGCTGTCGGCGAGGACCGATTGCGGCGCTTCCGCCGATGGCGCTGTCACGGGAGCGGACCGCTGGCCATGACGGGCAGGCGCGCGGTAGCCACCGGAAACAAGGGCGCGGAAACGCTCACGACCAAGATCTTTGCCGTGAGCGAGGCGGAGTTTCGCGCGGCGTTCAGGGGCTCGCCGATGAAGCGCGCCGAGTCCGCTCACCTGCCCCGTCGGCTCGCCCCCGGCCCCGGAATCATCACGCGCAGGACCGGCCGGCCGCTCAGCTCCTGAAGCGGCAGATACACACGATGGGTGCGGGGATCCACAGCCACGGTGTGAGCGTGCGGCAGCCGGATCTCGCCCAGCGGGCGCAGCACGGCGCCATCGGCCGCGTACGCCGACACCACGCCCGCCTCCGACGCCACGTACAGGCGGCGCCACGCCGCATCCCACGCGAGCACGTCGGGATCGCCGCCCACGCGGTGCGTAGAGAGCACCCGCATGGTTCGGAGGTCCACCACCTGCAGCACGCTGTTCTCCTCGCTCGACACGAACGCCAGGCGCCCGGCTTCGTCGAGAGTGAATCCGTGAGGCCCCTCCGCCCCCGGCAGATCGTAGCGCTGGACGACGCGCTCGGCCGCCGGATCGATGGCCACCAGCTGGTTGCGAGTCTGCACGGCCACCAGGATGCAGTGCGACACGGAGTCGTAGTGCGTGTTGCCCGCTTCGCCGCCCAGCGCGATGGTTGCGCGCTTCGCATTCGTGGTCGCATCGATCACCACGTCCGAGCCCCCCGACTCATCCGAGACGAATACCTTGCGCACGAGGGGCGCGTACGCGATGCCGTCCGGGAAGCCGATGCCGCCGACGCGAGCCTTGACGGCGAACGTGCGCGTGTCGATGGCCACCGCCTCGTGCGCACCCGGCGCCGAGACGTATACCGTGTGGGACTGTGGCACGACCCAGACCCCGGTCGCGCGGGGCAGGCCGCCGACGTCCGCAATCACGCGCGTCGAATCGAGATCGAGCACGACGAGCTGCCCCGCGTCCATGTGGCTGATGTACAGACGGCGCGCCACGGGATCGATGCTCTGGTAGTCGAATCGGTTTGCGGGCCCCGGGAGCGGGACGTCGGCAACGAGCTGCAGCGGGCCGGCGGGCGCCGCCGCGGGCGCCGCCAAGGCGGCGGGCCAGCCGGCGGGCGTCAGCGACGTCGGGGTTGCGAGACACCCCGCGGCCTGCGCGGCTAGTGGGGTCGCGCCGATCAACGCCGCGGCAATGGCGAGCAACCCGGTCCTGAAAGGCATGTCGTCAGTCATCGAGCACCGGCAGGGTATGGAGCACGTCTCGCGCCGCCGGGCGCACGGCGATACGGTCGTCCTTCCGGATCTTGCCGTCGCGAAAGACCACCACGCGCTTGGCGTACTGCGCAATGTCGTGCTCGTGCGTGACGAGCACGATCGTGAGCCCGCCGTCGTTGAGCTCCTGCAGGATCGCCATGATCTCCACCGACGTCCGGCTGTCGAGGTTGCCTGTCGGTTCGTCGGCGAACAGGATCGACGGGCGATTCACGAGGGCCCGCGCGATGGCCACGCGCTGCTGTTGTCCCCCCGACATCTGCGAGGGAAAGTGCTGCATCCGGTCGGCGAGTCCGACCAGCTCGAGGGCCCGCGTCGCGCGCTCGTGCGCCTCGAGTTTCGGAACGGCGGCGTACAGCGTGGGAAGCACCACGTTCTCGAACGCCGTCGTGCGCGGAATCAGGTTGAACCCCTGGAACACGAACCCGAGCTTCCGGTTCCGGATCTGCGCCAACGCACGCTTGTCGAACGTCGCGACGTCCGAGCCTTCCAAGAGGTATCGCCCGGAGGTGGGGCGGTCGAGGCACCCCAGGATGTTCATGAACGTGGACTTGCCGCTCCCGCTGGCGCCCATCACGGCCACGAAGCCGCCGCGCTCGACGTCCAGGCTCACCCCGCGCAGCGCGTGCACCGCCGTGTCGCCCAACTCGTAGTACTTGTGCACGTCCTCGACGCGCAGTACCGGTGGCTCCGGTGCGGGCCGGGTGGCCGCCTCCCCGGCACGAGCGCTCGTCGCCTCCATGATCAGCGGCGCCCGCCGGCGCCCGCCGCGCCCGGGCCGCCGCTCGCATTCTGCACGATCGCGGTGGTCACGAGGTCGTCGCCGGGGTGGAGGCTCCCCTTGTCCACGGTGCGCACTTCCGTGTAGGCGTGGTCGGTGATGCCCAGCGACAGCTCCACGGGCAGGGGCGCGCCGCGGAGGAGCTTCCACACGATCGCCGAGGTCGGCCGGGCCGTGTTCCCCGAATTGTCGCTCGCCGTGGCCGCGTCGGGGTTGATCCCGACACTCGCGTACAGCGCCCGCACCGCGTCCGCCGGCAGCGGCGGATGGAACCGGAGCGCGGCGTTCGGTACCTTGACCACGT
>JAGWRI010000342.1 GCA_028876525.1 Gemmatimonadota bacterium | reverse complement strand
TGCGGTACAAGTTCGGCGAGGACCTGCGGGCGGAGAACCCGTCGCAGGCGTTGCTGTTCCCCAAGGAGGAGATGCTGCGCCTGCCGCGCCGCGGCCTGGGGGCGAACACGCTGCTGGCGACGGGTGACAGCTTCTTCGTCTATCCCACCAAGCTGCGTGAGTACCAGAGCCGCTATCGCGGCTCGTTCCTGCACGGCGGCGTGACGCCGGAGGAGTGCATCCTGCCCGTGTCGCTGCTCACCCCGCGCCGCTGATGGGGCTCTACCGGCGGCTGCTGAGCTACCTGCGCCCGCACTGGTGGCGCATGGCGGGAACGATCGCGAGCAGCGTGATCGCCGCCGGCCTCGACGCGTTCTCGTTCACGCTCCTCATCCCGTTCCTGAATTCGCTCTTCCACAAGAACACGCTCACGCCGCCGAGCGGCGCGATCAAGGCGCTGCAGGACCGGATGGTCGGCGCGTTCCTCGACCCGGCGCGCCCGCTACAGTCGCTGGAGGCGATGATCGTCGCGATCGTGATCATCGTCGCGATCAAGAACGTGTTCGTGTGGATGGGCGGGCAGCTCGGGGCATCGCTGCAGGAGCTGGTGACGCGCGATCTGCGCGACCGGGTGTTCACCCACCTCCAGCGCCTGCCCCTCGGCTACTTCCAGCGCACCAAGACGGGGCAGGTGATCTCCAAGGTGCTCGCCGACACCGAGCAGACCAAGGCGCTGATCACCGAGCTCGTCACGAAGAGCATTCAGAACGCGGCGCAGATCGTGGCCACGGTGGCCGTCCTGCTCACGATGTCGGTGCGGCTCACGGTGCTGTCGCTCGTCGTCGCGCCGCTGCTCACCCTGGCGCTCCAACCCATTCTCCGCCGCCTGCGCCACGCCTACCGCCGGCTGCGGAACGAGTACGGCGAGATCACGAGCGTGCTGCAGGAAGTCGTGAGCGGCATCCGCCTCGTGAAGTCGTTCGCCGCCGAGCCGTACGAGGACGGCCGGTTCACCGAGGCCAACCACGGCTACTCCAGCGGCATGGTGCGCGTGGCCCGCATGGCGGTGCTCTCGCAGCCGCTCACCGAGGTGATCGGCACCAGCGTGGCCGTGATGATCCTCTGGATCGGGGCCCGCGAAGTCCTGGCCCCGGCCGGCGTGCCGGTGCTGGACGGCGCCACGCTCATCACCTTCATGATCCTCGTGATGCGGCTGCTGTCGCCGCTCAAGCAGCTGTCGCAGATGCCGACCACGGCGCAGCAGTCGCTGGCCGCCGCCGAGCGGCTGTTCGGCGTGCTCGACCAGCCGACCGAGGCCGAGACCGACCGCGGCACGGTGCGCGTGACCGGGTTCCGCGACCGGGTCGAGTTCGACGGCGTCGGCTTCGCCTACGAACACGAGCCGGTGCTCACCGGAATCAGCTTCACGGCCCGCAAGGGAGAGATCGTGGCCCTCGTCGGGCCGAGCGGCGCGGGGAAGAGCACGCTCGTGGACCTCATCCCCCGCTTCTACGAGCCCACGCAGGGGCGCATCCTGCTCGACGGAACGAACGTCCGCGAGATCACGCTCCCCTCGCTCCGCGCCCTGACCGGCATCGTGAGCCAGGACACCGTGCTGTTCAACGACACGGTGCGGAACAACATCGCGTACGGCGCCGGCGCCCGGTACACCGACGCGCAGATCGAGGCCGCGGCGCGCGCCGCCAATGCCCACGGCTTCATCGGCGAGCTGCCCCAGGGCTACGCCACGATGCTCGGCGAGCGCGGCACGCGCCTCTCGGGCGGGCAGCGGCAGCGCCTCGCCATCGCCCGCGCCCTGCTGGTCGATCCGCCGCTGCTCATCCTCGACGAGGCCACGTCGGCGCTCGACACCGAATCGGAGCGCCAGGTGCAGGAGGCGATCGACCGCCTGCTCGCCGGGCGCACCGTGTTCGTCATCGCCCACCGGCTGTCGACCATCGCCCACGCCAGCCAGATCCTGGTGCTCGACCGCGGGCGCATCGTGGAGCGGGGCACGCACGCCGAGCTCCTCGCGCTGGGCGGCGCATACCACCGGCTGCACGCGCTGCAGTTCCGCGACGAGCGGCGGCGCGCCGCGACTCCCGATGGCGGGCTCGAAGCGGACGCGATCGTGGACGCCGGGGCGCCGGCGTCCGGCCGGGCATGACCTCGGCCGCGGTCCGGCGACCGACCTTCTCGCACCGCGCGCAGTACGCGGCGCTCCGCGGCGCCGTGGGCACGCTCGACCTGCTGGGGTTCCGCGGCGCGAGCGGCATGGGCGCCCGCCTCGGCGCGCTGGGCCATCGCCCCCTCGGCATCCGCCGGGCCGTGGTCGAGCGCCAGCTCCGCGCCGCGTTCCCCGAGTGGACGCCGGCCCGCGTCGCGCAGGTCGCGCGCGCGGCGTACGAAAGCCTCGGCCGCACCTTCGTCGAGACCGCCGTGCTGCCGTCGTACTCGCGCCAGCAGGTGCTGGGGCTGTTCGAGCGCGTGGAGAACTGGGAGGCGGTGGAGCGGGCGCGGGCGCTGGGACGCGGGCTGATCCTGCTCACCGGCCACATCGGCAACTGGGAGCTGGGCGGGGCGTACATCGCCGCGCGCGGCGTGCCGCTCGACGCCGTGGCGCGCGGCATGGAGAACCCGCTGTTCGATGCGTACCTGACGCGCACGCGACGGCGGATCGGGATGCACGTGATCCACGACGCCGACGCCGTGCGCGAGGTCCCGCGCGCCCTGCGCGCCGGCCGCACCGTGGCGTTCCTGTTCGACCAGGGCGCCGTGGGCCTGGCGTCCACCTGGGTGCCGTTCTTCGGCCGCATGGCCAAGACGCCGCGCGGGCCGGCCGTGTTCGCGCTCCGCCTCGGCGCGCCGATGGTGTTCGGCGTCGCGATCCGGCAGCCGGGGGGCCGGTTCGTGCTCAGCTTCGAGCCGGTGGAAACGGTGCGGACCGGCGACCGCGAGGCCGACGTCGACGCCATGGTCGCCGAGTACACGCGGGTGCTCGAGCGGTGGGTGCGCCGCGCGCCCGAGCAGTACTTCTGGCACCACCGGCGGTGGAAGCATCAGCGCCCCGGCACGCCGAGCGAGCTGGGCGACCCCTCGTGAGCGGACGGCCGGGGGGCGCCCTGCGCCGCGATGCCCGGGCCTGGTTCGCGGCCGGCGTGATCGTGCTCGTCACCGCGGCCGCGGTGGCGGCGCCGCTCGTGGCGCGCCACGACCCGCTGGCCATCGACCTCAACGCGCAGCTCCTTCCGCCCAGCGGGGCCCACTGGCTGGGCACCGACGTGCAGGGGCGCGACGTGTGGGCCCGGCTGGTGTACGGGGCGCGCATCTCGCTCTCGGTGGGCGTGCTGTCGCAGATGATCGCGCTGGCGCTCGGTCTCGCGCTCGGGCTCGCCGCCGGCTACTACGGCCGCTGGACCGACGAGCTGGTGATGCGGCTGGCCGACGTGACGTTGGCCTTTCCGACGCTCCTCCTGCTCATCGCGCTGGTCGCGGCGCTGCAGCCCTCGCTCGTCGTCGTGTTCCTCACCATCGGCTTCGTGGGGTGGGCGGCCATGGCGCGGCTGGTGCGCGGCCAGGTGCTGGTGGTGCGCGAGCTGGAGTTCGTGCAGGCGTCGCGGGGCCTCGGGGCGCGCGACACGCGCGTGATGGTGCGCCACATCCTGCCCAGCGTGATCGCCCCGGTGGTGATCGCGGCGACGCTCGGCATCGCGGCGGCGATCATGGCCGAGTCGTCGCTGTCGTTCCTCGGGCTCGGCGTGCAGCCGCCGACGCCGAGCTGGGGGGCGATGATCGCCGATGCGCGCGACCTGGCGCAGTTGCGGCACGCGCCCTGGACCTCGGTGGCGCCGGGGGCGGCCATCGGCCTGACCGTGCTGGCGTTCAATTTGCTGGGCGACGCGCTGCGCGACGCCCTCGACCCGCGGGGCCTGGCCCGGGCCCGCTCCGCTCCGGAGATCACCCAGACATGACGTACGACGTGGCCGCGCTGCGCGCCCAGGAATACCCGTGGATGGACCCGGCGACCGCCGTGCACCTGAACAGCGCCTCGACGGGCCCGCTCCCGGCGCGCACCGTGCGCGCCGTGGGGGCGTTCACCGCGCTGCGGCACGATCCGCGGGCGATGCCCGACACGCTGCTGTTCGACACCCTGACCCGGTCGCGGGCGCTCGCCGCGGCGCTGATCCACGCCGACGCCGGCGAGATCGCGCTGTCGGTGAACACGAGCTACGGCATCAACGTCGCGGCCGCCGCGCTGCCGCTCGGGCCCGGCGACGTGGTCGTCGTGCCCGACGGGGAGTTCCCGGCCAACATGTATCCGTGGCTCGAGCTGGCGCCCCGCCGCGGGGCCACGGTCCGCGTCGTTCCGCTGCGCGACGGCTGGTGCGATGAGGAATCGCTCATGGCTGCGGTGGACGATCCGGCGGTGAAGATCGTGGCGGTGTCGTGGGTGGGGTTCGCGACCGGGTACCGGGTGGACCTCGCGGCGCTGGGCCGCCGGTGCCGCGAGCGCGGCGTGCACCTGGTGGTGGATGCGATCCAGGGGCTGGGCGTGCTGCCCCTCGACGTGCGCGAGGTGCAGCCGGCGATCCTCGCCTGCGGGGCGCAGAAGTGGCTGCTGTCGCCGTGGGGCGCCGGGTTCACCTACGTGCGCCGCGACCTGATTCCGCGGCTCGACCCGCCGTTCGTGAGCTGGATGGGGGTCCGGAACTCCGACGACTTCCGCAATCTGCTGGCCTACGACCTCACCTGGCGCGACGACGCGCGCCGGTTCGAGTTCGTGACCGTGCCGTTCCAGGACTTCGCGGGGATGAACGCGAGCGTCGAGCTGCTGCTCGAGCTGGGGCCGGCGGCGGTGGCGGCGCACGTCCGGCGCCTGGCCGACCGGGTGGTGGAGTGGACGGGCGGGCGCCGCGGCATGCGGCTCGTGACGCCGGCCGACGCGGCGCGGCGGGCGGGGATCGTGTGCGTGGCGCCCCCCGACCCGGAGGCGACGAGCGAGCGGCTCAAGGCGGCGGGGGTCATCCACTCGCAGCGCGAGGGGGCGATGCGGCTGGCCATCCACGCCTTCACCACCGACGCCGACATCGACCGCGCGCTGGCGGTGATCGGCGGGGCCTGACGGCCGCGGCGTTCAGCCGCGGACGCGCACCAGGGCGTACTGGCGCCTGCCCTTGCCGACGATGACGTACTCGCCGCGGAGCAGGGTCTCGGCCGCGGCCACGTAGCGGTCGGCGGCGGCGAGTTTGCGCTTGTTCACCGACACGCCGCCCTGGTCGAGCAGCCGCCGGGCCGCGCTGCCCGAGGGGGCGCTGCCGCTTGCCGTGAGCAGCTTGAATACGTCGAGCTGGCCCGGCGCCTCGCCGGCCACGTCGGCCGCGCGCACCTCGACGAACGGCGCGTCGGTGCTGAGCTGCACGAGCGCGGCGGCCGACAGGGCCGACGGCTCGACGCCGCCGAAGTAGAACCCCGACACCTCCTCGGCCGCGGCCAGCGCCGCGTCGCCGTGGAGCCGGCGGGTCATCTCGCGGGCCAGCGCGCGTTGCGCCTCGCGCCGCTCCGGGTGTTCGGCCGCCTCGCGGTCCAGCGCCTCGACGTCGGCCCGCGGCCGCAGCGTGAAGAAGCGCAGGAACCGCCCCACGTCGCGGTCGTCGGTGTTGATCCAGTATTGATAGAACTTGTATGGCGAGGTGAGCGCCGGGTCGAGCCACACGGCGCCGGCCTCGCTCTTGCCGAACTTGGCGCCGCTGGCCGTCGTGACCAGGGGCAGGGTGAGCGCGTGCCCCTGCGCCCCGCCCCCCGCCGCGCGGTGGATCAGCTCGATGCCGGCCGTGATGTTCCCCCACTGGTCGCTGCCGCCCAGCTGGAGGGTCACCCCGTCGCGCCGGTACAGCTCCAGGAAGTCGTATGCCTGGAGCAGCATGTACGAGAACTCGGTGTACGAGATGCCGCCCTCGAGCCGGGCCTTCACCGACTCCTTCTGCAGCATGTAGTTCACCGTGAAGTGCTTCCCGACGTCGCGCATGAATTCGATCGCGCCGAGCGTCGCGAGCCAGGCGGCGTTGTCGCGCATGAGCGCGCCCCGCGGGCCGTCGAAGTCCACGAACCGGGCCAGCTGGCCGCCGATCGCCGCCGCGTTGGCGGCCACCGTTTCGGCCGAGGCCAGCGGGCGCTCGCTCGTGCGGCCGCTGGGGTCGCCGATCAGCCCCGTGCCTCCGCCCACCAGCACCACCGGGCGATGCCCCGCGCGCTGGAGGTGCAGCAGCCCCATCACGGGGACCAGGTTGCCGACGTGCAGGCTGGGCGCCGTGGGGTCGAACCCCGCGTAGCCGGACACGACGCCGCCCGCCAGCGCCGCGGCCAGCCCGTCGGTGTGCTGGTAGAGCAGGCCGCGCCACTGCAGCTCGTCGAGAAGGGGGTGCGAGGACATGCCCAATTATAGGGTCGCCCAGAGGGAAAGTCACAGGCCCCGCGTTGGTGCGCGGCGGCGCCGGCGGTTAGCTTCCTGCCCATCGTGCCGTTGCCTCTCCGCCGGTTCCGCCAGCGTCATCCGATCCTCGTCCGCCGGATCCTGATCGCGGGGGTGTTCGCCGCCGCGTTCGGCGCCGGCGTGGCCGTGTCCAGCTGGACGCTGGTCTGCGGCGCCGGCCGCTGCCCGGGCGTGGACGTGCTCGAGGCCTACACCCCGCGCCAGACCTCCAAGGTCTACGCCGCCGACGGGCGGTTCATCACCGAGCTGGGATTCGAGCGGCGGACGCTGGTCAAGCTCGCCGACATCCCGGTGGTGGTCCGCGATGCCTTCCTCGCCACCGAGGACAAGCGCTTCTACACGCACCACGGCATCGACTTCATCCGCATGTTCGGCGCCGGGTTCCGCAACATCCTCAGCGGCGGCTACGCCCAGGGCTTCTCGACGATCACGATGCAGCTGGCCCGCAACGTCTTCCCCGAACGCATCTCGCGCGAGAAGTCGCTCGTGCGCAAGCTCAAGGAAGTGAAGGTCGCGCTGGCCATCGAGCGGAAGTACTCCAAGGACCGGATCCTCGAGCTCTACCTCAACCAGATCTACCTCGGCAGCGGCGCCCACGGCGTGGAGACCGCGTCGCAGCGCTACTTCGGCAAATCGGTGCGCGACCTGAACCTCGCCGAGGCGGCGATGCTCGCCGCGCTGCCCAAGGCGCCCAGCCGCTACGACCCGCGCCGCTTCCCCGACCGCGCCGTCCAGCGGCGCAACACGATCATCGAGTTGATGCGGCAGGACGGCCTGGTCGGCGCCGCCGACGCGAGCATGGCCCGCGCCTACCCGCTGCAGCTCGCCGGACGCATCGAGTCGGGCGACATCGCGCCGTACTACATCGAGTGGATCAGGCAGCAGCTCGACCAGCGCTTCGGCCAGCGGCTGTACGAGCAGGGGCTCAAGGTCTACACGACCCTCGATCTCGACCTCCAGTCGGCCGCCGAACGCGCGCTGGAGAACGAGCTGCGGGCCATCGAGGCGGGGAAGTACGGCCCCTACCGCCACCAGAGCTTCGAGCAGTACCTGGCGCGGAACAGCGAGGGCGAGGGCGACGCGCGCAACGACGCCAACTCCCCCT
Organism: Gemmatimonadota bacterium; assembly: GCA_028876525.1. GTDB lineage: Bacteria > Gemmatimonadota > Gemmatimonadetes > Gemmatimonadales > Gemmatimonadaceae > JAGWRI01. The sequence goes on along the minus strand of JAGWRI010000342.1, from coordinate 11,310 downwards.
ACCTGCAGGGCGCCTTCGTCGCCATGGACCCGCGCACTGGCGCCGTGCTCGCCATGGTGGGCGGGCGCGACTTCGACGACTCCAAGTTCAACCGCGCCACGCAGGCCCTGCGCCAGCCCGGCTCGACGTTCAAGCCGATCCTCTACTCGACCGCCATCCAGGCCGGCTACTCGCCCTCGTACCTCCTGGACGACGAGCCGCTGGCCGTGCCCCAGGTGGACGGCACCGACTGGACCCCGCAGAACTTCGACCTGAAGTTCGAGGGCCGGATGACGCTCCGCCGCGCCTTCTATCAGTCGCGCAACATCCCCGCCATCCGCCTCGGCATGCAGCTCGGCGAACAGGCCGTGATCGACGAGGCGCGCAAGTTCGGCATCACCACGCCCATCCCGCCGTATCCGTCCATCCACATCGGCGCCGCCGACGTGTACCCGCTCGAGCTGATCGCCGCCTACTCCACCTTCGCCACGCTCGGCACGCGGGCCGCGCCGTTCGGCATCACGAAGGTGGAGAGCGCCGACGGCCGCGTGCTCTGGCAGCAGACGCCCCAGCTCACCACCATCCTCACCCCGCAGCAGGCGTGGATCATGGTGGACATGATGAAGGACGTGATCACGAAGGGCTCGGCCGCGGGCACCGTGGGGCCCTACTTCCACCTCCCCGCGGGCGGGAAGACCGGCACCACCAACGACGGCGCCGACGTCTGGTTCGTGGGCTACACCAGCGATCTGGTGGCCGGGGTCTGGATCGGACTCGACAAGCCGGCCAAGATCAAGGCCAACGCCCAGGGCGGACTGCTCGCCGCGCCGGCCTGGACGGCGTTCATGAACGAGGTGTATCGTCGCAAGCCGGCGCCCCCCGACTGGCCCCGGCCCGAGGGAATCGTGTCGCGGGACATCGACTTCACGACCGACATGCTGCGCACCCAGTACTGCCCGAGCGCCGACGTGATGACCGAGGTCTACATCGCCGGCACCGAGCCGACGAAGCCGTGCGACGTCCACACGGCGCACGGCATCGTGCTCAAGCCCGACACCACGCCGGCCGTGCTCGTGCCCCGGAAGCCCGGCGGGCCGGACACGACGAGCCCGTTCTACATCCCGCCCAGGAAGAAGCCGGGCGGGGGCGGGGGCGACGCGCCGGAGGGCGGGCGGTGAGGCGCTACCACGCGGCATGGGTGCTCCCCATCACGTCGCCGCCCGTGCGCCACGGGACGGTGGCCGTGTCGGGGGGACGCATCGCCTACGTCGGGCCGCGCGCCGGGGCGCCGCCGGGCGAGGACGTCGAGCTCGGAGCCGCCGTGCTCCTGCCCGGACTCGTCAACGCGCACACGCACCTCGAGCTCACCGCGATGCGCGGGTTCCTCGAGGACCTCGACTTCCGGTCGTGGATCCTGCGCCTCACCGTCGCGCGCCGCGACGTCCTGACCCGCGACATGCTGCTCGATTCGGCGCGGTTCGGGCTGGCCGAGGGGCTGGCCGCCGGGATCACGACGTTCGCCGACACCTGCGAGTCGGGCGCCGCGTTCGACGCGATGATCGAACGCGGCGTGCGCGGCATCGTGTACCAGGAGGTGTTCGGACCGGCCCCCGTGGCGTGCGACGAATCGCTCGACGAGCTCAAGCGCCGCGTGGCCGCGCTGCGGCAGCGCGAATCGGGGCTCGTGCGCGTCGGCGTGTCGCCGCACGCGCCGTACACGGTGAGCGACCGGCTGTTCGCCGCCACGGCGCGCTACGCCATCCAGGCCGAGCTGCCGATGGCCATCCACATCGCAGAGAGCGAGGCCGAGCAGCTGCTCGTGGCCTACGCGCACGGCGAATTCGCCGACGCGCTGGTCAAGCGCGGCATCCGCGTCGAGCCCCGCGCCCACAGCCCGATCCAGCTGCTGCGCGGCCTGCGCGTGCTCGACGCGCAGCCGCTGCTCATCCACTGCGTGCGCGCCGACGCCCTGGACGTGCACGCCATCGCGGCGTCAGGCTGCGCCGTGGCCCACTGCCCGGCGTCCAACGCCAAGCTGGGCCACGGCGTCGCCCCGGTCGCGGAATTCCTGAACGCCGGCATTCCCGTCGGCCTGGGGTCCGATTCCGTGGCCAGCAACAACCGGATGGACATCCTCACCGAGGCGTGGCTGGCCACGCTCGAACAGCGCGCGCGCACCAGGCGTCACGATGCCGTCACGGCCGCCCGCGCCCTGCGCCTGGCCACGATCGACGGCGCGCGCGCGCTCGGCCTGGACAATGAGATCGGCTCGCTCGAAGCCGGCAAGGCCGCCGACCTCGCCGCGTTCCCGCTCCATCCCGCGATCGGCCCGGTGCACGACATCGAAAGCACCGTGGTGTTCGCGCTGCGCGGCACGCCGGCCACTCTCGTCACCGTCGCCGGCCGCGTCCTCGTGTACGATGGGGCCCTGATGGACGCCGATCCCGGCCTCGCCGGCCGCGTGCAGCTCACCGCCGACCAGCTCCAGCGGTGGCTCGCGGAACGCCGATAGCGGCGGTACTCCGCTGGCGGGGGGTGTGGTCTTCCCTTTAGAATTCAGGGACTCCACCCCGTGAGGAGCACGCCCATGGCACAGCCGACGACCGGACGCACCGCCAGGATCTGGCGCGACGGTCAACTCGTGAACTGGGAAGACGCGACGATCCACGTGATCAGTCACGTCGTCCACTATGGGTCGAGCGTGTTCGAGGGCATGCGGGCCTACGAGACGCCCGCCGGCGGCGCCGTGTTCCGCGCCCGGGAGCACATGCGCCGGCTCGTGGATTCGTGCAAGATCTACCGCATTCCCATCGACTATTCGGTGGACGAGTTGGTCCAGGCCTGCGTCGACACGGTCGCCGCCAACGACCTGCGCCAGTGCTACATCCGGCCGATCGTGATCCGCACCGGCGAACAGATGGGCGTCGGGCCGGGCAGCGTCCCGACCGAGGTGTTCATCATCGCCTGGAAGTGGGACTCGGCATATCTGGGCAAGGACGGGCCGGACCAGGGCGTGGACGTCCGCGTCTCGAGCTGGCGTCGGGGCGCCCCCGACACCTTCCCCGCGATGGCCAAGGCGGGCGGCAACTATCTGAATTCCCAGTTGGCGAAGATGGAAGCCAAGGCCGACAACTACTCCGAGGGGATCCTCCTCGATGCGTTCGGCTTCGTCTCGGAGGGGAGCGGCGAGAACCTGTTCGCGGTCCGCGACGGCGTCCTCTACACCGCACCGCTCGGCGCCGGCATCCTGCAGGGCATCACGCGCGACACGGTCATGCAGATCGCGCGCGAGCACGGCATCGAGGTGCGCGAGCAGCTCCTGCCGCGTGAGTTCCTGTACGTGGCCGACGAGCTGTTCTTCTGCGGAACGGCCGTCGAGGTCACGCCCATCCGCAGCGTGGACCGCGTGCCCGTGGGCAGCGGAAAGCGCGGGCCCGTCACGGCGATGATCCAGCAGGAGTACGAGAACCTCGTGCACGGCCGGATCCCCGACCGCCACGGGTGGCTGACCATGATCCCCGAGGCGGCGGCGGTGGGGGCCAGCCATGGGTAGTCGGGCGCGCCGGGCGGCGTGCGCCGGCGCCGGGAGGCGCGGGTGATCGTCGGCTGCCTGGCGCTCAATGCCTCGTTCGAACCGCTGACCATGGTGCCGCTCAAGCGGGCCCTGCGCCTGGTCATCGACGGCAAGGCCGAGATCGTCGAGGCCGAGCACGACCGCGTCGTGCGCTCGGAGCGGCTGAGCCTTCCGCGTCCGGTGGTCATCCGCCTCACCAAGTTCATCCACGTCCCGCGGCGCTTCCGCCGCCAGGTGACGAACACCTTCCTGTTCGCGCGCGACGAGTACAAGTGCCAGTACTGCGGGCGCCACGTCAGCGAGCTCAAGCCGCGCGAATCGCTCACCCGCGACCACCTGATTCCGCTTTCGCGGGGCGGCAGCAACGACTGGACCAACGTCGTCACGGCGTGCAGTCCCTGCAACACGCGGAAGGGTAACCGGATGCCCGAGGAGATCGGGATGCATCCGCACACGCATCCCGTGGAGCCCCACTTCGTGCACCTGAGCTGGGCGGTGCGCCGGCTCACGCCGATCCAGGCCCGCTACATCCGCACGTTCTACGGTGACGCCGTGCTGCACCAGCTCGAGCGGCTGGAGCACCGCGCCGCGGCGGCCCACCAGCCGGCCTGACGCCGCGCCGCTACCGCGGTGCCGCGGTGAAGATGGGCGAGGTGGCCTCGTAGTTGCGCTTGGTCCCGCCAAGCACCCGCGCCAGCAGCCGCCCCACCCCGTTGAACAGCGCCGACAGCGGATTCCCCTTGCCCTGCACGGCCGGGCGCACGTCGCCGTTCAGCCAGCGCTCCATCTCGCTCAGGTCGTTGACGTCCAGCGACTCCACTTCGAGCACCACGTTGTAGTAGTACTTCGCGCCCGGATGGGCGGGCGGCAGCGACACCCGGTACGGGCGGGTGAGCAGCGCGTCCACGGAATCGAGCGACGCCACGGCCCCGAACGATTCCGTCTGGCGGCCGTTGTGGCGCACCACGCGGTAGACCTTCTGGTACGGATCGGGGTCGTACTGCACCAGCATCTGCCAGCTCTGGACCCGCTCCAGCTCGTTGAACACGCCGCCGGTGCGCCACAGCTCGAGCCGGAAATCGAGCCGCACCGGGAAGCCGTGCTTCATCAGATCCTCCAGCTGCGGGTCGTCCAGCACGCGCGACACGCGCACCACCGGCGCCGTGCCGTCGAGATCCACGTGCACGCCGGCGCCCACGCCGCGCTGCGCCGCCGCAGGGACGGCGATCAGCAGGAGGGCGAGCCAGCGGTACAGGGGGGCGCGCACGGGGCTAGAAGCGGTGCTGGAGACGGATGAACGCGCGGGCCGGCTGCCCCGGCGCCGAGAGCGCCTTGGCCACGTACACGCCGAAGCCGTCGAAATCGAGACCCACGCCGGCATCGGTGCGGAAGGTGGACAGCGCCGGCAGCGCCCCCGCGCGGTAGGTCATCGGCGGCGCCGGATCTCCCACCCGCCAGCCGCGGCCGGCGTCGACGAACACCACCCACGTCCCGTCGGCACGGAAGTGCGGCACCACCCAGTCGTCGCCGGCCCAATCGAACGGCCGGAAGTGCAGCTCGCTGCGATACTCCGCCTGGGCCAGCGCAATCCGGTCGCACTGCGCCGGCATCCCCGCGGGCGCGGGGCTGGCCGCGCACGACGCCACGTCGCGGCCCGCCGCGAGCTGGCGGAACCCGAACCCCGGGAGGGCATCGTAGCCGTCGGCCGACAGCCGCCGCTCGAGCGGCAGCGGATCGCCGTCCAGCCAGCCGCCGGCCACCAGCCGCAGATTGAGCTGCGCGTCGCGTGACACGCGGTTGTAGCGCCGGACGTCCACGAACCCGCGGTCGTAGCGCGCCGCGCGCCCGGCCGGGTACGTCCGCGGGACGCTCGTCGTGCCCAGCGAATCCAGATGGCCCGTCCCGTGCTCGAAGTCGGCCATCAGGTACCATCCCGACCACGGGTTCAGCTCGTCGGTGCGCGTGTCGAGTCGGAGCGTCGCGTTCAGCAGGTGGAGCCGCGCGTCGTCCATCAGGGGATTGGGCCGCCAGGCGGCGTCGCTGCGGAAGAGGGTCCACGCGTTGGCGGCCGCCCGCGGGGTCCAGTGCTCGGCGGCGTACGACAGCGTGAACGTGGCCTGCTGGCCCGAGAACAGCCCCACCTGCACCCCGCCCCCGTGCCGCCCGAAGTAATCGCGGTAGTCGCGCCGGAACAGCGCCGCGGCCAGGCCGGTCTCGAGGCTCGATACCCCCCACGCCTCGACCGGCGCCACGAGGTCGTACACCCCCGCGCCGACCAGCACCCCGCGGTCGGTGCCGAAGCGCACCTCGCCGTGCAGGTTGTCGCCCACGTCGTTGCCCCGCGCGCGGAAGCTGCTCGCGGTGCGGACCACCGCGTAGGCGTCCAGGCGCGCGCTGCCCCCGGTGAAGTTCCGCGTGATCCGGGGGCCGAGATCGACGGCCAGGCCCTCGACGCGGTTGTACGCACCGGCGCTCGCCACCTGGAACTTGCTCTCGCCGCGCGTCCGGTGCGGATCGAAGCGGCGCCACCACGGCTCCCCGGCGCCCGACGAGTCGGCAATCGCGATGCCCTGGGCGGTGCGCGTGTAGCGGAGGCGGTCGCGGTAGATGCGGATCTCGCCGCCCACGTACCCGCGGTTGAGCCCGCGCACGCTGCCCCCGACCACGACGACGTCGCCGTCCACGCGGGCGGTGGACGCGAGCGCCGCGTCGCCGTTGATCACGAGCAGCGTGCCGGCCACGCGGCCGGCAACGGTCACCGGACCGCCGAGCACCGCCAGGTCGCCCGTCACCACACGCCCCGAGTCGAGGGCGTAGGGCCCCGCGGCGCGCGTCGTGCCCGGCGCGTTGTACACGCGGACCGCGTCCCGCTCGACGTCGCGCGGCAGGAGACTCCGGCCCGGCGTCGTGTCGGGCTGCTGGGCGCGCAGCGCGAGCGGGGTCAGCGTGACGGCCAGCGCCAGCAGGATGCGTCGCATGTCCATGCTCCAAATGTCGTGAGTTGACCCGCCGAAACGCACCCCCCGGGCGGCATCCGCGCCGTGCGTCACGACCCCTGGCCGTTCCCGATCCCCAGCCGCCGCATCCGCCGGTACAGGTTCGGCCGGTCGGTCCGCAGGCGCCGCGCCGCCTCGGCCACGTTCCCGCCGGCCACGGACAGGGCCCGGGATATTAAGATTTTCTCATATTCGTCGAGCATCTCGCTCAGCGGGCGGGCCAGGCGGGCCGGGTCGGGCAGGGGCGGGGCGCCGTCGGCGTTCCCGACGGCCACCACCCGCCGCACGTCGTCGGCCGTGACGTCGCGGCCGGCGTGCAGAATGGCCAGCCGCTCGACCACGTTGGCCAGCTCGCGCACGTTGCCCGGCCAGCGATAGCGGGTGAGCAGGGCCACCGCCTCCTCGGTCCACCGCGGCGCCGGATGACCCGTGCGCGCCCGGTGGAGCGCCGAGAAGTGCGCCACCAGCAGCGGCACGTCGTCGGGGCGCTCGCGCAGCGGCGGCACGGGCAGTGGAATCACGTTGAGGCGGAACAGCAGGTCCTCGCGGAACTGCCCCTCGGCCACCGCCCGCGCCAGATCCTTGTTCGTCGCCGCGACGATCCGCACGTCGACCCGGATCGGCTTGCCACCGCCCACGCGCTCGATCTCGCGCGCCTCGATGGCCCGCAGCAGCTTGGCCTGCGCCTCCTGCCCGAGATCGCCCACCTCGTCGAGCAGCAGGGTGCCGGTGTGGGCCAGCTCGAACCGCCCGATCCGCCGCTCCGATGCGCCGGTGAACGCTCCCTTCTCGTGCCCGAACATCTCGCTCTCCACCAGGTCGCGGGGAATCGCGGCGCAGTTCACGCGCACGAACGGGCGCTCGCGCCGCGGACTCGCTTCGTGGATCGCGGCGGCCACGAGCTCCTTGCCGGTGCCCGACTCGCCCGTGATCAGCACCCGCGCGTCGGTGGACGCCACCCGCTCGATCAGCTCGCGCACGCGCCCCATGCCGGGGCTCGCGCCCACCATCTCGCCGCCCAGTCCGACCTCGGCCCGCAGCGCCCGGGCCTCGCGCCGCGCCCGCCGGAGCTCGATGGCCGACGAGAGCGCCAGCAACACCCCCTCGGGGCTCAGCGGCTTCTCGAGGAAGTTGAACGCCCCGAGCTTCGTCGCCTTCACCGCGTCGGCCAGCCCCGCCTTGCCGCTCATCATCACCACCGGCGTGTCGGGCAGGATCTCGCGCAGCCGGCGCAGCGTCGCCATCCCGTCCAGTTCGCCCGGCATCATCAGGTCGAGAAGGACCGCGTCGGGCTCCAGCTCGGCCGCCCGCGCCACGCCGGCCGCGCCGTCGGCCGCGTCGCGCACCTCGAAGCCCTCGGCCGACAGCAGCGCCCCCACCATCCGGCGGATGTTCGGCTCGTCGTCGACGATCAGGACGCTGGGCATGGGGGGCCGGGCCGCGGTCAGCGCGGCGGCTGGGGCGGCGCGCCGATGGCCGGCCGCTCGGTCTGCAGCTTGGTGAGGAAGCGCTGCGCCTCGGCCACGCGCTCGATTTCCACGGCAATGGACTCGACCGTCTGCTCGATCCGGTCGAGCCGGGCGCCGAGGTCGGCGGGAAGCGCCGCCGGCGCGGCCGGATCGTGCCGGCGCTCCACGGCGCGGATCACGGCCCGGATGATCGGCGTGACGATCACCATGATCATGATCGTGCCGAACACGATCCCGACGATCGGCACGGCGTTGTCGGGAATGCCGGGGGGCACGTTGATGACCTGGAGGAGCATGCTCATGATTGCACCGCGGCTTTGGGGGCGGGCAGCGGGGCGGGGTTCCGTTCGGCCATCAGCCGGTTGGTGAACCGCTGGCCTTCGGAGATGCGTTCGACCTCGACGGCAATCGCGTCCACCGCCTGCTCGATGCGGACGATGCGCTGCTCGGTCTCGACGCCGAGCCGGGCCGGCGCGCCGCCGTCGATCTTGCGGCCGATGAGGTTCGCCACCGTGCGGATGAAATAGGCGACGAGGCCCAGCGCCGCGATGGCGACCATGGCTGCTTTCGGATCCATCATTCACTCCTTTCGCGTTTCCTCATGAACCGCCCAGCCGGCGCCGCCCGGCGCCTCCGGTCCCTCGGTCCCCACCGGGATCACGAACCGGATCGTCGTGCCCTCGCCGGGCGCGCTCTCCGCGGTCGCCTCTCCATCGTGCGCCAGCACCGTCTGCCGCGCAATCGCCATGCCCAACCCGGTGCCGCCGGCCTTGAACGTCACGTACGGCTGCCAGATCAGGGCCAGCCGGTCGGCCGCGATGCCCGGCCCCGTGTCGCGCACCGCCAGCTCCACCGCGTCGCGGACGCCGTTGGCCGAACGGCGCACGGTCACCGCGATCGCTCCCCGGCCCGCCTCGCGGCAGGCGTCCACCGCGTTCAGCACCACGTTCTGCAGCGCCCGCTGCAGCGCGTCGTGGTGCCCCCACACCATCGGCAGCCCGGCCTCGACGTCCACCGACATCGGCACCTCCTCGGGAATCGAGGCCCGCGCCGTGTAGCGCGCCAGCTCGCCCAGGTCCACCGGCGACCGCGGCCCCTCGGGGAGCTTGCCGAACTGCGAGAAGTTGCGCGCCAGCGCCTCCAGGCGCGACGTCTCGCTGGCCAGCACCTCCACCGTCTCGGCCAGCTCCACCGGGGCGTCGCGCTGCAGCCGCGCCACCGCGAACCGGATCGGCGTCAGCGGATTCTTCAACTCGTGCGCCGCCTGCCGGGCCGCGTCGCGCAGCGCCGAGGCGCGCGCCGCTTCCAGCGCGCGCGTGCGCGCCACGGTCAGCTCGCCCGCCATCGCCCGCATCCCGGTGCGCAGCACCTCGAACTCCGGCGCGCCGCGCGTCGCGGACTGTTCCGGCAGCGGCTCGCCGCGCCCCACGCGCTCGGTCCACCCCATCAGCTCGAGCAGCGGCCGGCTGAGCTGCCGGCTCAGGTGCCCGGCCACCCGCAGCGCCCCGAACCCCACCACGCCGAGCGCGAACAGCAGGATCGCCGCGCCGGCCACGTACACCGCGCGCTGGAACACGAACCCGGCCCGCTTCGACTGCACGAGGCTCTCGTGGAGCTGCCGCTCGTGCGCGTCGATGGCCCGGCGCTGGGCCGGCGTCAGCGGCACCGACCGCATGGCCAGGATGGCCCGGGCCCCCGTGGCCGCCACGCTGTCCCAGGCCGTTGTGGAGCCCACCAGCGAGAAGGCGTATCGGCTGGTGGCGAACCAGCCGATGCCGAGCACCGCCGAGGGCACGAGGGCGAACGACAGGAGGATGACAAACAGCCGGTTCCGAAACCCCAGACGCTTCACACACCCTCCCTCCGTACGCGAGTCGTTCGCGGTGGTTTCGCCCCAAAACATACCTGCCGGGGGTGCCCCCTACCACCCGCACTCACTTTCCTCCGTGCCCCGACCGCGATACATTTGACGGCTGACGCCCGATCCTCCGGGGTTGCCGCGCATGACGCGGCGGCACGGTTCGCGGACCGGGCGGCAGCACGGCAGCCGTACGCCTGCCGGGAGAGCGCCGCCGCAGGGCGCGCCCTCCGAATCGAGGCTCTTCGGGGCGCCGCATGCCACACGGGCGCCCGGCGGGCCGCGTGCCGATCGGCGGGCGCTGCCCGGTGACGATCGTCCGCGTTCCATTGCCGCAGACGATCTGCCCCCCAACGCCCGGTGGTCGAACCCACAACCACCACGAGTCACCAGGACTCGACACAGGCCAGGGCATGAACCCTCGAAATCCGCGCCGCGAGCCCACCCGCTCGCACGGCGCCCTCATCCACCGCGGCCCCCAGGCCACGGTCCAGCAGCCGCGCGCCGTTTCCACGCTCCCGCTTCCGCTGCACGCGCCCAACGCGGCGCTCCTCATCGACTTCGACAACGTCACGATGGGGATCCGCTCCGACCTCGGCCACGAGCTCCGCAACCTGCTCGGGTCGGACATCATCAAGGGCAAGGTCGCGGTCCAGCGCGCCTACGCCGACTGGCGCCGGTATCCGCAGTACATCGTGCCGCTCACCGAGGCCTCGATCGACCTCATCTTCGCGCCGGCCTACGGCTCATCGAAGAAGAACGCCACCGACATCCGCCTGGCGATCGACGCCCTGGAGCTGGTGTTCACCCGCTCCGAGATCGGCACCTTCATCCTCCTCTCCGGCGACTCCGACTTCTCGAGCCTCGTCATCAAGCTCAAGGAGTACGGCAAGTACGTGATCGGCGTCGGCATCCGCGAGTCGTCCAGCGACCTGCTCGTCATGAACTGCGACGAGTACTACAGCTACAACGCGCTGGCCGGCCTCGTGAAGGCGAGCGAGGAGGAGGAGACGGCGCGCAAGTACGATCCGTGGGAGCTGGTGAGCGAGGCGATCGCACGGATGGTGCGCAACGGTGACGTCATGCGTGCCGACCGGCTGAAGCAGGTGATGCAGGACATCGACAGCACGTTCGACGAGAAGAATCTCGGGATGTCCAAGTTCTCGCGCTTCGTCACCGAGGCCGCCAGTCGGGGGCTCTTGTCGGTGACGAAGCTCGACACGGGTCAGCTCGAGGTTGGTCCGCCGAGACCGAAGGGGGCTGAGGCACCGGTCGCGCTGCCCGCGGCGGCCGTCGAAGCCACGCCCGTGCCGGCATTGGTTGCGCCGGCCGCTGCCGAGGAGCGTGAGGAGCGCGGCCCACGTCGTGGTCGTCGCGGCGGGCGCGGTCGCGATCGCGGCGAGCGGAACGAGCGTGCCGCCGATCGCGCGGCGG
>JAGWRI010000341.1 GCA_028876525.1 Gemmatimonadota bacterium | reverse complement strand
GCCACGGCGTCCACCACGCGTCCGGGCGGCACGGCGTACTCGGCGCGCACCTGGCGCAGCGCCACCACGGCGTCCCGCACCAGCTCGAACTCGCGCGCCGCGCCGCCCCCGAGCCCCGACGCCGCGGGCCACTCCGCGGCGGTGAGCAGGGCGCCCCCGGGGCGCGACGGCAGCCGCTGCCATATGGCTTCCGTAATGAACGGCACGATCGGGTGCAGCAGGCGGAGCGCCATGTCGAACGCATGGACCAGCACCGCGCGCGCCACCTCGCCGTCGGGTCCCGCCTCGGCCAGGCGCCCCTTGACCGCCTCCACGTACCAATCGGCGAGCTCGCTCCACACGAACCGGCGCGCCGTCTCGGCGTACTCGTTGAGCCGCATTCCGGCGTAGCGCTCGTCGGACCGCCAGGCGCGGCCGTCGGGGCCGGCCAGCGGCGCCGTGGGGCGCAACGGGCCCAGGGCGGCGTCGCATTCGGCGATCGCCGCGTCGAGGCGCGCCAGGATCCAGGCGTCGGCCCTCGTGAGGCGGCTTGGCTCGACGGCGGACAGCGGGGGCACGGGCGCATCGCCGACGTTGGCCAGCAGGAACCGGCCGATGTTCCACAGCTTGGTGGCGAAGTTGCGCCCCGTGGCGAACGACTTCTCGAGGTCGCCCGGGTCGAGGATCACGTCGGCCCCCAGCCCCATCCCCGAGATCAGCGTCCATCGCAGGGCGTCGGCGCCGTACATCCGGATCACGTCCAGCGGGTCGATCCCGTTGCCCAGCGACTTGGACATCTTCACGTGCTGCGTGTCGCGCACCGTGCCGTGGAGCAGCACCGTGTGGAAGGGCGCGCGTCCCATGAACCGGTAGCCGGCCATGATCATCCGCGCGACCCAGAAGAACAGGATCTCCGGCGCCGTGACCAGCACGTCGGTGGGATAGAACGCCGCGAGGTCCGGCGCGCGCTCGTCGGGCCAGCCGAGGGTCGAGATCGGCCAGAGCCAGGACGAGAACCAGGTGTCCAGGACGTCCTCGTCCTGCCGCACCGGGCATCCGCAGTTCGGGCACTCCGTGAGGTCGTCGCGGCTCGGGAACACGTTGGGCGGATCGCACTCGTCGCAGTACCACACCGGCACGCGATGCCCCCACCAGAGCTGCCGCGAGATGTTCCAGTCGCGGATGTTCTCCAGCCAGTTCACGTACACCGCCTCCCACCGCTCGGGCAGGATGCGGATCGCCCCCTCGCGCACCGCCCGGAGGGCCGGCTCGGCCAGCGGCGCCATCTTCACGAACCACTGATCCGAGAGGCGGGGCTCGACCACCGTGTCGCAGCGGTAGCAGTGGCGGACGTTGTGCGTGTGCGGCTCGACCTTGAGCAGGGCGCCCGAGGCCTGCAGCGCGGCCACGATCTGGTCGCGCGCCGCGAACCGGTCCAGGCCGGCGAGCCACGCCGGCACCCGTCCCGCGGCGTCGGCCACCTCGTTGACGCGGGCCGTCTCGTCGATCACCACCGGCATCGGCAGCCCGTACCGCCGCCCGACCTCGAAGTCGTTGGCGTCGTGGGCCGGGGTGATCTTCACGACGCCGGTGCCGAACGCCGGGTCGGCGTACTCGTCGGCGATCACCGGGATGTCGCGGTCCACGATGGGCAGCCGCACCGATTTTCCGACCAGGTCGCGGTAGCGGTCGTCGGCCGGGTTCACGGCCACGGCCACGTCGCCGAGCATCGTCTCGGGGCGCGTCGTGGCCACGACCAGCGTGCGCGCCGGATCGCCCGCCACCGGGTAGGCCACGTGGTAGAGCTTGCCCGTCTCCTCCTGGAACTCGGCCTCCTCGTCGCTGAGCGAGGTGAGGCAGCGCGGGCACCAGTGGATCACGCGGTGGCCGCGGTAGATGAGTCCGGCTTCGTAGAGACGGACGAACGCCTCGCGCACGCCGCGCGACAGCGCGGGGCTGAACGTGTACGCGGTGCGCGACCAGTCGGCCGAGGCGCCCAGCGCCTCGAGCTGCTTCAGGATGGTGCCGCCGGTCTCGGCCACGAACGCCTCGGTGCGCTCCACGAACGCCTCGCGGCCGAGGTCGAAGCGGGTCTTTCCCTCGGCCGCGAGCTGCTTCTCGATCACGTTCTGCGTGGCGATGCCGGCGTGGTCGGTGCCCGGCACCCAGAGCGCTTCGGTGCCGCGCTGCATGCGCGCCCAGCGGACGATCACGTCCTGCACGGTGTTGTTCAGGCCGTGTCCCACGTGCAGCACCGCCGTGACGTTGGGCGGCGGCATGACCAGGGTGAAGGGCTCGCGTTCGCCGCCGCGGCGGGTGGAATCGGCCGCGGGGGCGCCGAACGCGCCGGCGTCCAGCCAGCGACGGTAGACCGCCGATTCGGTGGCGGCCGGATCGTAGCGGTCGGGCAGTTCGGAGGTGGCGGGGCTGGCCATCGGGCTCGGTGTACGGGAACGGGGGGCCGGAACCCTGTAAGCTAATCCGCGGCCGACGGGCGATGAAGGCGGGGCGGGGGGCGCGCTACTCCGCGACGAGGAGGTCGGTCAGGACGTGCTTCACGCCGGGCACCCCGCGGGCGAGCGTTTCGGCATAGGCGACCTCGCGCTTCTCGTCCACCGCGCCGCTCAGCTCCACGGTGGCGTCGGGGTGCACGTCGATGTCGATCGCGCGCCGGGCGAGGATCGGGTCGTTGACGAACGCCTCGAGCACGCGCCGCCCGAGCGCCTCGTCGGCCGGCTCGGGCGCCGCGCCGTCGAACGCGTCCAGGTCCTCGTCGTCCTCCTCGCCGGTCTCGTCCCAGGCGTCGTCCGACCCGGCCGCCGGCGTCGGGCGGCGCAGGCGCGCGGCCATGCCGGAACGGCCACCCAGGAGCTGCGCGAGGACCACCCCCACGGCGAGGCCGGCGAGGCCGCCGGCCAGTGCGCTGCCGATCCGGGAAGCGGTGGTGGAGGCGTCGTCGCGCCGGCGAAAACGGACGGACATGCGAGGGCCCGTGGCGAAGGGTTCGGATGAACGATAACTTGAAACGCGTCGTCCGGCGACGGTTCGGCGCCCGAGCATCCACCGCGGATCGCCCATGCGCGTCTCCAGATTATACAAGAAGGACGAGACCCTCGAAGCCGAGGAATTCCCGACCGGGCGCATCGTCGCCTGGGCGATCATCGGCCTCGTGATTCTCGGCGGCCTGGCGCTGTACTTCCGGTACGAGCGCCTGATGCGGCCCCTACTCTGACCCGCCTTCCCAGATGATCGATCGGCCCGCGGACATGCTGACGCTGACGCTGCCCGACGGCGCGACGCGCGACGTCGCGCCCGGCACCCTGCCCGGCGAGGTGGTGAAATCCATCGGCGAGCGCCTGTACCAGGCAGCGATCGCGGTGGAGGTGAACGGCACCGTGCAGGACCTGATGACCCCGCTGCGCGAGAGCGGGGCCTTCCGCGTCCTCACCGCCAGGGACGCCCGGGCGCTGGACGTGCTGCGGCATTCCGCGGCCCACCTGCTGGCGACGGCCGTGCGCCGCGTGCGCCCCGAGGCCCGGATCGGCTTCGGCCCCGCCATCGAAGACGGCTTCTACTACGACTTCGAGGTGGACCACCCGTTCACCCCCGACGACCTGGCGCGGTTCGAGGACGAGATGGCCAAGGTCGCGAAGGAGAAGCTCCCCTTCGTGCGCGCCGAACTCTCGCGCCGCGACGCCGAGCACGTGTTCGCCGGCGACCCGCTCAAGCTCGAGCGGCTGTCGGAGCTGGCCGACGACGAGGTGATCTCCACCTACACCGACGGACCGTTCGTGGATCTGTGCCGCGGCCCCCACGTGCCCGACACCTCGTACCTCAAGCACTTCAAGCTGCTCAACACCGCGGGGGCCTACTGGCGCGGCGACGAGCACCGCCAGATGCTGCAGCGCATCTACGGCACGGCCTGGTTCAAGAAGGAGGACCTCG
Organism: Gemmatimonadota bacterium; assembly: GCA_028876525.1. Classification (GTDB taxonomy): domain Bacteria; phylum Gemmatimonadota; class Gemmatimonadetes; order Gemmatimonadales; family Gemmatimonadaceae; genus JAGWRI01. The sequence goes on along the minus strand of JAGWRI010000341.1, from coordinate 5,091 downwards.
ACGCGTACCTGCACCGCATCGAGGAAGCCAAGCGCCGCGACCACCGGCTGCTCGGCAAGCAGCTCGACCTGTTCATGTTCCACCAGTTCTCCCCCGGCTCGGCGTTCTGGACCGAGCGCGGGACGACCATCTTCAACGAGCTGATGGGCTACGTGCGCGAGCTGCAGCGCGAGAAGTTCCAGGAAGTGCGCACTCCGGTGCTGTACAACAAGGGCCTGTGGGAGATCTCGGGGCACTGGGGCAAGTACCGCGAGAACATGTTCCTGGTGCACAACAACGAGAGCGAGGAGCTGGACTCCTCCCTCAAGCCCATGAACTGCCCCTCGCACTACCTGCTGTACCTGTCCCGGAAGCACTCGTACCGCGAGCTTCCGCTTCGCTTCGCGACCTTCGATACGCTGCACCGCAACGAGGTCACGGGCGCGCTGTCGGGGCTGACGCGCGTGCGGCAGTTCCACCAGGACGACTGCCACATCTTCCTCACCGAGGGGCAGATCGCCGAGGAGGTGCGCTTCCTGGCGCAGTTCATCGCCGACTTCTACCGGACGTTCGGACTCCGGCCCGCGGTGCGGTTCGCGACGCGCCCCGAGGTGCGCATCGGCGACGACGCGCTGTGGGACCGCGCCGAGGGCGCGCTCCGGGCCGCGCTCGAGGCCACGGGCATGCCGTATGAGCTCAAGCCGGGCGACGGCGCCTTCTACGGTCCCAAGATCGACTTCGACGTCACCGACTCGCTGGGGCGCCTGTGGCAGCTGGGCACGATCCAGCTCGACTACAACGCCCCCGAACGCTTCGACCTCGAGTACGTGGGCGACGACAACGCCATGCACCGGCCGGTGGTCATCCACCGCGCGGTGAGCGGGAGCTTCGAGCGGTTCATCGCCATTCTCATCGAGCACTTCGCGGGAGCGTTCCCCGTGTGGCTCGCGCCCGAGCAGGTGCGCGTCCTGCCGATCACCGACGAGATGGAAGGGGTGGCGCAGGCCGTCGTTCGCCGGATGCGCGACGCCGGGATCCGCGCCCACCTCGACGACCGGAAGGAGACGCTGAACTACCGCATCCGCGACGGGGAGATGATGAAGGTCCCGTACATGGCGGTGATCGGAAAGCGGGAAGCGGAGGGGGATACGGTCGCGGTCAGGGCCCGGGGAGAGGGGAAGAAGCAGGAAGTCGTCGGCGTCGGGGAATTCATCGGCCGCGTACTTGGGGAAATAAGAGCGAGAAGTACATGAGGCGCCGGCAGGAACGGCGCCGGCAAGACCAGCGCGGACAAGTACAGCGCTGACAAGCACCGCGCCAACAAGTGCGGCGCCGAATTCGGTGGGGCCTGCGGCCCTTGAAACTGCGAACGCGGTGGCCGTTCCCATGCGCTGGTTGCCGTAATCCGTTCCCGGCGCTGTTCTTGCCGGCGCTGTTCTTGTTCGCGCTGGTTTTGTCGGCGCTGGTCTTGCCGGCGCGGTGTTTGCCGGCGCCGTATGTGCGCCCGCTGTTGTTGCCAGCGCCGTTTACGTAGTTTTTAGACCATGTCAAATACCCCTGTCATAGTTGCAGCCGCCCGCACCCCCATCGCCAAATTCCTCGGCGGCCTTTCGACTCTTTCCGCGCCCGACCTCGGCGCCGTCGCCATCAAGGCGGCCCTCGCGCGCTCCGGCATCCCGGCGGCCGAAGTCCAGGAAGTCATCATGGGCAACGTCATCCAGGGCGGCGTCGGCCAGGCGCCTGCCCGGCAGGCGCAGCTCAAGGCGGGAATTCCCGCCGGCGTTTCGGCCCTCACCATCAACAAGGTGTGCGGCTCGGGGCTCAAGGCGGTGATGCTCGCCGCACAGGCCATCAAGGCCGGCGACCGCGAGGTCGTCGTGGCCGGCGGCCAGGAGTCGATGTCCAACGCCCCGTACTACGTCTATGGTATGCGCGGCGGGGTCAAGCTCGGCGACCAGACCATGGTGGACGGGATGATTCGCGACGGCCTCTGGTGCGCGGCCTGCGATGTCCACATGGGCGGTCACGCCGAATACACGGCGCAGAAGGCCGGGATCACCCGCGCCATGCAGGACGAGTTCGCCGTCAACTCGCACCGCAAGGCGGTGGCCGCCATCGAGGCCGGCAAGTTCAGGGGCGAGATCGCCCCCGTCGAGGTGCCCGGCCGGAAGGGGCCGACCATCGTCGACACCGACGAGCAGCCGCGCAAGGACACGACCATGGAGTCGCTGGCCAAGCTGCGCCCCGCGTTCGGCGATTCGTCGAGCAAGGCCGACGATCTCTCGGTCACCGCGGGCAACGCGTCGAGCCTCAACGACGGCGCCGCGGCGCTGGTCGTCACGTCCGAGGCGTACGCCCAGGCCCACGGGCTCCCCATCATGGCCCGCATCTCCGCCTACGCCACCGGCGCCGTGGAGCCGAAGGAGCTGTTCTTCGCGCCGATCTACGCGGTGCGCAACCTGATGAAGCTCAGCGGCACCACGATCGGCGACTACGACCTGATCGAGGCGAACGAGGCGTTCGCCACGCAGGCGCTGGCCGATGGCGCCGGCCTGGGCTGGGACTGGAATCGCGTCAACGTGAACGGCGGCGCGATTGCCCTGGGCCATCCCATCGGCGCCAGCGGCGCGCGCGTGCTCACCACGCTGTTGTACGCCCTGCAGGACCGCGGCGCCCGCACGGGCCTCGCCACGCTCTGTCTGGGGGGCGGCGATGCCGTGGCCCTCAGCGTCACCCGGGACTGATGCCATGAAGACCCACGCCCTCGTCGAAGACCGCCGCATCGCCCTGCTGGGCGTGGCCGGATTCGCGGCCGCCCTGGCCGCTGCCTCGCAGGTGGCCATCCCGCTGCCCGGCACCCCGGTGCCGATCACGCTCCAGCCGCTGCTCGTGGTGCTGGCCGGGATGATGCTCGGCCCCGCGTACGGCGCGGCCAGCATGGTGCTGTACCTCGTCCTCGGCGCGGCCGGTCTCCCGGTGTTCGCGCCGATGGGCGCGCCGGGCGTGATGCGCTTCATCGGCCCCACCGGCGGCTACCTGCTGGCCTATCCCGTGGCGGCGTTCGTGTCGGGCGCCCTCGTCTTCCGGCTGCGCGGCTTCACTGGGCGCACGCTGGCGGCGGCGGCCGGCGTGCTCGTGCTGTACGTGGGCGGGCTGGCCCAGCTCGCGGTGCTCACCGGCAGCCTGTCGCGCGCCTACGTGCTCGGCGCGCTCCCCTTCGTCGCGGCCGACGGGGTCAAGTCGCTGGTCGCGGCCGCGGTGACGCGGTCGCCGGCGCCCGACCGGGCGGGGTGAGCGGCACCCGCTTCCTCCGCACGCCGGCGGGGGCGCTTCGCGCGCCCTGGCGCCTCGCGATCTTCGTCGTGGTGACGTTCGCGGCGTGGGGCGTTGCCGCCACCGTCATCGGTCCGCTGCTCGCCACCGCCTCCGCCGGCGCCGGCCTGCCGGGCAGCGGTGACGCCGAGGCCGCGTTGATCGGCCTGCTGGTCGGGACCTTCGTCGGCGTCCGCCTGGTGGACGGGCGGCCCTGGTCGTCGGTGTGGATGGGCCGCGAGTCGGCGCGGGGCGCGGCGTGGGTCGAGGGCTGGCTGCTCGGCGCGCTGGCCATCGGGCTTCCCTGTCTGGCGCTGATCGCGCTCGGGGCGCTCCGGTTCGCGCCGTCGGCGCCGGGTTCGTGGTGGGGCGCGGCGGCGCGGGTGACCTGGTTCCTGCTGCCCGCCGCGATGCTCGAGGAGCTGCTCGCCCGCGGATACGTGTTCGCGGTGCTGCGCGACGGGCTCGGGTGGCGGTGGGCGCTGGCGGTGACGAGCCTGGGATTCGGGCTGCTGCACCTGGCGAACCACGGCTCGGGGGTGGAGCCGATTACGATGGTGACGTTGGCGGGGGTGTTCCTGGGCGCGATCGTGCTGGCCACGGGCAGCCTGTACGCCGCCTGGATGGCGCACTTCGCCTGGAACTGGGTGATGGCCGTGCCCTTACATTCTCCGGTGAGCGGATTCCCGCTCGCGACGCCAAATTACCAGCTGCTGGACGCGGGGCCGCGGTGGCTCACGGGGGGCACGTGGGGGCCGGAGGGTGGGGTGGCCGCGGCGGCCGGGATCATGGCGGGCCTGACCTATCTCTACGCGCGGCGCCCTCGCCGCGAGGAGTCATAGCATGACCGATCGGATTGCGGTGCTCGGCGCCGGCCAGATGGGGAACGGCATCGCGCACGTGTTCGCGCAGGCCGGATATCCGGTGGCGATGATCGACGTCTCGAAGGCCGCGCTCGCGAAGGGGCGCGACACGATCGCGAAGAACCTCGACCGGCAGATCAAGAAGGGCGCGCTCCAGCCGGCCGACAGGGAGGCGATCCTGGGCCGCATCGGCGAGCACGACACGCTGGACGCGGTGGCGGGCGCGGCGCTGGTCATCGAGGCGGTGACCGAGAACCGCGAGCTCAAGGCGAAGATCTTCGCCGAGCTGGACGCCAAGGCCGACGCCGGCGCGATCCTGGCCACCAACACCAGCTCGATCTCGATCACCGAGATCGCCGGGCGCACCAAGCGCCCCGACGCGGTGATCGGGATGCACTTCATGAATCCCGTGCCCGTGATGCAGCTCGTGGAGATCATCCGCGGGCTGGCGACGAGCGACGCGACCACCGCGAAGGTGCTGGCCTGGTCGAAGGCCGTAGGCAAGACGCCGGTCGAGGCGAGCGACTATCCGGGGTTCGCGAGCAATCGCATCCTGTGCCCGATGCTCAACGAGGCGATCTACGCGCTCTTCGAAGGCGTCGGCACGGTTGAGTCGATCGATACGGTGATGAAGCTCGGCATGAACCACCCGATGGGGCCGCTCGAGCTCGCCGACTTCATCGGACTCGATACGCTCGCCTCGATCCTCGACGTGTTGCGCGACGGGCTCGGCGATCCGAAGTACCGCGCGTGTCCGCTGCTACGCGAGTACGTCGCGGCGGGCTGGCTCGGACGCAAGAGCGGCCTCGGGTTCTACGATTGGCGCAGCGGCAAGCGCGAACCGCGCGCGGATCTCGGGCCCGGCGGCGTGCCGGCGTTCTCCGTATGATCGAACGGATGTCGCCGGGACTCTTCGACGTTACGGCGGAGCAGCGCG
>JAGWRI010000340.1 GCA_028876525.1 Gemmatimonadota bacterium | reverse complement strand
GCGTCCGCGACCGCCGCCCTGGCCGCCGCGCCCGCGGCCACCGCCGCCGCCACCACCGCCACCGCCACCGCGACGCGGCGCCGGCGACTCCGATCCCGTCGCTTGGGGATTTCCGTGCTGTTCCATGTTAGAACTCCAACCCGCCCTCGCGGGCGCCTTCGGCCACCGCCTTCACGCGGCCGTGGTACTTGTAGCCGGCGCGGTCGAACACCACGCGGCTGATTCCGGCGGCCTTCGCCTGCTCGGCGATCGCCTTGCCCACCTGCGCCGAGCGCTCGGCCTTCTTCCCGGCCGGCACGCCCTGGTCCGACACCGTCATCAACGTGCGCCCCGTCGTGTCGTCCACGAGCTGGGCGTAGATGTGCTTCAGCGACCGGAACACGACGAGCCGCGGCCGCTCCGGCGTGCCCGCGAGGTGCTTGCGCACCCGCAGGTGCCGGCGCTGGCGCTGCTCGGCGCGGGTCTTGGGAATGATCGCCATTACTTGCCTCCCGCCTTGCCGGCCTTCCGCCGGATCTGCTCGCCCACGTACTTGATGCCCTTGCCCTTGTACGGCTCGGGGGGCCGGAGCGAGCGCAGCTCGGCCGCCACCTGGCCCACCAGCTCCTTGTCCGCGCCGTCGATCAGGATCTGCGTCGGCTGCGGCGCGGTGAGCTTGATGCCCTTGGGCGCCTTGTATTCGATCTGGTGCGAGTAGCCGAGGGCGAGCTGCAACCCGTAGGGGCGCATCTCCGCCTTGTAGCCCACGCCGGTGATCTCGAGCTGCTTCTGGTAGCCCTTGGTCACCCCTTCCACCATGTTGAACACGAGCGTCCGCGACAGTCCGTGGAGGGCCTTGTGGCGGTCTTCGTCCGAGGGACGCGTGACCCTGACCACGTCGCCCTCCACCGCCACCCCGACGTCCCGGTGCATCGTCCGCGACAGCTCGCCCTTCGGGCCCTTCACCTGCACCACGTGGCCGTTCACCGTCACGGTGACGCCCGGCGGTACCTTGATTGGCAGCTTTCCGATACGTGACATCGTGGGCCTCCCTTACCAGACGAACGCGAGGAGCTCGCCGCCGGTGCGCGCCTGGCGCGCCTGCCGGTCGGACATCAGCCCCTGCGAGGTGGAGAGGATCGCCACGCCCAGCCCGTTGCGCACGCGCGGGATCTCGCGCACGCCAACGTAGCGGCGGAGCCCGGGGGTGGACACGCGCTGCATATCGCGGATCACGGGCGCGCCGCCCGCGTACTTGAGCCGCACGCGCAATACCTGCCGGCCGTCCTCGGTCTCGATCGTCTGGAAGTCCTGAATGAACTTCTCCTCCTTCAGGATCCGCGCGATCTCGGTCTTGATCTTGCTCACCGGCATGTCCACGCGGCGGTGCCCCGATCCGCAGGCGTTGCGGATCCGCGTCAACATGTCGGCAATCGGGTCGGTCATGCTCATGTCGTCAGTCCCTTCCGCCGTATCCTCGCGGACGTGCGGAATGCAAAGAGTGAACGTTCCTGCTCTGCCCTTCGGGTAGGCGGGTAGGTGGGTAGCTGCGGCGGAACCGACGTCGCGGTTCCCTACGCTCCCACACTCCTACTCTGCTACCGTAAGATCACCAGCTCGCCTTCCGCACGCCCGGGATCATCCCGTTCAGCGCCAGCTCGCGGAAGCAGATGCGGCACAGGCCGAACCGCCGGAGATAGGCGCGCGAGCGCCCGCACCGGCCGCACCGGTTGTGCTGCCGCACGGCGAACTTCGGCTTCCGTCTGCTCTTCTCGATCATGGCCTTTCGAGCCATCGTGTTCTCTCCTGATGGGTTCCGCGCCTAGAGGCGCGTGCCCTTCTTGTCGTCGCCCTTGAAGGGCATGCCCAGTTCCTTCAGCAGCGCCAGCGCCTGGTCGTCCCGCGTCGCCGTGGTGACGAAGGTGATGTCCATCCCGTGGATCTGCTCGATCGTGTCGTAGTTGATCTCGGGGAAGATCATCTGCTCCTTGACGCCGAGCGAATAGTTGCCGCGCCCGTCGAACGATCGCGTGGGCAGCCCGCGGAAGTCGCGCACGCGGGGAATCGCGACCGAGACGAACCGGTCGAGGAACTCCCACATCCGCGCCCCGCGCAGCGTCACCGCGGCGCCGATCTCCTGGCCCTCGCGGAGCCCGAAGTTCGCGATCGACTTCTTGGCCCGCTTCCGCACCGGCTGCTGGCCCGTGATCGTGGCCAGCTCCTCGACCACCACGTCGAGCGCCTTCGGCTGCTTGATCGCCTCGCCGAGGCCGACGTTGAGCACGATCTTCGTGAGGGTCGGCACCTGATGCGGGTTCGTGTAGCCGAACTGCTGCATCAGCTTGGGCCGGACCTGCTCGTGGTAGTGGATGCGGAGCCGCGGCGGCGGGACCGGCAGCCCGGCGCCCGCATGGGCCCCGCGTGCCTTCACCTCCGCCTTCCCGCCCTTTCCCTTCTTTTCCTTGGTCGCCATGGTCTATCGTCCTCGCTCAGCGCTTGGGACGCGGAATGGCATCGCCGCTCTTCACGCTGATGCGCTCCTTGGTGCCGTCTTCGTCCAGCCGCACCCGCGTGCGGGTCGGCGCGCCGCTCTTCGGGTCCACCAGCATCACGTTCGACGCATGCACGGGGGCCGGCATCTCCACGATCGCGCTCTGCTCGTCGGCCGTCCGGGCCCGGCGATGGCGCTTCACGATGTTGACGCCCTCGACCATCACGCGCCCGGTCTTGAGGTACACGTGGAGGACCTTCCCCTCCTTGCCCTTGTCCTCGCCCCGCACGACCCGCACCGTGTCGCCCTTCACGACGGGCAGCGCGGACCGCTCCGCGTTGTCCGCGTGACGCCGGCGGTTCACCGCGCGCGGCCGATCTGTCTTCCGATATACATTCCGGCGCATCTTACAAGACCTCCGGCGCGAGCGAGACGATCTTCATGTACCGCTTCTCCCGCAGTTCGCGCGCCACGGGCCCGAAGATGCGGGTCGCCCGCGGCTCGCCCTGGTCGTTGATGATCACGACCGCGTTTTCGTCGAAGCGGATGTAGCTGCCGTCCTTGCGCCGCGTCTCCTTGACCGTGCGCACGACCACCGCCCGCGCCACTTCCGCCTTCTTCACCGTGCCGTTGGGCAGCGCATCCTTCACCGCCACGATGACGACGTCACCGAGACCGGCGTAGCGCCGCCGCGTGCCGCCCAGGACGCGGATCACGAGCGCCCGCTTGGCGCCCGAATTGTCCGCCACCCGGACCATGGATTCCTGTTGGATCATCGCCCGTTCTCCTCAGCGCGCCCGTTCGACGATCTCGATGACGCGCCACCGCTTGTCCTTCGACAGCGGGCGGGTCTCCATGATGCGCACGGTGTCCCCGGCCTTCGCCGAGTTCTCCTCGTCGTGCGCCTTCACGTTCCGCGTGCGGGTCATCATCTTGCCGTACACCGGATGCGCCACCCGGCGCTCCAGCGCGACCACGACCGTCTTCTGCATCTTGTCGCTCACCACCAGGCCGACGCGCGTCTTGCGCGACGTCCGGGCCCGATCGGCGGCGGTGTTGGAATTCGTCATGTCAGCCATGTCCTGGGTCGCTCCCCGCTAGCGCGCCGTCGGCGCCTGCCGCCGTTCGCGCAGAATGGTCTTCAGCCGGGCGAGGTCGCGCCGGATGACCCGCAGCCGCAGCGGCTCTTCCAGCGGCTCCGACGCACTGCGGAACCGCAGCCGGAACCGCTCCTCCTCCAGCGCCGCGATGCGCGCCGTGATGTCTTCCGACGTCAGCTCCCGAATCTCCTCAGCTCGCATCGGTGTGCGCCTCCTCGCGAACCACGAACTTCGTGCGGATCGGCATCTTGGCCGCGGCCAGCGCCATCGCCTTCTGCGCGATCTCCTTGGTGATCCCTTCCAGCTCGAACAGCACCCGCCCGGGCTTCACCACCGCCACCCACGACTCCGGCGACCCCTTGCCCTTGCCCATGCGGGTCTCGGCCGGCTTCTTGGTGATCGGCTTGTCCGGGAAGATCCGGATCCAGACCTTGCCGCCGCGCTTGATGTGCCGCGTCAGCGCCACGCGCGCGGCCTCGATCTGCCGGTTGCTGATCCACCCCGGCTCCAGCGCCTGCAGCCCGTAGGTGCCGAACGCCACGGTGCTCCCGCGGTGCGCCAGCCCCCTGGTGCGGCCCTTGAACATCTTGCGGAACTTGACCCGCTTCGGACTCAGCATTGCTCGTCGCCTCCCCTACATGCCGGAGGAATAGGTGGTGCCACGACGGTCCTCCACGATCTCGCCCTTGAAGATCCACACCTTGACCCCGATGGTCCCGAAGGTGGTCTTCGCGGTCGACGTCGCGTAGTCGATGTCCGCCCGCAGCGTGTGGAGCGGCACCCGCCCCTCGTGGTAGCCCTCGACGCGCGCGATCTCCGCGCCGCCCAGCCGGCCCCCGCACTTGATCTTGATCCCCAGCGCCCCCATCCGCATCGAGCTCTGCACGGCCCGCTTCATCGCGCGCCGGAACGAGATGCGCTGCGCCAACTGGCTGGCGATGTTGTCCGCCACCAGCTGCGCCTCGAGCTCGGGCCGCTTGATCTCCTCGACGTTGATCCCCACTTCCTTGCCCGTCAGGTGCGCCAGCTCGTCGCGCAGCTTGTCCACCTCGGCGCCCTTCTTGCCGATCACCACGCCCGGACGCCCCGTGTGCAGCGTCACCACCACCTTGCCCGGCTTGCGCTCGATCACGATGTCGGCGATCGCCGCGTGCCCGAGGCGCGCCTTGAGATACTTGCGCAGCAGCTCGTCCTCACGCAGCAACGCCGGCAACTCGCGGCCCGCGTAGTAACGCGACCGCCACTGCTTGGAGATGCCGAGGCGAAAGCCGATCGGATGTGTTTTCTGTCCCATTAGCGACCTTCCCTCTCGCCCACCACGATTTCCACGTGGCTGGTGCGCTTCTGAATTGGAGT
>JAGWRI010000339.1 GCA_028876525.1 Gemmatimonadota bacterium | reverse complement strand
GGAGGGCCGCGACGGCGTCGGCCGCGCCCGGGCGCACCGGATCGCCCAGTCCCGCCGCGGCGACGACCGCGCCGTCCACCGCCACCAGCACCGGCGTGAGCGCCGGGGGGAGCGCCGGCGCGGCGGTCGCACCCGTTGCCGCGCGCACGAACGCCGGAGATCCCAGCACGATCCGGCGGCCATTCACGATTCCTGATATCCCGCCACCCATGGTGTGCTCGACGGCGGCGGCCGGCGGCGCCGCCTCCCCGGGCCAGGCGGCCCGGAACCCGGCGGCGATGGGATGCGCCGAGCCCGCCTCGAGGGCGAGCACGAGGGGCTTCACCCATTGCGGGCCCTCCCACGCCACCAGCGCCGTCGTTCCCTCGGTGACCGTCCCCGTCTTGTCGAGCAGCAGCCGGCCGGGCCGCGACAGCGTCTCCAGGGCATCGCCTCCCTTGATGAAGATCCCGGAGCGCGCCGCCCGCCCGATGGCCATCGAGACGGCGAGCGGCGTGGACAGGGCCAGCGCGCACGGGCACGTCACGATGAGCAGCGCGATGGCGTTGTCCACCGCCTGCGCGAGATCGCGCCGCTCCCAGATCACAAACGTGATGGCGGCGAGCGCGAGCACCACGGCCACGAACCAGGCCGCCATCCGGTTCGCCGTCTCGACCACCGGCGCCCGCCGGCGCCCGCTCTCCTCGACCTGCTGCAGCAGCTGCGCCACCCGGCGGGACTCGCCGGCCCGTTCCACGCGCATGCGCACGGGCGCCGACAGGTTCACCGTTCCGGCGAACACCGCGGCGCCCGCCGCGGCGGACACCGGGCGCGACTCGCCGGTGAGCAGCGAGGTGTCCAGCTGCGACCGTCCGTCGGTGATCACGCCGTCGGCGGCGAACGTCTCGCCGGGGCGCACCTCGAGGGCCATCCCGGGCAGCAGCGCCTCGGCCGGCACGAGGCGCTCGGCGCCGTCGTCGTCCAGCACCCGCGCCGTGGACGGGGTGAGCGAGTAGAGCAGTTCGGCGCCGTCGGCCGCGGCGCGCTGCCCGCGCTGCTGCAGGTAGCGGCCCACGAGCAGCAGGAAGATGAGCAGCGCCAGCCCGTCGAAGTAGATCGGCCCCGTGTCGCGAATCGTGTTGTACGCCCCCTGCGCGTAGCCCACGGCGAGGCCGAGGGCGATGGGAACGTCCATGTGCAGGGTGCGCGTGCGCAGGGCCGACCAGGCGCCCGAGAAGAACACGCGGCCGGGCCAGAGCAGGGCCGGCGTGACCAGGGCCAGGCTGGTCCAGCGGAAGAAGACCTGCCACTGGTGTTCCATGCCGCCGCCCCACCCGGCGTACAGCGCGAACGCGGCGAGCATGATGTTGCCGGCGATGGCGCCGGCGACGCCGATCCGGGCGAGCATCGCGCGGTCTTCGCGGCGGCGCACGGCGTCGCGCTGCACGCCGCGGAACGGGTGCGGCGGGTAGCCCAGCGAATCCAGCATCCGCGCCACCTGCGACAGCGGCACCGACGCCGGGTCCCACTCGATGCGGGCCAGCGAGCGCCGGATCTCCAGCTCGGCCCGCGCCACGCCGGGCAGGAGCAGGGGCACGCGCTCGACCAGCCACACGCACGACGCGCAGTGCACCCCCTCGAGGTAGAGGTCCACCCGCGCCAGGCCCCCGGGCAGGCCGCGCACATACAACTTCTGAAATGCCTCGTGGTCGAACTCCTCGTACGTTCGCCCGGTGGGCGCCACCGAGGCCTCGCGCCGCTCCGCGAAGCGGTAATACCGGTCCAGCCCGTGCTCGTGCAATATCTCGTACGCCGAGCGACATCCGGCGCAGCAGAACTGCCGTCCGGCGCCGGGCTCGACCAGCCCCGCCGGCACGATCAGCCCGCAGTGGGTGCACGGCACGTCGGTCGCGGGCCCCGCGTGCACGGCCAGCCCGGCGGGCAGCGCCGCGCGCTCAGCGGGCGGCATGCGCGGAGTCCATCGCCACGGCCGCGGGCGGCGCGTGCGCGGCCATGTGCATCATGCGCGGCGGACGCAGGCGCCCCGAAATGGAGAGGAGGCCCAGCACCAGCACCATCGCGGCGCTGGCCAGCGGCAGGCGCCGGGCCACCGGCCCGAGCAGGCGCTGCGCGCCCAGGCCCACGGCGAGCAGGATGGGCACGGTGCCCAGCCAGAAGACGGCCATCACCCCCGCGCCGTCCACCGCGCCACCCGTGCCGCCGGCGGTGACGACGAACGTGTACAGCCACCCGCAGGGCAGGAGCGTGGTGAGCAGCCCCGTGACGGCGGCGCGGGCCACGGGCGGGCGGTCGCGCATGGCGAGCAGCGCGGCGCCCAGCCGGCGCGTGGCCCATGCGGGCGCCAGGGTGCCGGGCACGCGCACCCCCGCCGTGGCGGCGATGATGCCCAGCGCCCAGGCGACCATCAGCGCCCCGGCCACGATGGCCGCGCCGCGGTGCATTCCGGCGAGCCGGCCGAGGTCGTCCACCCGCGCGCCGATGGCGCCGGCAGTCGCACCGAGCGCGGCGTACGAGAGCAGCCGGCCGCCGTGGTACGCGGCGTGCGCCCGCAGCGCGCCGCCCCCGCGGGCCGGCGACGAGCCGGCGTAGACGCACACGAAGCCGCCGCACATCGCCGCGCAGTGGAGGCTGCCCACCAGGCTGGCGGCCAGCACGCCCAGCAGCAGCGTCATAGCCCCTTGCCCGCGGGCACGGCCTCCACGCGCGCGATGGAGGTGAACCGCTGCCCGCCGCGCCGGACGTCGAACTGCAGCTCCCACACGCCGCCGTGCCGAACGGGAAGGCGTACCGCGTATCCGGCGGAGTCCGGCGCCAGCGTGCTGTCCACGATGTCGTTGGCGCGGGCGTTGAAGAACGCCGCGACCTTCACCGTGGCGTCGCGGATCGGCGCGCCCCCGGCGTCGGTGAGCGTGATCTGGAGCAGCGCGCCGCGCTCGAGCGTGAACGCCTCGAGCCGGGGCGCGAGGCGCCAGCCCAGCGCGAGATTCTGCCGCCGCTGGGCCAGCGTGCTGTCCCAGTCCACGGCCTTGCGGTAGTAGTCGGGCTCGACGGCGAACGACGGGTCGTCGTTGGCCACGCGGTACACCCACGCGTTGAGGCCGACGGTGGCGGCGAGGATCGCCGCCACCCCCACGGGCCACCCCCACCCCTTCTTCATTCCCGCTCCTTCCCCGCCTCCGGGGTCGCGTGATGGTCCTCGTGCTCCGGCCCGACCAGGCGGTAGGGCACCGTGCCCGTGAAGCCGGCGCCGTCGCTGACCCGCACGACGATGCTCCGCTCGCCGTCGTGGAACGCCGACGTCGGCAGCATCACGAACATCGCCAGTGCGTCCGTGGCGCCCGCGGCGATGGCCAGCGGATTGTCGGGCGCGATGATCTCGCCGGGCCCGGCCCCGTCCACGCTCACGGCGTAGGTGTGCGGAGCGCCCGTCCGGTTGGTGATCTTCACGCGGAGCTGGTTGGCCACGCGGCCGTCGGCTTCCACGACGTAGGGCTCGCCCAGCCCGCGCAGCACGGTGATGTCGGCCGGGGCCTTGGTGCCGAGCGTGTACAGGAAGCCGCCGAACATGACCGCGAACGCCGTGGGATACAGCACGACGCGAGGGCGCAGACGGCGGACCGGCTCGCCGGCCAGCGCCGCCTGCGACGAATAGCGGACCAGCCCCGGCGGTTTGCCCACGCGGGCCATGATGGCGTCGCAGGCGTCGGCGCACTGCGTGCAGTGAATGCACTCCATCTGCAGGCCGTCGCGGATGTCGATCCCCGTGGGGCAGGTGATCACGCACGCGCCGCAGTCCACGCAGTCGCCCAGGCCGGCGCGGTCCTTGCCCTTGCCCCGCGGCTCGCCGCGGGTCGCGTCGTAGGCCACGATCAGCGACTGCCGGTCGAGCAGCACCGACTGCCAGCGGCCGTAGGGGCACGCCACGAGGCAGGTCTGCTCGCGGAACCAGGTGAAGTCGAGCATGATGCCGGCCGTCGTCACCGCCATCACGAAGAACGACGTCGGGTGTTCGAACGGCGATTGCCGAACCCACCGCACCAGCCGGTCGATGCCCACGAAGTAGGCGAGGAAGGTGTGGGCCAGGAAGAGCGAGAGCATGAGATAGACGGCGTACTTGGCCAGTCGCCGCGCGTGCAGCTGGCCGCGCACGCCCTCGCGGTCGAGCTGCATCGAGCCGCTGCGCCCGCCCTCGAACACACGCTCGATGGGCCGGAACAGGAACTCCATGTACACGGTCTGCGGGCACCCCCACCCGCACCACACGCGCCCCGCCAGCGCCGTCAGCAGGAAGACGCCGATGATGAGGCTGGCCATCAGGAACATGAGCAGCAGCGTGTCGGTGGGCAGGAAGGTCGTGCCGAACAGCGTGAACTGCCGGCTCGGCAGGTCCAGCAGCACGACCGGCTTCCCGTTCATCCGCAGGTACGGGATGATGAAAAACACGAACATCAGCCCGTACGCCACGGCGCGGCGCCGGCGCCAGAAGCTGCCCGGCGACGGCCTGGGGCGGATCCAGCGCCGGGATCCGTCCTCGTTGAGCGTCGGGAGGACGCGCCCGGCGGCGGTGGGGGCGGGCGTGGTCATTCGGGCCGCTCGACCTTCTCGCCCTGCGGCGCCTTGGGGTTGGGCGGATTGGTGTGGTGCAGGCCGAAGAACACATACACCGCCACGTCGTCGATCTGCTCGGGCTTCAGCACCTTGCCCCAGTTGGGCATCCCCTTGTCGAGCACGCCCTGCGTGATCGTGCGGTGCACGTCGGTCACGGTGCCGCCGTGGATCCAATAGTCGTCGGTGAGGTTCGGGCCGATGAGGCCGCCGCCATCGGGGCGGTGGCAGGGCGCGCAATTGGTCACGAACACCTGCTTGCCGGCCGCCATCGCCTGCGGGTTCCGGCCCAGCGCGTCCAGCGTGGCGGCGTTGCCGCCGGCCGCTGGCGGCGGGAACGCCCTGGCCGCGGCCGCCATCGCCGCGTCGTATTCGGCGATGCGCCCGGGGCCGCGCAGCACGTGCCAGGGATCGAGGCCGTACACGACGGCGAAGAGAATGGAGGCCCAGAAGATCCAGACCCACCACCGCGGCATCGGATTGTCGTACTCCTGTATGCCGTCGTAGTTGTGTTCGAGCAGGCGGTCCTGATCGCTCTTATTGGTCGGCATGGGGGAATTCGCGGTCTCTGGAGGTGGACGGAGTCGGAGCGTCGTCCTCGAGCGGGAGGTTCCGCTCATGCTCCCAGTGGGAGCGCCCGGTGAACAGCACCCGCGCGAGGATGGCGACGAAGACGGCGAGGAAGATGACGAGCGCGATGTCGGCGTAGATGTGCAGGCCGGCGCCGCTCACCACGTCGGACAACGACTTCATGGCGCGCCGCCCCCGGCGGGTTTCGGCGCGGCGGCCGCCCCCGCCGCCCCGGCCGCCGGAGCCGCCGCGGGCCCGGCGACGCGCGTGGCGTCCCACCCGAGCCGCTGGAGGTACGCCACCAGGGCGACGATCTCCTTGCTCTGCAGATTCGGCGGCCCGCCCTGCTGCGCGATCGTGTCGGCGATCAGCGCCGCCTGTGCCCGGGCCATCTTCGGCGCCTCATCCTGCAGCACGGCCTGGCCGTACGGCACGCCGAGCATCGCCATCGCGTCCACCTTGTGCTGGATTCCGGCAAAGTCGAGGTCGTTGCCGAGCAGCTGCGGATACGCCGGCATGATGGACCGCGGCGTGATCGAGCGCGGATCCTGCATGTGGCGCACGTGCCAGAGGTCGGGATACTTGCCGCCCTCCCGGGCCAGATCGGGCCCGATGCGGCGCGAGCCCCACAGGAACGGGTGGTCGTACACGAACTCGCCCGGCTTGGAGTACTCGCCGAACCGCTCGGTCTCCCAGCGGAAGGGGCGGATCATCTGCGAGTGGCAGTAGAAGCACCCCTCGCGGATGTAGATGTCGCGGCCGGCCAGCTCCAGCGGCGTGTACGGCTTGACCGACGAGATGCTGGGCACGTTCTCGCGGATCAGGAACGTGGGCAGGATCTCGAACAGCGAGGCCACGGCCACCGCGACGATGACCATCACCGTGAACAGCAGCCACCGTCCCTCCCACATCCGGTGCCAGTCGAGGCTCGTGAACCGGGCCCACGCGCCCGCCGGCGCGCCGGCCCGCGTCTCCTCGCGGTGCTCCCGCGTCAGCGGCGGCGCCTGGATCACCGGCACGTCGTACACGGCCGGCCGCGAACGCCACGTCATCAGCATGTTCCAGCCCAGCATCAGCACGCCCACGAGGTAGAGCCCGCCGCCCACGGCGCGCATCCACCACATCGGGATCACCTTCACGACCGTCTCGATCCAGTCGGGGTAGGCCAGCCGGCCGGTGTGGTCGAACGCCCGCCACATCAGCCCCTCGGTCACCCCCGCGCTGTAGATCGCCACGACGTACAGCAGGATCCCCAGGCTGCCTATCCAGAAGTGCCACTCGGCGAGCTTCCGGCTGTACAGCCGGGTCTGGAACAACCGCGGCATCAGCCAGTAGATCATGCCGAACGTGAGAAAGCCGTTCCAGCCGAGCGTGCCGGTGTGCACGTGCGCGATGATCCAGTCGCTGTAGTGGGCCAGCGCGTTCACGCTCTTGATGGAGAGCATGGGACCCTCGAACGTGGCCATGCCGTACGCCGTCACCGCCACGACGAAGAACTTGAGGACCGGGTCTTCGGCCACCTTGTTCCACGCCCCGCGCAGGGTGAGCAGGCCGTTGATCATGCCGCCCCAGCTCGGCATCCAGAGCATCACCGAGAACACCATGCCCAGCGTGGACGCCCATTCCGGCAGGGCGGTGTAGTGCAGGTGGTGCGGGCCGGCCCAGATGTAGATGAAGACCAGCGACCAGAAGTGAAGGATCGAGAGCTTGTAGGAATAGACGGGCCGCTCGGCGGCCTTCGGCATGAAGTAGTACATCAGGCCGAGGAAGGGCGTGGTGAGGAAGAACGCCACCGCGTTGTGCCCGTACCACCACTGCATGAAGGCGTCCTGCACGCCGGCGTAGATCGGGTAGCTCTTGAGCCACCCCGCGGGCATCGCGAGGTTGTTGAAGATGTGCAGGATCGCGACCGTGATGATGCTCGCGATGTAGAACCAGATCGCCACGTAGAGGTGCCGCTCGCGCCGCTGCTTCAGCGTGCCGAAGAAGTTGACCGCGAACACGACCCACACGACCGCGATCGCGATGTCGATTGGCCATTCGAGTTCGGCGTATTCCTTGGCCTGCGTGAACCCGAGCGGGAGCGTGATCGCGGCGGCGACGATGATCGCCTGCCATCCCCAGAAGTGGAACCGCCCCAGAACGTCCGAGAACATCCGGGTCTTGCACAGCCGCTGGGTCGAGTAGTACGCGCCGGTGAAGAACGCATTGCCCGCGAAGGCGAAGATCACGGCGTTCGTGTGCAGCGGCCGCAGCCGCCCGAACGTGAACCAGGGCGCGAAGTCGAGCGCCGGCACCACCATCTGCAGGGCCACGATCAGGCCGACGAGCATCCCCACCAGCCCCCACACGAAGGTGGCGAGCATGAACTTGCGGACGATGTCGTCGTCGTAGGAGAACGAGTCGAGTGCGACGGCAGCGCCGCGCGGAACGGACGGCGTGCGCGCCCCAACGCCGGCTGGGGCGCTGGCCACGCCTTCGGAGAGCGTCATCGAGGGGGGTCCGGTTGAGAGGCCTGGGGGTGGACTGCTCCGACGGTCTTCGCGCGCGGTTCGCTGGTCGGGGCAAGTCGGACGCCCGCGGATCGCGAAGGGTTTGGGTGCCGCACAACCTGCAGAGTGCCGCCCCGGCTCGCATTCGGCGAAGTCCCGAAAGCGATGTCGGGGTTTGCCTGACGTGAAGCGCCGCCGGCGCATTGATCGGGCGGCGCGGCTCTTTTGGCGATAGGTTGCACGGGCATGACCCCTGACCAAACTGCTGCCGCGTCCGGCCTCCCGACCGTCATCCAGGGCGGCATGGGCGCCGGCGTCTCCAACTGGATGCTCGCCCGCGCCGTGTCGCTCCGGGGACAGCTCGGGGTGGTTTCGGGAACCGTGATAGACACGATCTTCGTCCGTCGCCTCCAGGACGGCGATCCGGGCGGCCATCTGCGGCGGGCGATGGCGCATTTTCCCTGTCCGGCAATTGCCGACGCGGTGCTGGCCCGATATTTCCGCCCCGAGGGCCGGGCCGACGGTGCGCCGTACAAGGCGCTGCCCACCTACAAGCAGGTCGTGAGCGCGGCGCGCCAGCAGGTCACGATGCTGGCCGGTTTCGCCGAAGTGTGGCTGGCCAAGGAGGGCCATCGGAATCCGGTCGGCATCAACCTGCTGACCAAGGTGCAGATGCCGAACCTGGCGACGCTCTACGGCGCGATGCTGGCCGGCGTGAACGTCGTGCTGATGGGCGCCGGGATTCCGCGCGAGATCCCCGGCGTGCTCGACGCGCTGGCCGTCCACCAGCCGGCCGAGCTCCGCCTCGACGTCGAGGGGGGCGGAGACCCCGTGTTGCTGCGCTTCGATCCCCAGGAGCACGGCGTGATGCCGACGCCGCTCCGGCGGCCGGCGTTCTATCCCATCGTGTCGGCCAACTCGCTGGCCACGACGCTGGCCCGCAAGGCCAACGGGCGCGTGGACGGATTCGTGATCGAGGGTCCGACCGCGGGTGGGCACAACGCGCCGCCGCGCGGCGAGCTGCGCCTGTCGGCGGCCGGCGAGCCGGTGTACGGCGACCGGGACGTCGTGGACCTGGCGAAGATCCGCGATCTGGGGCTCCCGTTCTGGCTGGCCGGCGGCACGGGGTCGCCGGACGGGCTGCGCGACGCGCTCGCCGTCGGGGCGGCCGGTGTTCAGGTGGGCACGCTATTCGCGTTCGCTAATGAGTCCGGGCTGCTGCCGGAGCTCAGGGAAGAGGTGCTGGCCGGCGTGCTGCGCGGCGAGGTCGAGGTCCGCACCGACCCGCGCGCCTCGCCCACCGGCTATCCGTTCAAGATCGTGCGCATGGACGGGGGGCGGTTCCAGGCCCCCGATCGGGAGCGGATCTGCGACCTGGGCTACCTGCGGACGGCGTATCGCAAGGAGGATGGCGCGATCGGGTATCGATGCCCGGCGGAGCCCGTGGACGCCCACGTGGCCAAGGGCGGGGCGGCCGCCGACACCGAGGGCCGCCGCTGCCTGTGCAACGCGCTCCTGGCCAACATCGGCCTGGGGCAGATCCGCCCGCGCGGCGAAGACGAGCGGCCGCTCCTCACGAGCGGCGACGATCTGCTCCACATGGCGGCGTTCCTGAACGGGCGAACGGCGTACTCCGCCGGCGACGTGCTGGACTACCTGCTGGCCGGGGCTATCGCGACCGCCGCCGCGCCGCCAGTCGCTGCAGCCTGAGCCGCTCTTCGCGCGCCCGCTCGTCCAGGTCACGCCGCACGGACACGATCTGCGCGGCGAGCGACGGCGCGACCCGCTGCTCGAGCGTGCGCAGACGGCGCGAGGTCGTGGCCACGGCGTCGCTCAGCCGGCGCACCCGCTGCTCGCGCGGCGCGGCCTCGATGAGCAATTCCGCGAACTCCTCGTAGCGGCGCGCCGCCTCCTCCGCCGACGGGCCGACGTCCCCCGGCG
>JAGWRI010000035.1 GCA_028876525.1 Gemmatimonadota bacterium | reverse complement strand
GAGTTCAATCAGCGCGTCCTGCACGAAGCGGACGATGAGCGGAACCCGCTTCTCGAGCGGTTGAAGTTCCTGGCGATCTTCGCCAACAACCTGGACGAGTTCATCATGGTCCGGGTGGCCGGGCTCCGCCGCCAGGTGACGGCCGGCGTGCAGCAGACGCCCCCCGACGGGCTCACCCCGCAGGAGCAGCTCGACGCCATCGGGCGCAAGATCGCCGAGCTGCTGGCGGTGCAGCGCGAGTGCCTGGCCGAGCTGCTGGACCGGCTGGCCGGCCACGGCGTGCGGCTGGTGCCGATGGACGAGCTGGAGCCGGCCGAGCGCGCGGCGATGGACGCGTACTTCCGGCGCGAAGTGTTCCCGGTGCTCACGCCGCTGGCGGTGGATCCGGGACACCCCTTTCCGCACATCTCGAACCTCTCGATTTCGCTGGCCGTGGAGATCCGCGATCCGGACACGGGCGCGGTGCTGTTCGCGCGGGTGAAGGTGCCCAAGAGCCTGCCGCGGTGGGTGCCGATCGAGGGGCGCAGCAACCAGTTCGTGCCGCTGGAGGAGCTGGTGGGCTCGCACCTCGACGCGCTCTTTCCGGGCGTGGACGTGATGGACTGGTACCCATTTCGCATCACGCGCTTTTCCGACCTCGAGATGCCGGAGTTCATGGACGAGCCCGAGGACCTGCTGTCGACCATCGAGGAACAGGTCTTCAAGCGACGCTTCGGCGAGGTGATCCGGCTCGAGGTGTCCGACGCGATGCCGGCCCATCTGCGCCAGCTCCTGCTGGAGCAGCTCCGCGACGAGAGCGACATCCCCAGCTCGGCGCTCACCGAGCGCGACGTCATGGCGGCCGGCCCGCTGCTCGGGCTCAACGACCTGATTGCCGTGGCCGGGCTCGACATCCCGGCGCTGCGCGATCAGCCGTTCGTGCCCAACACGCCGCGAGCGCTGCGCGACACCTCGCGGTCGATGTTCGACCTGATCCGCGAGGGCGACGTGCTGGTGCACCACCCCTTCGACTCGTTCCCGGCCACCGCCGAGCGGTTCCTCGAGGAGGCGGCGCGCGACGACCAGGTGCTGGCCATCAAGATGACGCTGTACCGCACCTCGGGCGACTCGCGGATGGTGGACGCGCTCACCGAGGCGGCGCAGCTGGGCAAGCAGGTGGCCGCGCTGGTCGAGCTCAAGGCGCGGTTCGACGAGGCCAACAACATCAACTGGGCGCGCCAGCTCGAGGACGTGGGGGCGCACGTGGCCTACGGCGCGGCCACGCTCAAGACGCACGCCAAGATCCTGCTCGTCGTGCGCCGCGAGGCCGACGGCATCCGCCGGTACGTGCACATCGGCAGCGGCAACTACAACTCGCGCACCGCCCGCATCTACACTGACGTCGGGCTGTTCACGTGCAGCCCGGTGATCGGCGAGGACGTGAGCGAGCTGTTCAACGCGCTCACCGGGTTCTCGCGCAAGCGCAACTACCAGGCCCTGCTCGTGGCGCCCACGTCGCTGCGCGCGCGGTTCATCGAGCTGCTCGAGCGCGAATCGGCGCACGCCCGCGCCGGCCGGCCGGCGCGCGTGATTGCCAAGATGAACGCGCTGGTGGACGAGGAGATCATCCGCGCCCTGTACGCGGCCAGCGACGCCGGCGTCGAGATCGACCTCGTCATCCGCGGCATCTGCTGCCTTCGCCCCGGCATCCCCGGAGTGAGCGACCGGATCCGCGTGCGCAGCATCATCGGCCGCTTCCTCGAGCACTCGCGCCTGTGGTACTTCGCCAACGGCGGGGTGGGGCAGTACTACCTCGGCTCGGCCGACTGGATGCCCCGCAACTTCGACCGGCGCGTCGAGGCGGTGGCTCCGGTCGAGGACCGGTCGCTCCACCCCCGGCTGCGGGCCCTGTTCGACACGCTGCTCGCCGACAACCGCCAGGCGTGGGAGCTGGACGGCGACGGCGTGTGGCACCAGCGCGTGCCCGACGGGCCGGTGCGCGCCACCCACGTCGTGCTGCTGCGCGACTCCTGGGGGCGGACGCCGGAGGAACTGGTCGAGGAGCACGCCGAGGCCGAGAGCGCCGGGCGCGCGCCGTAGCGCGCGCTACGCCTCGACCGCTTCGGAGCTGTGCACGGCGCCGTCGGGCGCCACGATCTCCACCGGACGCTTGGTCACGCGCGACAGCAGGTCGCTCTTCCGCTGCGCGCCCCACACCTCGAGCCGAAGGGCGCCGTTGCGCCGCGCCGGCACCGGCGTGATCCGCACCGCGCGGCGCAGCCAGCGCACGCGCACCGCGCGCACGGCGCCCATGTGCCCCCGGTCCAGCCCGTCGGCCACGCGCAGGATGGCCGTCAATTTGCGGATCCGCCGGCGCACGTCGGGCGAGAGGCCCGCCAGATTCTCGTCGCGCTTGCGCGGCCGCTTGCCGCGGTGGTAGCGGGCGATGTTGGCCACCATCACCTGCTCGCCCGGCGACATGCCCAGCAGCTCGGCGTGCAGGATCAGATGGTACGAATGCTTCTGGTGGCCGCGGAACCCGATGTGGTAGCCGACGTCGTGCAGCAGCGCGGCGTCGCCCAGCACCTCGCGGTCTTCGCTCGGGCAGCCCAGGCGCGGGCCCAGCCGGTCGAACAGCGCCAGCGCCAGGGCGCGCACGTGCCCGGCGTGCGCGGCGTCGTAGTGGCACCGCGCGCCGAAGTCGCGCACCGAGCGGTGCCGCGACTCGCCCCGGTCCACCGGCGTGGGCGAGACCCGCGCCGCTTCCAGCAGCAGCCCCTCGCGGATCCCGTACGCCGACACCTGGAGGGCGCGCGCCTCGAGGCGCGACACGACTTCCATGGCGGTCGCCACGCCGGCCAGGATGATGTCGGCGCGTCCCGGGTTGAGCCCCGGCACGCCGCGCCGCTCGGCCGGCGTCTGGTCGGCCAGCAGCTCCAGGATGCGCTCGATCTCGACGTGCGGAATGGCCGTGCCGTGCACCGTGCGCGCCACCTTCATGCCCTGCCGCGCCAGGTGGATGCCGGCCAGGTTCGTGAACGTGCCCCCCGAGCCGATGAGCCGCGCGCCGCGCCACTCGCGCACCGGCAGGTGCGGCCGGATGGCCTCGCGCACGTGCCGGCGCAGCTTGGCCAGCCCCTTGCGCTGATCGCGCCCCGCGAGGAACTGCTCGGTGAGGCGCAGCGCGCCCAGCGGCAGCGAGGCCAGGTGTTCCACGACGCCATCGGAGCTGAGCGCCAGCTCCAGCGAGCCGCCGCCGATGTCCATCACCACCACGCGCCCGTGGCCGAGGTCGAAGTGGGCCAGCGCGCTCCGGAAGGCGAGCCGCGCCTCCTCGTCGCCGCTCAGCACGCGCACCCGGAGCCCGGTGGCCCGCCGCACCTCGGCGGCGAACGCCTCGCCGTTGGCCGCCTCGCGCACGGCGCTCGTGGCCACGACCTCGATGCGGTCCGCCTGTTGCCGGTGGGCCAGCATCGTCATGCGGCGCAGGGCGTCGAGCGCCCGCGCGATGGCCGCGTCGTCCAGCGTGTCGCGCCGGGCGAGACCCGAGCCCAGGCGCGGCGCCGCCTTCAGCTCGTCGGCCACGCGGATGCGCCCGTCGGGCCACACGTCGGCCAGGATCTGCCGGATCGAGTTGGAGCCGATGTCGATGGCGGCGATGCGCGTCGGGCGGCCGTTCCGGCGATCGCCGGCAGGCGCTCCGCGATCAGGTCGTCGAAGATTCGATCCCATCCCCGTTCCGCGGCAAAGGTCGGCCCGGCGGCGCGCATCGCGGCCAGGCGGTCGGGCTGCGCGAACGCGGCGCGGACGCCCGTTGCCAGTTTGCCTCCGGCTCCTGAAAAATACAACGGCGGCCGCGCCGCCGGCCCCCGTGATCCGCGCAGCGACTGCCGTCGTCACCGCGCGAGCACGGCCAGCGCGGTCACGACCGCGATCGCCTGGCCGGCGATCACGTCGCCGGGATAGTGCACGCCGAGGAACACCCGGGTGAGGCCCACGGCGGTGGCGCCGACGATGGCCGGCACGGCCAGGGCCGGGAAGAGCACCGCGTACACGACGGCGATGGACATCGCCGCCGCCGCGTGCCCCGACGGGAACGAGAACCGGTCGGGCTCGGCGATCGCCGCCCGCGCGCTCAGCGTCTGCGACGGGCGCGGGCGCCCCACCGTGCGCTTGAACAGCTGCACGACGAGGTGCGACACGACCAGGGCCGCGAGCGGCCTGGCCCCGGCCGCCGCGAGCGGACGGATCCCGAGCAGCGGCAGCGAGGCAAGGGCGATGCTGCCGAACGCCCCGCCGGCGTGGGTCACCGCGGTGAGCACCGTGCGCAGCGCGCGCGCCGAACGGTCGTCCAGCGCCCACCGGACGTAGAGATCGCGGTCGCGCGCGGCGAGTCGGGCGAGCAAGGGGGTTTGCATGCACCGGGGAGACTAGCCCCCTCGTGTCACCGCCCCCTCCCCGTACCGCAACGATGGCGTCACCGGCGCGAGACGGGCCCGCAACGGCGGCCGGCAGGATCAGCCGGCGCGGCCGCCCGGCTCGTCGGGGAACAGCACGCTGATGGTCGATCCCTGGCCGGGCACGCTCTCGGCACGCACCGAGCCGCCGTGCGCCTCCGCCAGGTGCTTCACGATCGCCAGCCCGAGGCCCGTGCCGCCCTCCTCGCGCGACCGCGCCGCGTCCACGCGGTAGAACCGCTCGAAGATCCGTCCCAGGTGCTCCGGCGCGATGCCGATGCCCGTGTCGGACACCCCGACGCGCACGCCGCCCTCCTCGCGCGACGCGAACAGCGTCACCGAACCGGCGTTCGTGTAGCGCACCGCGTTCTCCATGAGGTTGGACAGGATCTGCCGCAGCGCCACGGCGTCGGCGCGCACGAACGCCGCGTCGTCGGGAATCTCGCGCGACAGGGCCAGCCCCTTGGCCCGCGCGGCGCGGTCCAGGCTTCCCGCGACGTCCGTCGCCGTCTGCCGGATGTCCACCCGCCGCGGCTCCGGCTTCCACGAGCCCGACTCGTAGCGCGACAGGTCGAGGAGATCGTCCACGATTCGCTGCATGCGCTGCGCGTTGGCGCGGATCATGGCCGCGAACCGCTGCCGGTCGTCGCGGCTCAGGTCGGGATCCACCAGCGTTTCGGCGAACCCGCTCACCACGGTGAGCGGTGTCTTGAGCTCGTGCGACGCGTTGGCCACGAACTCGCGCCGCACCGTCTCCAGACGGCGGCGCGCCGTGAGATCCTGCAGGGCCAGCACCGCGCCCCCGTTGGGGAGCGGGCGCCCGACCAGGGCGAGGATCCGCCCGTCCAGGTCCATCTCCGCCGGATCCGGCGATTCGCCGGCCGCCGCGGCACGCAGCGTCTCGCGCAGCGTGCGCCCCGGGGGCAGACGGTCGGCGGCAAATGGCACCGCGTCGGGCACGGCGAGCAGGCGCCGCGCGCTGCTGTTGAGGCGGACGACCTGGTATCGCCCGTTCACGACCACGATCCCCTCGTCGAGGGCGTCGATCGTGGCGTGCATCAGCGCCTCCTCGGCCTGCAGGGCGGCCAGCCGCCCGGCCAACTGCTCGGTCATGCGGTGCACGGCCGCCGACAGGTCGCCGATCTCTCCCGGCGCGTTGAGGCTCGGGCGCCGCGTCAGGTCGCCGTCGGCCACGGCCCGCGCGACGTTGCGCAGCTCGATCACCGGCCGCGACACCGAGCGCGCGAACAGCGCGGCGAGCAGGAACGCGCCGAGCAGGGCGAGCGCGCCGGCCGCGATCACGTCGCGCTGGGCCCCCGCCACGACGTCGTTCAGCGAGTCGAGGCCGATCGCCACGCGCACGTAGCCCAGCGGGTGGCGCACCGCGACGTACATCTCGTCGTCGCCCGCACTGGCGCTCTGCCGGTACGCCACGCCCACGCCGCTGTCCATGGCCGCGACGACCTCGGGGCGCGTGGCGTGGTTTTCCAGCCGGCGCAGCGCGGCCTGCGGGAACTTCGAGTCGCCGCGCACGATGCCGTCGCGGCCCACCAGCGTCACTCGCCGCCCGAGCGCCGCCCCCGCCGCGTCGGCCAGCGAGTCGGCATCCCGCCCCGGCTGCCAGAGCAGCGCCACCGTGCGCGCCGACCGGGTCAGGTCGGCCACCGTCTCGGCCCGCAGCCGGCTGCGCAGCCGCGACCCGGCGATGGTGACGATCGCCGTCACCAGCACCACGATGACCACCGTGGACCCGAGCAGGAGGCGCCGGGTGAGGCTCACGCGCCGCGCCAGGCCGGCACGCGCAGGCGGTAGCCGAACCCGCGCACCGTCTCGATCAGCTCGCCCGCCTCGCCCAGCTTGGCCCGCAGGCGCTGCACGTGCATGTCCACCGTGCGGGTCTGGATGTCCGGCGCCGCCTCCCACACGGTCTCCAGCAGGTGGGACCGCGCCTGCAGGCGCCCGCGCCGCTCGTAGAGCAGCAGCAGGAGGCGGTACTCGGTGGGGGTGAGTTCCACCTCCTGCCCGTTCACCCGCACGCGGTGCGCCGCCCGGTCGATCTCGATCGGGCCGTGGGTCACGACGTCGCCGGCGGTGATGCCGCCGGCCGTCACCCGGCGCAGGATGGCGCTCACCCGCAGCACCAGCTCCTGCGGGCTGAACGGCTTCGTGAGGTAGTCGTCGGCCCCGATCGACAGCCCCTCGATGCGGTCCTGCTCCTCGCGCCGCGCCGTGAGCAGCAGCACCGCGATGTCGCGCGTGCTCTCGTGGCCGCGCAGCTCGCGCAGCACGTCCAGCCCCGACATCCCGGGAAGCATCAGGTCGAGCACCACGAGCATCGGGCGCTCCTGCCGCGCCGCGGCCAGCGCGTCGGGGCCGTTGGCCGCCGTGGACACGCGGTACCCCGCCTTTGCGAGATGGAACGCCACCAGGGCGACGATGTCGGCCTCGTCGTCCACCACCAGCACGCGTGCGCCCGGCGACGCGGGGGCGGTCATGCGCGCGTCCCCGCCAGCTCCTGGCGAATGCGCGCCACGATCATCCCGATCGCCACCGTGTTGTGCCCGCCCCGCGGCACGATCAGGTCGGCGTACCGCTTGCTCGGCTCCACGAATTGCAGATGCATCGGCTGCACCGTCTTCACGTACTGGTCCAGAATCTCCTCCAGCGGCCGCCCGCGCCGCGCGATGTCGCGCCGGATGCGCCGGATGAGCCGGATGTCGGCGTCCGCGTCCACGAACACCTTCACGTCGCACAGCTCCCGCACCCGCGCTTCCACGAACAGCAGGATCCCGTCAATGACCACCACCTCGGCCGGCGGCACCGAAACCCGCTGCGGGCTCCGCAGATGCTGCACGAAGTCGTACACGGGCTTCTCGATCGCCGCTCCGGCCGCCAGCTGCGCGAGCTGCGTCTCCAGCAGCTCCCAGTCGATCGACTCGGGATGATCCCAGTTGATCTTCCGCCGCTCCTCGATGGGCCGGTCGGCGTAATGCTTGTAGTAGGCGTCCATGTCGAGGAACGCCACCGAGGTGCCGCTCAGCGCGTCGGCCACCCGGCGCGCCACGGTCGACTTCCCGGAGCCGGTGCCGCCCGCGATGCCGATGATCAGTGGTTTCATCGCCTGGCTCCGGTACCGCCGTTCAGTGACCCGAATTCTGCCGAACCGACACCAGAACGTCGCGAATGGCCTGTCACGATCCTGTATCGCTGGAGGGGAAACGCCGCGCCTCCTGTAACCTCGCCGCTCCCGGAACGGCCCGTCAACCGCGCCCTCCCCACCTCCGGGGCGCCCCGCTAGCTTTTCCGCATGAAACGATCGTATCGGCCGGCCTTTTCCGGCGCGCCGGCGTTTCGCGACTCGCGGGGCGCCCGATGAGCGACCCCCTGCGCGCCTTCGTGAACGCCGCCCCCGTCGCCGTCCCCCGCGGCGCCACGGCCCTCGACGCCGTCCGGGCCTGGAAGCCCGCCGAGGCCGACGCCGTCGCCGCCGGCGCCCGGGCCATCACCGACAGCCGCGGCCTCCCCCTCGATCCCGCCGCGCCGCTCCAGGCCGGCGCGATTCTCCGCACCGTGCCCAATCGCGGCCCCGATGCCGCCGACCCGGCGCTCCGCGACGAATTCGCATGACCCCGCCGCTGACCCGCGAACTCCTCCGCCGCTTCCCCAAGGCGGAACTGCACTGCCACCTCGACGGTTCGGTCCGTCCCCAGACCCTCCTCGAACTCGCCCGCGAGCAGGGACAGCCCATGCCCCGCGACGATGCCGCGTCGCTCGGCCGGTACATGCTGGTCCAGGACGCCCGCGACCTCGACGAGTACCTCCAGCGATTCTCCGTGACGCTCTCCGTCATGCAGACCGCGCCGGCGCTGGAGCGAATCGCCTACGAGCTGGCCGTGGACGCGCACGCCGACGGGGTGCGCTACCTCGAAGTGCGCTACTCGCCCATCCTCAACGTCCGCCACGGGCTGTCGCTGGGCGAGGCGGTCGAGGCGCCGCTCCGGGGCCTGCGCCGGGCCGAGCGCGAGCTGGGCATCGTGTCGCGCGTGATCGTCTGTGCCATCCGCAGCATGGCGCCCGACGTCTCGCTGGAGCTGGCCGAGCTGGCGGCCGCCTACCGCAAGGAGGGGGTGGTGGGGTTCGACCTCGCCGGCGGCGAGGCGGGGCATCCGGCGGCGCTCCACGAACGCGCCTTCCGCCACGCCCACAAGCACGACGTGCCCTGCACCTGCCATGCCGGCGAGGGGCACGGCCCCGAGTCGGTGCGCCAGGCGCTCCACAGCTGCTGCGCCGATCGCATCGGCCACGGCACGCGGATCCACGAAGATCCGGAGCTCCTGGACTACGTCAACGACCGCCGCATCCCGGTCGAGATCTGCCTCACCAGCAACGTGCAGACGCACGCGGCGGCGTCGTACGCCACGCACCCCTTCCGCCTGTACTACGACCGCGGCCTGAACGTCGTGCTCAACACCGACAATCGGCTGATGAGCGGCGTCACGCTCACCGACGAGTACGAGCACGCGGCGCGGCATCTTGGCTTCACCTTCGACGAGCTGGCGCGCGTGACGCTGAACGGCTTCGAGAGCGCGTTCCTGCCCTACGACCAGCGCCGCGGCCTCGCGGCCGCCGCCGAGCGCGAGATCGCCGCCCTGCGCCGGGAGACGGCGTGAGCGATCGATCGGCATTCGGCGCCGCCGCGGCGCGGGAGGCCGCCGCGGCCATTCGCGCCCGCGTCGGCGACTTCCGCCCCGTGGCCGCGATCGTGCTCGGCTCGGGGCTGGGCGGGCTCGCCGCCAGGATCCACGCGCCCACGGTCGTTCCCTACGGCGAGATCCCGGGCTTCCCGCGCGCCACCGTGGCCGGGCACGCCGGCGAGCTGCTGGCCGGCACCCTGGCCGGCCGCCCCGTGCTGGCCCTGGCCGGCCGGTTCCACATGTACGAGGGGCACGAGGCGGCCCTCGCCGCCTTCCCGGCGCGCGTCGTGCACGCGCTCGGCGCCCCGGTGCTCATCCTGTCCAACGCGGCCGGCGGCATCCGCGCCAGCCTGGCGCCGGGCTCGCTGATGCTCATCGAGGACCACCTCAACCTCATGTTCCGGAACCCGCTGGTCGGACGGGTCGAGCCCGGCGACGAGCGGTTCCCCGACATGTCCGATCCGTACGACCCGGTGCTCCGGGCCCTGGCGCGGAGCGTGGCCGACGCCCGGGGAATCGCCCTCGAGTCCGGCGTCTACGCGGCCCTTTCCGGCCCGAGCTACGAGACGCCCGCCGAGGTGCGCATGCTCGGCCGGCTGGGGGCCGACGCCGTGGGGATGTCCACCGTGCCCGAAGTGCTCGTGGCCCGGGCCATCGGGCTCCGGGTGCTGGGCGTGAGCTGCGTCACCAATCCCGGCGCGGGACTTTCCGAAACTCCTATCACGCACGCCGAGGTCATCGAAACCACGGCGCGCGCCGCGGCGCGGTTCGAGGCGCTGGTCGAGGGCGTGGTGGCCGCGCTCTGAGCCCGGCGGGCGGGACGCGCCGTGGTTGCGTAGCTTAAGACCGTCCCTCCGACGACCACCATCCCGCCCACGCCGTGCGCCTCCTGACCCTTGCCCGAGACCTCCGACGCCGGAAAGCCCGCGACGCCCGCCGGCTGTTCGTGTGCGAGGGCGTGCGCGCCGTGGAGGAGCTGCTCGCGTCGCCCATCGCGCCCCTGGGGGTGATCGTCGCCCCGCAGCTGCTCGACGCACCGCGCGGCGCCGCGCTCCGCGAGTCGCTCGCCGCCGCCGGTTGTCTGGTGGAAGAGGTGCCGGCTCGCGACTTCCACAGCGCGGCCGAGACCGAGTCGCCGCAGGGCGTGCTCGCCATCGCCCCGATTCCCGAGCGCACGCTCGACGCGATCGCCCCGGGAAACGGCCTCCGCGTCCTCGTGCTCGACGCGCTCCAGGATCCCGGCAACGTCGGCACGATTCTCCGCACCGCGGCGGCGCTGGGCGCCACCGCGACCCTCGCCCTTCCCGGCACCGTGGACCTCTGGAACGCCAAGGTCGTGCGCGCTGCCATGGGGGCGCTGTTCCGCCATCATGCCCTGGCCGCCACCTGGGACGACGTCGACGCCTTCCGCGGGCGCGCCGGCCTCGCCCTGTGGGTGGCCGACGCGGCCGGCGCGCCGCTGGGCGCCGTCGCCGCGCCGCCCCGCCTTGCCCTCGTGGTCGGCAACGAGGGCGCCGGCGTTTCCGATCAGGCCCGCCGCCGCGCCGACGCCACCGTGGCGCTGCCCATCGCCTCCACCGTCGAGTCGCTGAACGTGGCCGTGGCGACCGGCATCCTGCTCTACGAGCTCCGCCCATGAGCGCGTCCGCCTACTTCGAAACCGTCGCCTTCGTGTTCGGCGCGGTCATCGGCTCCTTCCTCAACGTGTGCGTCGGCCGCTGGCCCGCCGGCCTGTCGGTCGTGCGTCCGCGCTCGCGCTGCCCCCACTGCGGGCACCAGCTCGCCTGGTTCGAGAACGTCCCGCTGCTCAGCTGGGTCGCCCTGCGCGCCCGCTGCCGCTGCTGCGACGAGCCCATTTCCGTGCAGTATCCGCTGGTCGAGCTGGCGGTGGCCATTCTGTGGACCGTGGTCGTGGCCCACTTCGGGCCCACGGTCACCGCCGTGCGCGTGGGCGCCGTGGCCACGGCGCTGCTCGGCGTGGCCCTCACCGACGCCAAGCACTACCTCATACCCGACGGCTTCACCCTGTTCGGCCTGGCGTTCACGCTGGCAATGGCGGTGTACGGCCTGGCCAGCGGCGACAACGGCCCGTTCGCGGGCCTGTACGACGCCGTCATCGGCGCCTGCACCGGGGCCGGCATGATCGCCATCGTCGGCTGGCTGGGCGAGCTGGCGTTCCACAAGGAAGCAATGGGCATGGGCGACATGACGCTCATGGCGTTCGTCGGCGCGGCCGTCGGCCCCGCGCGCTCCATCCTCACCGTGTTCGTCGGGGCGGCCATCGGTGCCGCGGCGTTCCTGCTCGTCGTGTATCCGGTGGCGTGGGTGCTGCGCGACCGGCGGCAGGAGCAGGGCGAACTCGCCCTCGGCCCGACGGCGTTCGAACCGCCCCTCGTGCCGTTCGGCGTGTTCCTTGCGCCGGCGGCCATCGTGACATTGCTTTGGGGAGATGCGCTGTTCGCCAGGATCATGGGCGGCTGACCGCCCTTCCATTCCGTCGCGCCGATGATCGACGAAGCGCCGCGCCCGGTCACGGGCGCCCTGGGACGGTTCACGCGCGACCTCACGGCGGACGCCCGGGCAGGCAGACTCGAGCCCGTGCGCGGGCGGCAGGACGAGATCGCCCGCGTGGTGGACATCCTGCTGCGCCACGGCAAGAGCAACCCGGCGCTGGTCGGCCCCGCGGGCGTCGGCAAGACGGCAATCGTCGAGGGGCTGGCCCAGCGCATCGCCGTGGGCGCCGTGCCGTTCGCCCTGCGTGACGTGCGGCTGCTGTCGCTCGACCATGTGTCGCTGCTCGCCGGCTCCACGTACCGCGGCCAGTACGAGGAGCGCATCCGCGCGCTGGTGGCCGAGACGCAGGCCGCCCCCGACGTCATCCTGTTCGTGGACGAGCTGCACAATCTGATCGGGCAGGGCACGGCCATCGGCACGGCCATGGACGCCGCCAACATGCTCAAGCCGGCGCTCGTGCGCGGCGACTTCCGCGTGATCGGCGCCACCACCGACGAGGAGTACACGCGCTGGGTGCTGGGCGATCCGGCGCTGGAGCGCCGGTTCCAGACCGTGGCGGTGCGCGAGCTGAGCGTGGACGACACGCTCGACGTGTTGCGGGCGCGGCGCGAGCGGCTGGAGCGCCACCACAACGTCGTGATCGGCGACGACGCCCTCGAGGCGGCGGTCCGCCTCACCGACGCGCACGTGCGCGACCGCCGCCGCCCCGACAAGGCCATTGACGCCCTGGACGAGGCGTGCGCGCACCTCCAGGCGGTCACGGTGTATTCACCGTCCATGGAAGCCCTGCTCAAGGCCCGCCGCGCCGCTCGCCCCAGGGCGCGTCCGGCCGCGCCGTCCTCCCCGTCTCCCTCCCCGCGCCGCGACGACGGCGGGGACGACGACCCCATCGAGTCCATCGCGTCGGTGCTCGAACGGTTCGGGGCGGGGCTCGAGGCGGCGTTCGCCGAGGGCGCCGAGCGGCCGGCCCCCGCGCCCGCCCAGGAGCGCCCGGCCGCCCCCGCCGCG
>JAGWRI010000338.1 GCA_028876525.1 Gemmatimonadota bacterium | reverse complement strand
CCCCTCGCGCGGCCCACCACCCCGTTCCACTTCGCCCATCATGCGCCCTCTTCGCTTCCCGTATCCGGCGCGCGCGCTCGGCGCGACCGTCGCCCTCGGCGCCCTCGCCGCCCTCGCCGCCCACGCCGCGCCGCTCGGCGCGCAGGCCCCCACCCCCACCGCCAGCCCCGAGCGCGCCACCGGCGCCTCGACGTTCGATTCGACCCGCTTCGGCGGGTTGCACTGGCGCAACATCGGGCCCACGCGCGGCGGCCGGGTGACCACCGTGGTGGGCGTGCCGCAGGAGCCGATGACCTTCTACATGGGCGCCACCGGCGGCGGGATCTGGAAGACCACCGACGCGGGCCTCACCTGGCGCAACGTATCCGACGACCAGCTGCGCGTGGGCTCGATCGGTTCGCTGGCCGTGGCGCCGAGCGATCCCAGCGTCGTGTACGCCGGCACCGGCGAGCGCGAGCCTCGCGGGCAGTCGTCCACCTGGGGCGACGGGATCTACAAGTCCACCGACGCCGGCAAGACGTGGAAGTGGATGGGGCTGGCCGCCACGAAATCCATCGCCCAGCTGCGCGTCGATCCGCGCGACCCCGACGTGGTGTACGCGGCCGCCGAGGGAAGCCGGTGGACCTTCGGCCCCGACCGCGGCATCTACAAGAGCACCGATGGGGGCGCGCACTGGGCGCTCGTCCTGCACCCGAGCGACAGCGTCTCGGCGATCGACCTGGCCATGGACCCCGTGAATCCGCGCATCCTGTACGCGGCCTTCTGGGACTTCCAGCGGCTGCCCTGGCAGATCAGGAACGGCGGCCCGGGAAGCGGGATCTACAAGACCACCGATGGGGGCGCGACGTGGACGCGCCTCGTGGGGCACGGGTGGCCGGCGGGGCTCGTCGGACGCATCGGCGTGTCGGTGTCCGGCGCCAGCCACGATCGCGTGTACGCGATTATCGAGGCCCGCGGCGACACCGGTGGGGTCTATCGGTCGGACGACGCGGGGGATCACTGGACGCACCTCAGCGCCCAGCGCGACATCCGCTCGCGGGCCTGGTACTACACGCGCATCATGGCCGATCCGCAGGACGAGAACGTGGTGTACGTCATGAACGCGCCGATCATGAAGTCCATTGACGGCGGCAAGACGTTCCAGGTGTTGCGCGGCCTGCACGGCGACAATCACGACCTCTGGATCAACCCCCTGCATCACGACGACATGATCAACGGCAACGACGGGGGCGCCACCGTCACGCTCGACGGCGGCAAGACCTGGTCCACGCAGGACAACCAGCCCACGGCACAGATCTACCGCGTGAACACCGACACCATGTATCCCTACTGGGTGTACGGCGCCCAGCAGGACAACACGTCGATCGCGATTCCGAGCGCCGTGAACACCGGCCCGATCACGGCGGCCG
This sequence comes from Gemmatimonadota bacterium, assembly GCA_028876525.1. Taxonomy (GTDB): domain Bacteria; phylum Gemmatimonadota; class Gemmatimonadetes; order Gemmatimonadales; family Gemmatimonadaceae; genus JAGWRI01. The sequence goes on along the minus strand of JAGWRI010000338.1, from coordinate 15,847 downwards.
ACTGGTACCCGGTGGCCGGGTGCGAGAGTTCACACATCGTGCTCGATCCAAGCGATCCGCGGTACGTGTACGGCGATTGCTACGCCGGCATCCTCGAGGAATTCGACCGCCAGACGCACGAAACGCGGAGCATTGCCGCGTACCCGTCGCTCAACCTGACCGAGCCCACCAACCTCACGAAGTACCGCTACAACTGGAGCTCGCCGCTGGCCGTGTCGCCGCAGGATCCGCGCGTCATCTACTGGGGCGGCAACGTGCTGTTCCGGACGAGCGACCGCGGGCAGACGTGGCAGGTGATCAGCCCCGACCTCACGCGGAACGAGCAGGCGCACCAGGGCTGGGGCGGCGCGCCGATCACCAACGAGGGGGCGGGCGGCGAGACGTACAACACGATCTACTACGTCGAGCCCTCGCCGCACGACAGCAACACGATCTGGGTGGGCACCGACGACGGCCTCGTCCAGCTCACGCGCGACGGCGGGAAGACGTGGACCAACGTCACGCCGAAGGGCCTCGGCAACGGCTTCGTGAACGCCATCGAAGTGTCGCCGTTCGACGCGGGCACCGCCTGGATCACGTACGACGGGTACAAGTGGAGCGACTGGTCGCCCCAGATCTACAGGACCACCGATTACGGGCGCTCGTGGACCAAACTCGTGAACGGCATCCGCGACGGCGACCAGGTGCGCGTCGTGCGCGAGGACCCGGTGCGCCGCGGGCTGCTCTACGCCGGCACCGAGACCGGCGCCTACGTCTCGTTCGACGACGGGCGGCACTGGCAGAGCCTGCAGGCCAACCTGCCCGCGGTTCCGGTCACCGACCTCCAGATCCGGAACGGCGACCTGGTGGCGTCCACCGAAGGGCGGGCGTTCTGGATCCTGGACGACCTGTCGCCGCTCGAGCAGGGCGCCGACCGCGTCGCCGCCGGCGACGACAAGCTGTTCGCGCCGCGCGACGCCACGCTCGCCGAATGGGGGCCGGCCCTCGGCGGCAACGCGCCGGGCGCCAATCCGCCCACGGGCGCGATCATCTATTACCACCTCGCCGCGAACACCGATTCGAGCAAGGTCTCGCTCGAGATCCTGAACGCCGCGGGCGCGGTGATCCGCACGTATCACGGCAAGGCCAGCCCCGGGCATCCCGCCATGGACGGCACGGCGGGAATGCACCGCGCCGTGTGGGATCTACGCGTGGAGCCGCTCGACGCGCCGCATGGCGTCAACTTCTTCGGGCTCACGCAGGGCCACCTGGTGGGGCCCGGCGCCTACACCGTGCGTCTCAGCGCCGGCGGCAGGACGTCCTCGGCACCGCTCACGGTGAAGCAGGATCCGCGCGTCCACCTGACGGCCGACCAGATCGCCGAGGAGCAGCAGCTGATCGCGACGATGCAGGATCGCGCCAACGCCATCTTCCGCGACGCGAAGCGGCTGGACGACGTGCGCGACCAGGTCAAGGCCATCGTCGCCCACGCCGGCGACCTGCCGCAGACCGACAGCGTGTCGACAACGGGCAGGGCGCTGGCGGAACGTCTCGATTCGATGAGCACGGCGCTCGTGCAGATGAAGCACACCAACGGTCAGGACATCATCAACTTTCCCAACGGCGTGGTGGATCAGTGGGTGAGCCTGGCCGCCGGAGTGGACGGCTCGTACATGCCGGTGACCGGCGGCGTGAAGGCGCGGCTGGCCGACCTGCAGGCGGAGTGGCCCGCGATCCAGGCCCGGATCGACGATCTGCTGGGCGCGCAGGTGCACTCGTTCAACACCCTGCTCGGCGGCAGGGCGATGGTGATCGTTCCCGCCGCTCCCCCGAAACCGATTCCGTGAGGTATTCGATGCGCACGATTCGCAGTCGTTGGCCGGGCCTGGTCGTGGCCGCGCTGTTCGCGCTCGGCCCGGCGGCGGCCCACGCCCAGGGACGCGGCCGCGCGGGGCGGTCCGCCCCCGCCCGCATGCCGGTGGACCCGCGCTTCGACCAGACGCAGAAGCCGCCGCTGCACGCCGAGCACTGGCTGGCGGTTACCGGCAAGCCGCTCTCGGCCACGGCCGGCGCGCTGGTCTTCGCCGAAGGCGGCAACGCCGTGGATGCCGCGGCGGCGATGCTCGCCGCCGGGTGCACCATGTGGGACACGCTGTCGTGCGGCGGCGAGACGCAGGCGCTGATCTACAACCCGATCACGCACAAGGTGATCGGCATCGACGCGCTCGGCGTGGCGCCCAGCGGCGCGACCCCCGAGTTCTACCACGGCAAGGGTTACCGCTTCCCGCCGGAATACGGGCCGCTCTCGGCCGTCACCCCGGGCACCGTGGGCGGGCTGCTCACCATGGAAGCGGAGTACGGCAAGCTGTCGCTCGCGCAGGTTCTGGCGCCCGCGATCCAGATGGCCGACGGGTACGCCATCGAAGCGCAGATCTGCAACACGATCCAGTTCTACAAGGATACGATCGCGCAGTGGAAATACTCGCGCGCGGTGATGTTCACGCACCCCGGCACCGACCACCCCGGCCCGTACGCCGGCGAGATCTTCCGCCAGCCCGACCTCGCCGCGACCTGGCGGAAGCTGGTGGAAACCGAGCGGCAGGCGCTCAAACAGGGCAAGACGCGGAAGCAAGCGATCTACGCCGCCTACGACCGCTTCTACAAGGGCGACATCGCGCGCGAGATCGTGCGCAGCGTGCGCGAGGAGGGCGGGCTGTTCACGATGGCCGACCTCGCCAACTGGAAGGTGCACATCGAGCAGCCGCTGCACACCGACTACCACGGGATCGAGGTCTACAAGCTCCCGATCTGGCAGCAGGGACCGGTGATGCTCCAGGCGCTGAACATGCTGGCCGACACGGACGTCGCGGCCATGGGCTACAACTCGGCGAAGTACATCCACACGCTGTACCAGGTGATGAACCTCACCTACGCCGATCGCGACTTCTACTACGGCGATCCGTACTTCCCGCCGGTGGAGCCCGTGCAGGGGCTGCTGTCCAAGGCGTACGCGCGCCACCGGTTCGGCGAGATCGACTGGGCGAAGAACGACCCGAACGTGAAACCCGGCGATCCGTACCCCTATCAAAGCGGCACGAATCCGTTCAGTCGACTGCTGGCCCAATGGAACCCGGCGAACTTCACGCCCGGCAAGACGGGCCCGCGCGGCGGCGATCAGGACCGGACCCCGCCCGTGAAACGCGACACGAACCCCGTGGGCCGCATGTCGGGCGCCGCGGAGTTCATCAACGACGGCGCGACGCGCGCCGACTCGGCATTCGACGACGCGTTTTATGCCGGGACGACGTCCATCGTCTCGGCCGACTCCGCCGGATGGGTGGTGTCGGTGACGCCGAGCGGCGGCTGGGTGCCGGCGGTGATCGCGGGGCACACGGGCATCGGGCTCAGCGAGCGCGCGCAGAGCTTCGTGACCGAGGCGAGCGACGGCCCGTACAACGTCATCCAGCCCGGCCAGCGGCCGCGCGTGACGCTCACGCCCACGCTGGCGCTCAAGGGCGGGAAGCCGTATCTGGCGTTCGCCGTGCAGGGGGGCGATTCGCAGGACCAGAACCTGCTGCAGTTCTTCCTGAACATCGTGGACTTCGGCATGACGCCTCAGCAGGCCGCCGAGGCGCCGAACTTCAACAGCTACCAGATGCGGTCGTCGTTCGGGCTGCACGAGACCGAGCCGGGGCGGATGCTGGTGGCCACCTCCCTGCCCGACTCGACGCGCCGGCAGCTGGAGGCAATGGGCTACACGCTGCGGTACGCCGAACGGACTTCGGGTCCGATCAACGCCATCCTGTTCGATTTGGCGCACCACACGATGTGGGGCGCGTCGAGCAACCACGGCGAGGACTACGGCATCGCCTGGTAACGCGACGCGGTTCGCGCACGACGAAGCCCCCGGCGCGACCGCCGGGGGCTTCGCCGTTCCGGACGCTCAGAACTTCCAGCCGAGCCCGACCGAGATCGTGTGCTCGGCCAGCGTGCTGGTGCCGTTGGCGTACTCCGAAGCGACGAGGCTCGTCGGCGCCCCGGTCTGGGAATGCGCGAAAGTGTGGGCATACGCCAGGTGCAGCTCGGCCGAGCCGACCCGGTACCCCACGCCCGCGGTGGCGGCCCCCTGTACGATGGCGGGGAAGATCGTGAACAGCGTGTTGCCCGGCACCGGATCGGAGCCGTAGATCCCGCCCGCGCTGAACGAGAGGTCGGGAGTGGCCTGGTACGCGACGCCGGCGCGGCCGACCCAGGTGTCTTTCCAGTTGAGCGGCCACGCCGTGGAGAAGGCGCCGTTCGACGGCTGGCCGTTCATCAGGATGTTGACGTTGGCGCTGGTGCCGTTGGTGAGTGTGAGGGGCATGTCGCGGAAGGCATGGGCCCATCCGATCCACTCGACGTCGGCGCCGGCGCGCAGGCGCTCGCTCAGCCGCCCGCCGGCGGCCAGCGTCGCGGTCTGCGGCACGCCGAAGTCGGCCTTGGCGTCGAAGGCCGTCGTCATGCCGGTGCCCAGGTTGAGCCCGAACCCGGAAAGCTGGGTGCGGACGGTGGCCGAATTGCCGCCGCTGGCGGCGACCATGCCGCCGTAGAGCTGGTTGAACTGCGCGTTCATGTCCATCGTCGCGGTGCCGCCGCCCATTCTGAGCGTGGTGGGAGCGGTCCACATCAGCGCGAACGCGAGATCGGACGACGGCTCGTACTGGACGCTGGCGCCGGCGGTGAATCCGACGGCGCTGAGGCCGGTGATGGAGGCGTACGCCACGGCTTCGGAGAAGCCGGACATCATGGCGCGATACTCGGGGATCTGCCCCAGCCCGGCCATGCCCGCCAGCTGCGCGGGATCGACCGCATAGGGCGTGGCCATTTCGAGCTGCGAGTAGAGCGCGCCGGCCACGGCGCCGATCGAGAGCTGTCGCACCGGGCGGTAGGCCACCGCCACCCCGCCCTTCATGAGCGCGAACTTCGAGTGGTACCGCTGGCCGGGCCCGAGCACGGCGTTGGCCAGGGTGTAGTCGGCCCCCATGCCGCCCATGGTCTGCATGCCGGCGCCGAACGACCAGCCAGGGCCCAACCGCTCGGCGAAGAACACGGCGGGCAGCGGGAACACGTTGTGCTTGCCGTCCGTGGCCTGGTTCACGGCGTTGGCGTAGGTCATCGTGGGCAGGAACGCCGCGCCGTCCACTTCGAGCGTGCGACCGGCGATCCCGGAGAGTCCCGCGGGATTCGCAAGCATGGTGCTGGCGTCGGCGGGAGTGGTCAGGGTGGTGCAGCCGCGGCTCAGCGCACCGGCCGCCGAGCACGGCAGGAGGTAGCCGTTGGTCTGGGCGGAGCCCGGCGCGGCCGCAACCAGCAGCGCGCCCAGCACTCCGCCGATGAATCCACGTGTCATGGAGCCTCCGTCTGGAGTCGGCGCGGGGGCGCGGGATCCGGCCCCCGGAGCGGGCGACGGCGCCCGCCGCGATGACCATACACGGATTTTTCGCGGCGGCGTGTGAGGGGAGCGCCGCGCGGCGCCGGCATTTTTGCCGACGCCGCGCGGTCCGGTTCCCTGATGGGCGCTCCGCCGGCTACCGGGCCAGCCGCAGCGAGTACACGTAGGCGGCGACCGCGCGCACCTGGAGGTCCGACAGGGTCGCCCCGCCCTTGGGGGGCATCGGCGCCGCCGCCTCCCGGGGCTTGGGCACGCCCGTCGTCACCGTCCTGACCAGGAAGGCATAGCTGCCGTCGCCGTGCAGCCATCGGGCGTCGGTGAGGTCGGGAGCCAGCCCCGGGGTGCCCTTCGCGTTCGGCCCGTGGCAGGTGAAGCAGATCCCGCCCCCGGCCCTGCCGTGGAAGACGCTGTCGCCCAGCGCCACCACCGCCGGCGGAAAGGTCGTGTCCGCCGGCGCCGCGCGGGCCGCCGGGCCGTTCCCGGCCAGCGCCAGCCCGGCCGCCAGTGATATTAGTGAATACATATTACCCCCGTTCAGAACGCGAGCACGGTGCCCAGGATGAGCCGGCCCTGGTCGCGCTCGAAGTCCCAGCCCAGCTCGCCCATCAGGCGCACGTTGCGGCGCAGCAGATAGTGCAGGCCGCCGCTCGCCGCGCTGTACCGCCGCAGGTAGCCCGGCGGCGTATCCTGCTCGCCGAGCCCGAGCGCGATCACCGGCCGGTCGGCGTACACCCAGTTGTAGCTGCCGCTGAGGATGTACCGTCCGGCCGGTCCGTCGGGCCAGAACAGCGCTTCGGCGAACGCCGCGTCCACCGTCGTGCTGTAGGGCGTGGTGACACCGCCCGGACAGGGCGCGCTCGCCGAGCACGAGCCGAAGAACGGATCGTCGTCCAGGCGCCGCAGGAACTGGGCGTTCAGCAGCCCCTTCGTGCCCAGCTCGACGGTGGCGTCCGGCCCGTAGATGCGCGTCAGGTTGCCGACGCCCGCCGAGCGTTCCGATCCCGTGTAGCCGAATCCGCCCAGCCGCACGAAGTCGAACTTCTGCGAGAAGCGCACGCCGACGTTCTTGGGCGTGTTGCGGTCGAACTGCCGGGTGCTGCTCGCCGAGTTCAACCCCTGTCCGTTGACCAGCTGCAGCGTGAGGTCCCCGCCCTCCCATGGGGACATCATGGCCATCAGCCCGCGGTCGTACGTGAGGTCGGGGGTCGCCTCGCCGACGCGCACGCGGAACTGCTGATAGTCCTCGTACGACAGCCGCAGCTCGCGCTTGAAGATCGGATCCGACACCTGGAACTGCCCGGCGATGAGGCTGACGCCGCTGTGGCCGATGTCGCTGAACTGCACGTAGGCGTCTTCGAGGCCGCCGATGTCGCCGCGCTCGGTGAGCAGGAAATAGGCGTAGTAGCTGATCTTGTGCCCGACCTGTCCGCCGCTCAGCAGCTTGATCACCCACGGCGTCTGCAGGTCCGCGGCCGGCTGCCCGGGCCGCTCCCGGGAGAACGCGGCCGCGTAGAGATCCATGCGGATGGCCAGCGGGAGGGTGTTCTGCAACCGCAGGGCCGGGTCGCCGGTGCCCACGGTGTCGCGGGGCACCTCGCCCGGCACCATCTCGAATCCGTTCGCGGCGAACTGCTCGCCGAACTTCGTGAGGTGCGGCACGGGCGCGTGGCACAGCGCGCAGGTGACGTTGTACTTGCGGGCGAAGGCGGGAATCGTGCTCGCCGCGGCGCCTTCGGGAATCGCGACGAGCGCGAGCGCCGCGGCCGCGGCCAGCGGCGAGATCCGGAACATGGGGGGCTCCAGGTGCGGGTGGATGCCGCCGGCCACTGCGCCGGCGCCTCACCTACCCCGGGAAGGGATACGCCCGGTGGGGTCCCCGACCCATCGGGTCGTTCCGCACGGATTGTCGGGAATCCGCCCGGCGGCGGCCCGCCCTGCCGCTACCCCTGCGCCGTCGCGTCCGTCCGCTTCACCCAGCTGAAGAACAGGTACGTCATGACGCCGAACGCGATGAACCCGCCCCCCAGCTCCATGAGGCCGCCGGCGAGCTGCAGATCCATCATCGGCGTGAGCCCCTGCATGGGCGGCGCCAGCTGGTAGATGCTGTAGATGGGGAAATCGGCGAACAGCATCACGACGGCGATGCCGGAGTGGATGAGCGTGGCCAGGAAGAGGTAGAGCACCTTCCAGAGCACGTTGAACTCGCGCTTCGGCACGCTCAGCACCACGGGCCACCAGAGCAGCACGCCCCCGACGAGCCACGAGATGTCGAGCACGAACGCCCCGGCCTGCGACACCATCAGCCCGTCCACCACCGCGGGCACGTGGGTCGTGGCGGCAATGACGTTGAAGATCAGCGCCGCCATGAGCGGGGTGGTCGCGACCCGGAGGATCCGCCATCGCACGGTGTCCGGCTCCGGCCGCGCCGTGAGCCCGGGCTCGAGGCCGATGAGCATGAGCGGGCTCGCGATCATGGCCAGCAGCAGGAACTGCGCCGCGTGAGCACTGGCGAGATATCCCGCGGCGAGCGGCCCGAGCGGCCAGTCGAGCGACGCCCAGACGAGCGCGACGCCGATCCAGCCGATCACCCGTCGGCGGCGCGCCGCCGGCGTGTCGGGACCGCGCCTCGAGATCGCCCAGTAGGTGCCGGCCACGGCGGCCGCCACCAGCCAGATCCCCGGATACGCGCGCCAGCGCCACGTCCAGGGCCGGCCCTGCGCGGAGCACCACCACTGCACGTTGCTCGCCATGGATCAGGAATGATGAATGGTCAGTGCCGGCCGCGCAGCAACTCGGGCAGATCGTGCGCCCAGTCCTGCTGCAGCGTGCCGAAGGGATACACCACGTGGGCCGTGTCGTCGGCGGTGAACGCGTACACCTGGGCCGCGTGGCCCACCACGTACGTCGTGTCGCCGGGCCGGCTCGGCTCGCGCTGGGCGATCGCGACGCCGACGGCACGCTCGGCCGCCTCGATCTGCGCCTCCGTGCCGCTGAGCCCGATGAACGCGGGATCGAAGTTGTTCAGCCAACTCCGCATCTGCGGCAGCGAGTCCCGCGCCGGATCGGTGGTCACGAACACGACCTTGATGCGCTGCCGGTCGGCGCGCGACAGCCGCCGCATGGCCGCGGCGATGTTCGCCATCTGCACCGGGCAGACGTCCGGGCAGTGGGTATAGCCGAAATAGAGCAGCGTGACCGTGCCCTTCGTCTGTGTCGCGAAGTCGTACGGCTCGCCGTGCGTATCGGTGAGCACGAAGGCGGGACGGGCCACCGGAGTGGGCAGCGCCGTGCCGTGCAGCGTCTGGGAATCGCGCGCCGGACCGCCGCACGACGCGACGACGACCAGCAGCAGCATGACCAGCGGCGAACGCATGTGTTGCGAAAGGATCAAGACCTCGGCTCCCGGTGCCCCCGCAACGTAATGGCGGCGGCCGACCGTCGGTAGCGCCCCACGCGACGCGCTACCGCCCGTGCTTGGCCAGCTCGTGAAGATCCTGTACAGAGAGCGGCGGCGGGAAGATCACGCCCTCGGCGTAGGTGCGCCGCACCAGCTTCCCGAACAGCCATTCGCTGGCCGCGATGTGGAGGCCCTCGTCCTGATTGTGCCAGATCCCCTCCCACCACTTGGGCAGCTTGGCCATCAGGTCGCCGAGGATCGTGGCGAGCAACCCGTGGTGCTCCAGCGGCTGGAGGCCGATGCGGGCGCTCGCCGCCTCGCCGGTAAGGAGGTGGATGTACTTCTCCGCGGCCTTGATCCCGGCCTCCTCGAGCCGCGACCCGACGACGCCGGTGGCGTCCACCTCCATCGACTTCCGGCCGGCCACGCCATACTCCTGCCCCGCGACGAACCGGCCCAGCATGCGCACGTGCGCCTCGGCCAACTGAACGCCGTCGGGGTTGGCGGCCATCGCCCGTTCGCGCCAGCCGGCGGAGTAGTCCGTCGGGCCCACGTAGTGGCGCTTGTACGCGTCGTAGAACGCCTGCGCCTCGGCCAGCGACTGCGGCATGCTGTCGGAGTCGGCGGGCGCGCCGGGCGCGCGCACGCCCATCAGGTGGCCGAACACGCGCCACAGGTAGTAGTAGTCCTCGGCCACGTCGGGGGCGAGCCCCAGTCCCAGCGTCGTGAGCCCGTTCACGACGAGCAGGGAGAAGCCGATGATCGTGCCGGCCATGTCCTCCTGGTTGATCGGCAGGCCATACTGCCCGACGAACGCGGCGTACCCGTCGGCGCCCAGCACTTCGGGCGCGACGTTGGTGCGCGCACCGGCGTGAAGCAGGCGCATCTCCTGGCCGGAAATCGCGGCCATGCCCATCCGCTCGAACGAGTAGGGCGCGGTGACGTTCACGAGCAGCTGCAGCGTGCCCATCAGGCGATGGAACGGCACCGCGCGCAGGTCCCCCGACATGTTGAGGATCCTGGCCATCGAGGGCGCCGCGTACCCCTCGGGGAGGCTCTTGCACAGCATCACCAGCACCGCCGGCAGCGAGCTCTCCATGAACATGCGCTGGCCGCGGATGATCCGGTCGCGATCCACCCAGTCGGGCAGCTCCGGCGCTCCGCAGCGATCGCAGAAGTGGTAGGTCTGGTCGAAGAAGTCGCGGAGCGGCGCCGGCGCATCGGCCGGCAGGCGGCGGTCGTTCGACTTCATCTGTTCGATCGTGCGGCGGATCGCCGCGCTGGATACGCCCTCGGCCTTGAGCCGGCGCGCGCAGTCGTCGGCCGGCGGATCGCCGACGGAACGGATGGTGTCGAGCCACGCGGGATCGGACCAGCGGGGCGCGGCGGGGGCGCTCGCCGCGCCTCCCGCGTTCGGAAACCCAGGATTGGCCATGAAGATTCCGAGGGCAGTGGTGGAGGGGGGAAAGCGCGCCGCTAGTATACGCCCCCCGCCGCCGGACTGAAAGCCCGAGGTTGCGTCGGACCGCGCGCGCCCGTACCGTGTTCTACTTTCGCGGCCCGGCGCAGGCCGGCCGCCTCGCCGGGAACCCGCCGTGGCCGAAATCTCCTCCGTCGCGCACTTCACGCTCCTCGAGCCGCTCGGAGCGGGGGGAATGGGCGAAGTGTACCTCGCCCGCGACGAACACCTGGACCGCGACGTCGCGGTCAAACTGCTGTCGCCCGACGCGGCGTCCGATCCGCTCGCCACCGAGCGATTCCGGCGCGAAGCGCGCGCCGCCTCGGCCATCAATCATCCGAACATCGTCACGGTGTACGATGTCGGCGAGGCCGAGGGCACGTGGTACATCGCGATGGAGCTCGTGCAGGGCCAGACGCTGGCCCGCGCCCGCGGCACGCCCTGGCCGATTGCCCGCGCCGGCGACGTACTCGCCCAGTGCGCCACGGCGCTGGCGGTGGCCCACGACGCCGGCATCGTGCACCGCGACATCAAGCCCGAGAACGTGATGGTGCGCGGCGACGGCTACGTGAAGCTCCTCGACTTCGGGCTCGCCCGCCTGATGCCGGCCGAGCGCACGGAGTCGTCGCGCCTCACCGAACCGGGCAAGGTACTGGGCACGATGGAGTATCTGTCGCCCGAGCAGGCATCGGGCGAGCTGGTGGGCGCGGCGTCGGACGTGTTCTCGCTCGGCATCGTGACGTACGAGCTGCTCTCGGGGCGGCATCCCTTCCACGCGCCGACGCAGATCGCGACGCTCGGGGCGATCCTGACGCGCGACGTCACCCCCATTGCGGCCCTGCGGCCCGAAGTGCCGCCCGTGCTCCAGGATCTCGTGGGGCGAATGCTCGACAAGACGCCCGAGCGGCGTCCGCGAGCCAGCGACGTGGTGGCCGTGCTTCGCGACGCGGGACTGGAATCCGCCGGTCCGCGCATCGCTGCCGTGGCGTCCGGTGACGCGGGGCCCGCGGGCGCCGGCACCGGCGCGGTCGTCCCGCCCGCCCTCAGCGGCCACGGGTCCATCGCCCGGCGCTCGGGGGTCGTGGTGGGGCGCACCGGCGACGTGGCCGCAATTCAGGCCGCCTACTCCGACGTCGTGAACGGCCAGGGGCTCCTGCTCTGCGTGGCCGGCGAGGCCGGCATCGGCAAGACCACGCTCATCGAGTCGGCGCTCGGCGAGCTGCGCGCGGGCGACGCGCCCCCGCAGGTCGCGATCGGCCGCTGCTCCGAGCGCCTTGCCGGCACCGAAGCGTACCTGCCGGTGCTCGACGCGCTGGAAAGCACGCTGGAGCACGACGCCACCGGCGCCGTGGCGGCGCTCGTCTCCGAGGTCGCGCCCACCTGGGGGGGCCTGCTGGGCCGCGGCGACGACGCCGTCGAGGACCGCACCGCGCTGGCGTCGCAGGAACGCCTCAAGCGCGAAATGGCGGCGCTGCTCCAGCGCGCCTCGCAGCGCGCGCCCGTGGTGCTCTTCTTCGACGACCTGCACTGGGCCGACGCATCCACCGTGGACCTCATCGCCTACCTCGGCGTTCGCCTCGACCGCATGCGCGTGCTGCTGCTCGTCACGTATCGCGACGCGGAGCTGCGCGCCGCGCGGCACCCGTTCCTGCAGGTGCAGCAGCTCCTGCAGTCGCGCGGGCAGGCCCGGGAGCTGGGCGTGGCCCTGCTCTCGGAGCCCGACGTCGCCGAGTACGTGAACCGGACCTATCCGGGCAACGAGTTCCCGCCCGCGTTCGCGCGCGCGGTGCACGCCCGAAGCGAGGGCAGCCCGCTGTTCGTGGCCGACGTGCTCCGGTGGCTCGGCACGCAGGGCGTGATCGCCGAGCGGGCCGGGCGGTGGTCGCTCGTGCGTCCGGTGCCCGACGTGGACCACGACCTGCCGTCGTCGGTGCGGAGCATGATCGAACGCAAAGTCGCGCTCGTGGGCGAGGCCGACCGGCGGCTGCTCGGCGCGGCCGCCGTGCAGGGCGCCGAGTTCGACAGCGCCACGGTGGCGGCCGTGCTCGGCACCGACGCCGCCGACGTCGAGGAGCAGCTGATCGTTCTCGACAAGGTGTACGCCTTCGTGCGGCGCATCGAAGACGCGCAGTTCCCCGACCGGACGCCCACGGTTCGCTATCGGTTCGCGCACGCCCTGTACCAGAACGTGCTGGCGGCCGAGCTCGCACCGAGCCGGCGGGCGTCGTGGAGCCGCGCGGCGGCGGATTTTCTCGAAGCGCGCCACGGCCCGCGCGCGCCGGAAATCGCCGGCATGCTGGCCGCCCTGCGCGAGGCGGCGCGCCAGCCCGAGCGCGCCGCCGCCTGGTACGCCATGGCGGCGCAGCGCGCCATGGCCGTGTTCGCGTACGCCGAGGCCGAAATGCTCGCCGCCCGCGGCCTCGCCCAGGGCGAGCTGATCGAGGACGCCGCCCGGCACGTGGCGATCGAGCTGCCCCTGCGCCTCGCGCTCGGCGCGACGAGCCTCGTGCGCCGCGGATTCGCGGCGCCCGAAACCGCCAACAACATGGCGCACGCCCGCGCCCTCTGCGACGCGATCGGCGAAACGCCGTCGCTCATGCCGGCGCTCTGGGTGCTGGTGCTCTACAACATCGCCCACGGCCAGATGGACGACGCGGCCACGATTTGCACGCAGATGCTGCAGATCGGCCGGGCGAGCGGCGACCCGGTGCTCGAAGTGTGCGGCCATCTCGTGCACGTCGGCCTCAACACGCATCGCGGCACGCTGGCCGACGCGCTGTCGCATCACGCCGAGGCCGCCGCGATGACCGACGCCGCGGTGGTGGCGGCCTTGCGGGCCCGCTTCCAGCCCGATCCGACGATCACCACCGAAGGCGAATACGTCCGGCTGCTGTGGCTCACGGGACGGTTCGACGAGGCATGGGCCGCGCTCGAGGCGGCCGAGCGGCACGTCACGGGCACGGGCGACCCTCAGGGCCGCGCCTTCATTGCGCTGTTCGCGTCGGAGCTGGCGCTCATGAGCGGCGACGCCGAACGCGCCGAACGGTTCGCCGCCGACGGCCTGGCCCTCTGCGAGGAGCACGGCATCGCCTCCGAGCGCCTGTGGCTCGGCGCCTACCTGGGAATGGCGCGCGCGGCGCGCGGCGACGCCGACTCGGGCATCGGCCTCATGCGCGCGAGCCTCGGGGCATTCTACGCCATCGAGTGCTTCGTGAGCGTGCCGTTCTTCCAGGCGCACCTCGCGGCCGCCGAGCTGGCGGCGGGACACGTACCCGAGGCGCAGCAGGCGGTGGACGCCGGCCTCCGCCTGGCCGAGCGCACCGGCGAGCACACCTGGGACGCCGAGCTCTGGCGCGTGCAGGCCGCGATCCTGGACCGCCCGCCGGACGCGCGCGCCGACGGGCTCACGGCGCGCGACGCGCGCCAGCGCGCGCGTCACGCGGCGGAGGTATCGGGCGCCGCGGCACTGGCGGCGCGCATCGCCGCCGACGGGTCGAAGACCACCGGATAGCGGGTCCGCAGCCCCCGGGCGCCCAGCGGCGCGACGAGGCGGTGCCACCAGTGCTCCCGGTGCATCCAGCCCAGGAGCCGCATCGGGCCCGCCGCGTGCAGCGCTCCCCGCACGAGTGCGTACCGCCCGGCGCGGGCATGCTCCCACAGCCAGCGATTGGCCACGCCGATGCGCAGCCGCGGCGAGAACGCGGCCTCCGCCGCGGCGGCGTAGTCGGCGCCCGTCAGCACCGACTCGGCGGCCAGCGCCCCCGAGCGGACCGCCAATCGAATGCCGAACCCCCAGAGGAAGTCCTGCAGCCCCGCCGCCTCTCCCACGCAGCGCGACACCCCCGACCACCAGGAGCCCCGCGCCCGCACGTGGCCCAGCCCGCCCACCGCTCGAGGATTGCGCACCGCGATGCCGCGCCGCTCGACGAGCAGCTCGCGCGCCAGCGCGAATCGCCGGTGGATAGACGGAAAGTCGTCGAACAGCATGGTGCAACAGCAGCCGTACCCCCCGGTGACGAGCAGGTAGGCATAGCCGCCGGGCGCCGCATCGTCGTTGAGCAGGGCGATGGCGGTGTCGGGGGCGTCGGTCTCGAACACGATGCCGGTGTCGATGGCGAACGGCGCCCGCCCGCGCGGCCCGGTAGCCTCGATGTCGGCGGTGCCTTCGGGACAGGGCGTGTCGAAGCGGATGTCCACGCCAAGCGCGAGCGCCTGCGCGGCCAGGGCGCGATCCAGCGATCCGGGCACGTCGCCGCGCTTCACGATGTAGAACGCCGGCGTGTCGAACGCGAACGCGTCGTCGCGCACGCCGTCGGTCTGCACGCCGTGACGGCAGGGGGCGGCGTGGAAGTCGGTAGTGATGCCGAGTGCGCGGAACTCGGCCAGCGCGTCGCCGCCGCCGCTCCAATTCTCGAGTCCCTGGAGGTCGCCGCTGAACCGCGCCCCGCACCGCGAGCGGCGCTCGAGCACTTCGACGGCGCGCCCCGCGCGCGCGAGCACGATCGCGGCGGCGAGCCCGGCCGGGCCCGCGCCGGCGATGCGAACGGGACGATTCGCGGAGCCGGTCATCTCGCACCGAAGTCTCACCGGGTTGCGAATGCCACGCAACCCGGCGTCGCGATCATTGCGGGTGCTGAATGCCCTACGCGCCGTCCTCCCGCGGGTCGGGCTTCAGCACGAAGGTCTGCTCCATCGTCTTGCCGTTCACGGTGAGCCGCGCCGTGAACGTGCCGTTCATCTGCTGCGGCGGCCCGCTCGGGCCCCCGCGGCCGCGGCCGCCCCCGAACCCCCGGCCGAAGCCGCCCCGCGGGTTGAACACCACGCGGTGCATGCCGGCCGACGTGTCGAACGGCTTGGGCTCGGGACGCCAGAGCGCCGTCGTATTGGGAAGGCCACCCCGACCGCCGCGGCCCCCGAACCCGCGGCCTCCACGGCCGCCGCGCCCGCCCGCCGCCGCCATCTGGCCGGCAGCGCCGGTCTCGCGGTCGTAGGTCGCGCGCACCATGCCCGATTCGTCCAGCACCTCGATCTTGGCGTCGGCGGCGTCGCGGGCCAGGTAGTAATCCAGGTACGCGCCCACCGGCGGGTTCTCGGCCTGCGGCTCGTCCTTCTGCAGCGGCGTGCCGTTGTCCCCGCCCTGCTGGTAGTTGTACGCATCGGCCGGCTTGAACAGATACGCGTCGGCGTCCGCCACCGCGTCGCTGATCTGCCGCAGCGTGCTGATGTCGTCCACGACCCAGATGCCGCGGCCGTGCGTGCCCACGATGAGATCGCCGGCGTACACCTGGAAGTCGCGCACCGAGGTCACCGGCAGGTTGAGCTGCAGCGGCTGCCAGTGGTCGCCGGCGTCGAAGGAGATGTAGGCCCCGCGCTCGGTGCCCGCGAACAGCAGCCCCTCGCGCTCGGGGTCCTCGCGCACCGTGTGCACGTACGCGCCCCCGGGCAGGCCGGCGGCTACGAGCGTCCAGCTCTTGCCCTGGTCGCGCGTGCGATAGATGTAGGGATCGAAGTCCTGGAGCTGGTGCCGGTCCACGCTCGCGTACGCGGTGTTGAAGTCGAAATGCGACGCCTCGATCATCGT
>JAGWRI010000337.1 GCA_028876525.1 Gemmatimonadota bacterium | reverse complement strand
GGCGGGCGGTGGCCGCGGCGGCGCCCGCGCTCGTGGCCGGTGGCGTGGCCGCCGTGGCCGTGCACGGTCTGGCCGCGGCAATCGCGCGGCGCCTTGGCGTGTATGCCGGCCTGGCGCATGCGCTGGCCGGCGCGGGGCGCGCCGCCGTCGACTGGCTGGCGCCCGCGGCGCAGCCCGCGGCCTGGCAGTGGTGGGTCGCGCCCATCGCCGCGCTGGGCGTGGGCTGGATGCTGATCGCGGGGGGGCGGCGCGTGCAGCGCCTGCGGAGGCTCCTGCCGCGCGACCTGCCCGTGCAGAGCTCGACCACGGTGCCCCAGCTCGTCGCGGGACGGGTATTGAGCGGCGCGGCGGCGCTGGCCGGCGGCTACGCGGCGGCGCTGGTCGGGGCGCGCGCGTTCGCCGGCGGCTACGCGAGCTTCGACGACCGGGTGCTCTCGCCGCTGGTGGCGCTGGCCGCGGCGGCATTCGCGGTCGCGGCGGTGAGCTGGTGGCGGTCGGCGGTTCGGCCGGCGCGCACGGTGCTGGCGCTGGCGCTGCTCGCGTGGGGGGCGGCCGCGGGGGTCGCGGCCCGCCACCGCGTGCGCGCCGCGCTCGACGACGGACTGGGCTACGCGCACGATTCCTGGCGCCGCTCGGCCATGCTCGACTGGGCGCGGGGTGACGGGGTGCTGCACCCGCTGTACTCCAACCAGCCGATGTTCGCCTACCTCATGCTGGGGCGTCCGGTGCGCGGGCTTCCGCCGGCGGGCGACACGTCCGCCCTGCGCGCCTTTGCCGCGGCTCTGGCCGCGCACGGCGGCGCGGTGCTGGCGTTCGACGCCGAGAATCCGCGGTTCGCCGGCTCCGGCCTGCTGGCCGGGCAGAGCGGGCTCCGCGTGCTGGCCACGTACGAGTCGGGACGCGTGCTGGTGCCGGCGTCGCCGTAGGCGTCAGCGCCAGTCCATGCCCACGCGCAGGCCGGCGCGCGCGTCGGGGCGCACGAAGAACTGGCCGTAGCGTCCGTCGCGCTCGATGCGCACCAGGTGCAGGGCGGCCACGCCGCCGTAGATGAGCGCGATCTGCCCGTAGCCGAGTGTCGACGTGCGTTCCATGAACGCAACGTCGCTCACGCTTCCGGTGCGGCCTATGGTGAGGTAGAACGCGGTCGTGGCCAGTCCGCCGGCCAGGATGCCGCGCTCGAACGTGCCCCCGCGGTCGTGGGGCACGTCCAGGATGGCCTCGTCGAGCAGGTCCTGCACGTCCAGCCCGGCGCTGGAGAACATGAACTGCTTGCGCGGGTGGAGGCGCTCGTCGAAGCCGGAGTACACGGTGGGCCGGCCGTGGTCGAGGCCGAAGGCGGGATGGCCGCCCTGGAGCAGCGAGGCGGCGATGTGGCCCGCTTCGTGGGCCGCGATGCTGGTCGCGAAGCCGGCGGCGAATCGCTTCCACGAGCCGTCGCGGGCGACGAGGGGGACGCGGGCCGCCGAATCGCGCGCCGCTTCGGTCGTCTGGGCGCCGGCGCGTGGCGCGGCGCAGGCCAACGCCGTGCCGGCGGCCAGGGCGGCCATTTCGCGGAACGCCGGCCGGACGTAGAATCGGAGCAACCCGGCCGGCGTCGGCCGGCGCCTTGCGCGGAGGGGAGCAGACATGCCGGCAAAGCTATCCGATCTCGACATCCAGCGCGCCCTGGGCCAGCTCGCGGGGTGGGCGCGGCGCGGCGATGCGCTCACCAAGACGTTCGCGTTCTCCCGGTTTGCCGACGGCATCGCGTTCGTGGGCCGGGTGGCGCAGGCGGCCGACGCCATGGACCACCACCCGGACCTCGACATCCGCTACACGAAGGTGACCTGCACGCTGTCCACGCACTCGGCCGGCGGGATCACCGCCCTGGATCTCGATCTGGCGGGAAGAATCGAACGGGCGGCGAACGGCTGACCGTACACGGCCCACCGTTCGCCGCCCGCCGCGGTCAACGCCGGCGGTCGCCGCCGCTGACCAGGCTGAGGATGAACAGGAACAGGTTCAGCACGTCCATGAAGATCGTGACCGCGGCGATCACGTAGTCCTGGTCGCCGAACTGCCCCGACCGCACGATGCGCCAGGTGTCGAACACCAGCAGGCCGGAGAACACGAACACGCCGGCGCCGGCAATCCACAGCGAGCCGCCCACGCTGGGAAAGAACATGCCGATCAGCATCGTCAGGAAGAGCACGATGAGACCGACGGCGAAGAACCCGCCCCACGCGCTGAAGTCGCGGCGGCTGAATGTGGCGTACAGCGTCAGCCCGCCGAACGCGGCGAAGGTGAGCATCCCCGCCTCGCCCAGCACCCCGGGATCCACGCGCAGGTAGGCCAGGAACATCGGCGCCAGCATCACGCCCGTGAGGAACGTGAACAGCAGCGTGAGAATGATGTTCTGGGGGAAGCGCCGGGCCTGCGTCTGGGCCAGGAACAGCGGCGCGATCCAGGCGATCATCGTGATGAACGGGTGCGCGGCCACGGCGTTGATCAGCGCGGGCTGCGTGAACGTGAACGCCGAGCCCACCAGCATGAGCACGATGCCGAGGAACACCAGGCCGTAGGTGCGGCGGACCAGGGTGGCGCGCTCGACGCCCGACAGGACGCGCGGGGCGGCGGCGACCGAGTACCGAGAGAAACCCATGTGTAGTACCGACTCCTGAAAGGGAGAATTCTGCTTTGAATTGTACCCGGGGCGGGGGGCGGGGTGCCAGGGGAACGAGAAGACGGCGCCAACCGGGAACCGAACCCGGGGCGCCGTCAGCTGCCGTCTGTTTGCTGTGGGGCCGGGCGTGACCTGGCCGTCGTTAGTGCTTTCTCAACTCCACGTTCCCGTTCACCGTGTGCATCACGATGCGCGGCCCCCCCTTGCCGAGGGTCGCCCGCAGATGCCGCGGATCGATGCGCCCGTTGAGCGTGACCGGGAAATCGGTCGTGAACCGCCCGTTCAGAGTGCTCAGCTCGACCTCGGCGTTGACGTCGTTGCCCAGCTCGACCACCACCGAGCCGTTGACGCTGGAAAAGCGCATCTCTTCCGCGGGCTGGTAGTGCAGCATCGAGGCGTGCACCGAGCCGTTCACGCTGCTGGCCGACACCGGACCGCCGGCGGTCTCGACGTCCACGCCGCCGTTCACCGTGCCGGCGCGCACCTCGGCGGTCACCCCGGTCACCGAGACCTCGGCGTTGACCGTGTGCGCGGCCACCCGCACGCCGGCGGGCACCGTGACGTCGAAATCCACGCGCACGTCGTTGCCGCGGCGGCCGGTGTCCTCGCCGCGCGACTCGTAGCGGTCGGGCGAGCAGCTGGCGTTGTCGCCCCACAGCGCGCAGACCAGCACGCTCTGGTTGTCGTCGCCGAAGCGCTGGACGTCGTAGTGCACGAAGCTCGCGTCGCCGCGGCGCACGCGCTTGGTGGCGGTCACGGTGACGCTGTCGCCCGTGCCGCCGTGCACGACGATGCGGCCGTTGAGGTTGCGCACGTTGATCCACGCGCCGGCGGGAACCTTCCACGCCCAGTGGGTCACCGTCTGGTCGGCGCCCTGCGCGCGCGCCGGCGCCGCCGCGAGCAGGGCGGCGAGAGTGGCAATGATGGGAGTCGTGGCACGCATGATGAATATCCTACCCCGGTACGCGGGATCTGTCACTTGATCATGTGGAGGCGGACGTCGCCGCTCACCGTGGACACCGAGAACCGCCGGCCGCCCTTGCCGATGCGGGCCTCGATGCGGCGGCGGCCCATCCGTCCGCTGAGGGTGAGCGGGAAGTCGGTGTCGAGGTCGCCGCTCACGGTGGACATCGAGAAGTCGGCGTCGAGCGAGGCCGGCATGGCCACGGTGACGTCGCCGCTGACGCTCCGGAACACCAGCTCGCCGTCGCCCGAAAGGGCGGTCACGCCGGCGTCCACGTCGCCGCTCACCGTGGTGGCGCGGACGGCGGCGGCGCTCAGGTTGCGCAGCGTGAGGTCGCCGCTCACGCTCGACGCATGGACGTCGCCGTGGGCGCCGTCGATGTGCACGTCGCCGCTCACCGAGCGGGCGTCGGCCATCATCGAGGCGGGAAGCTTCACCGTGACGTCCATGGACGCCTCGCGCCCCCAGTGGCGGTCGTGCGACTGCATGTGGGCGCCCTCCTCGTCGCACGACTCGTCGGTATCGCGGTACAGCACGCACACCACCACGTGCTTGTCGTATTCCTTCACCACGGTGTAGACGTCGGCGTCGGCGCCGTGCCGGCGGGCGGTGACCTCCACCGTGGACCCGGCGCCGGGCACGAAGCTGATGTCGCCGGTGATGTCGTGCACCGACACCACCGTGCCGGCGGGCTCGGCTTTGGACCACTGGAAGTCGCTGCCCTGCGCCAGCACGGGCGCCGCGGCCAGGGTGAGCATCGAGACTGCGATCAGGGTGCGCATGGGAAGGGCCGATGAGGGTGTCACTTCGCGGTCCGGCGCCGGATCACGACGTCGCCGCTGAACGTCTCGGCGGAGATGCGGGCCGCGCCGCCGCCGATGTTGAAGGTGAACCGCTTGCTGGTCGCGACGCCGATCCCGTGCTCGCCGGGCTGCAGCGTGATCGGGAAGTCGCTGTCGATCGAGCCGCTCCACGTGGACACGGTGAGCTGGGCGCTGGCTTTCTCGGGAAGGGTCAGCGTCACGTCGCCCGAGTGCGTGGTCAGGTCGTAGCGACCCGACGGATCGATGCCGCCCGAGAAGCTGACGTCGCCGCCCGTGGTCTGGGCGTCCACCGACCGCGAGGTGATCCCGCGCAGCGTGACGTCGCCGCTCACCGAGCTGGCGTTGACGTCGCCCGCGACGTCGGTGAGCGACAGGTCGCCGCTCACGCTGCTCGCCTGGACGTCGCCCTTGAGGACGGAGGCCGTGACGTCGCCCGACAGGGTGCCGAACTCGATGTGTCCCGCCGCGCTGTCCACCACCACGTCGCCGCTCTGCGTGTGCACCGACACGTCGCCGCCGGTGCCCCGCACCGACACGTCGCCGTTCTGCGACTCCGCGCTCACCCGCGCCCCGCGGGGCACGGTGATCTCCAGCCGCACGTCGCCGGCGTCGTCGGAGGCGTCCACCGCCACCCGGTCGGCGGAGGCGTCGAACCGGATGCGTCCGCGCTCGGACGTGGCGTGCACCACCACCTGGTTGCCCGATCCGGTGCGGACGGTGATGTCCCCCTGGCGCGTGGTGAGCGCCACGCGCCCCCCGGCGGCCAGCGCGACGGTGGTGTCCAGGCGGCTGGTGCCGCGGTCGAACATGCGCCCGTCGTCGCGGCGGCGCTGGGCCCGCGCGGGCAGGGCGGCCACGGTGGCGGCGAACGCGGCGAGGGCGAGCGTGCGGAGGGTGGTCATGGGTCAGGTACTCGACGGAAGCGCGGCTGCGATGCGCAGCAGCTGGACCTTGGTGTCCAGCGACTGGCTGAGCGACTGCATGAGGTACCGGCTGGCCGGGTCCTTGGCCAGCGCCTGCTTGCACTGCGCAATGGCGGAGTCGATGACCACGAGATTCCGCTCGATCACGGCCACGGTGGCCGAGTCGAGGCGGCTGCGCCGCGTGTCGAGCACGGCCCGCAGGCCGGCAATCTCGGCGTCGTACGACTTCTCCACCGCGGCGGGAGTGGCCGCGGCGGCCCGATTGGCGGCCAGCGAAGCGCGCGGCGCGCCGGCGGCCGGCTCCGCCAGGGGCTGCGCCGCGGCC
>JAGWRI010000034.1 GCA_028876525.1 Gemmatimonadota bacterium | reverse complement strand
CGGCGCTGGTCGAGGACGCCGCCCGGACCGGGCTCCCGGCCATCGTCGTGCGCGAGGGCGAGAGCCGCCGCGCCGCCGCCCTGGCCGCGGCCGCCGCCTACGGCTGGCCCGCCCGCGGCCTGCGCCTGGTCGGCGTCACCGGCACCAACGGCAAGACCACCACCGTCCACATGCTGCGCCATCTGCTCGACCGCGGCGACGCGCGCAGCGCCTCGATCGGCACGCTGGGCGTGCGCGTGGGGAGCGAGGGCGCGGCGCTCGAAGGCGGGTCCGGCCTCACCACGCCCGGTCCGGTCGAGCTGCAGCGCGTGTTCCGGGCCCTCGCCGACGCCGGCGTGCGCGCCGCGGCGATGGAGATGTCGTCGCACGCGCTGGACCAGCACCGCGCCGAGGGGGTGACGTTCGCCGCCGGCGTGTTCACCAACCTCACCCGCGACCACCTCGACTACCACGGGACGATGGAGGCGTACCTGGCCGCCAAGGCGCTGCTCGCCCGGCAGGTGGCCCCCGACGGCGCGCTGGTCGTGAACGCCGACGACGCCGCCTGGAACGCGCTTCCCCGCCACGCCCGCCGCGTCCGGTTCGGCATTGCCGCGGCCGGCGCCGAGGTCCGCGCCGAGGCCATCGCGCACGAGGCCGGCGGGACGCGGTTCACGCTCATCGTCGGCGCCGAGCCCTGTCCGGTGGCGCTTCCCCTGATCGGCGACTTCAACGTCGCCAACGCCCTCGGCGCCGCCGCCGCGGCCTGGGCGCTGGGCGAGGCGCCGTCACGCATTGCCAGCCGGCTGTCGTCCATGCCGCAGGTGCCCGGACGCCTGGAACGCCTTGCCGACCGCCCGGCGGTGATCCGCGACTACTGCCACACCCCCGATGCGCTGGACCGCGCGCTGGAGGCCCTGCGGCCGTTCACCCGCGGGCGGCTGATCTGCGTGTTCGGCGCGGGGGGCGACCGCGATCGCGGCAAGCGTCCGCTCATGGGCGCCGTGGCCGCCGCGCGCGCCGACGTCGTCGTGGTGTCGAGCGACAACCCGCGGACCGAAGATCCGGAACGGATCATCGACGACGTCGTGGCCGGAATCGCCCGCACCGACTACGTTCGGTTGGCGGATCGGCGGGCCGCGATCGAGCGGGCGCTCGAGCTGGCCGGTCCCGACGATCTCGTGCTGCTCGCGGGCAAGGGGCACGAGACCTACCAGGTGATCGGCACCACCAACGTTCCCTTCGACGAGAAGCAGATCGTGCACGAACTGCTGGGCAGCGCGGCATGAGCATCGAGGCGCGGGCCCCCGAGCGGCGCGAGCCGCCCGACGCGGCCACGGCGTTCTGGTCCCGCGACCGCGTGGCCGACGCGCTGGGGGCGGGCCCGCGCGGCGCGGGGCGGTTCGGCCGCGTATGGACCGACACCCGCACCGTGCGCCCCGGGGACCTGTTCGTCGCCCTCGTCGGCGCGACCTTCGACGGGCACGACTTCCTGGCCCGGGCGGTCGCCGCGGGCGCGGCGGGCGTGGTGGTCTCCGACGGACGCCGCGCCGCCGCCCTGGGGGTGCCGGCGTACGTCGTGCCCCACACGGGGCGCGCCCTCGGCGCCCTGGGCCGCTACCGGCGGCGCGCCTGGAACGGCCCCGTGATCGGCGTCGTGGGGTCCAACGGCAAGACGAGCACCAAGGAGCTGCTCCGCGCCGCCCTCGGCGCCCGGCTCGAGGTCCACGCCTCGGAGGCCAACTTCAACAACCTCGTGGGCGTGCCGCTGACCCTGCTGGCGATACCCGACCACGCCGACGTGTGCGTCGTGGAGATGGGCACCAACCAGCCCGGTGAGATCGCACAGCTCCGCGCAATGGCCGAGCCCGACATCGTCGTCGTGACGTCGGTGGCGGAAGAGCATCTCGAGGGGCTGGGAAGCCTCGAGGGCGTGATGCGCGAGGAACTGGCGGCCTGTGAGGGGGCGAAGCTCGTGGTGGTGCCGGCCGCCCAGGCCGCGGTAGTCGACGCGGCGGCGGCCCGGGCCGGGCGCGTGGTCGCCGCCGGTCTGGACGCCGGCGAGCTCCGTGCCGACCGGTGGAGCCTGGACGGCGACGGGTTCGGCACGGCGGTGGTGCGCGGCGTGGAGGTCCGCCTGCCCGCGCCGGGGGCGCACCTGGCGCGCAACGCGATGCTCGTGCTGGCGGCCGCCGAGGCTTGCGGCGTCTCGCTGGAGGACGCGGCGCGGGGCATGGCCGGCGCGCGCATGCCGGCCATGCGCGGCGCGGTGGAAGCGGTGGGGCGGGGGCTCCTGATCAACGACGCGTACAACGCGAATCCCGATTCGGTGCGCTCGGCGCTGGACCTCCTGGCCCACGTGGGGCGGGGACGGCAGCGGGTGGCCGTCCTGGGCACGATGCTGGAAATGGGGGCGTCCACCGGACGGGTGCACGACGACATCGCCCGGGCGGCGCTGGACTCGCCGGTGGAGGTCCTGGTGGGCGTGGGCGAGTTCGCCGGAGCGTTCGCGCGTGCCGGAGCGCCCACGTCGCGCGTCATTTCAGCGACGGATCCGGACTCGGCGTGGCGCGCGCTCGAGCCGCGGCTCCGGGCCGACGCCGCGATCCTGCTGAAGGGATCGCGGGGGATGGCCCTGGAGCGCCTGGTTCCGGATCTGGCGCGCTACTTCCGTTCGTCGGCAGGCCGGTGAGCCGGTGAGTCGGGCACCGCCGACTCGTGACCAGCTCACCGGCATGCCGGCCGACCGTTTCACCGACGCACCCACTGACCGTTCGAACGACCTCGATCCCTCCCAGTCTCCGTGCTCTACCATTTCCTCGTTCCGCTGATCCGCGATTTCCGCGTCCTGAACCTGTTCACGTACATCACCTTCCGCGCCGCGGGCGCGGCGGTGACCTCGTTGCTGCTGGCGTTCCTGATGGGACCAGCCATCATCCGCCGGCTGCGGGGCGGAGCCGTCACGCAGGTGGTGCGCGAGGGCACGCCCGACACGCATGCCCACAAGGGCGACACGCCGACCATGGGCGGGCTCATCATCCTGCTGGCGGCGGCGGGCTCGACGGTGCTCTGGGCGCGGCTGAGCAGCCGGTACATCTGGCTGGCGCTGGCGGTGACGGCGGCGATGGGGCTGATCGGGCTCGCCGACGACGCGCTCAAGCTCAAGCAGAAGCGGGCCGGGGTGAAGAACGAGGGGCTGGTGGAGCGGTACAAGCTGGCCGGCCAGGTCACCATCGGGCTGGCGCTGGGTCTCTACGTGTGGCAGTTCCCGCTGGCCCCCGACCTGCCGGGCGCTTCGACCACGCTGCCCTTCTTCAAGTACGTTCTCGTGGTGCCGATCTCGGCCGGGTTCGCGTGGGTCTACGTCGCGTTCACGACGTTCGTGCTCACGGGGGTGAGCAACGCGGTGAATCTCACCGACGGGCTGGACGGCCTGGCGGCGGGGCTGGCGGCGATCGCGTTCGCGACGTTCGCCGCGTTCGCCTACGCGATCGGGCGCGTGGACTGGAGCCGCTATCTGGGGTTGTTCTACCTGGCGAATTCCGGGGAGCTCACGGTGTTCTGCGCCGCGATGGCGGGGGCGCTGCTGGCCTTCCTCTGGTTCAACACGCATCCGGCGGAGATCTTCATGGGCGACACGGGATCGCTGGCGCTGGGGGGCGGGCTGGGCGCCGTCGCGATTCTGCTCAAGTCGGAGTTCCTGCTCGTGTTCGTGGGCGGCGTGTTCCTGGCCGAAACGCTGTCGGTGATGATCCAGCGCGGCGTGTTCAAGTACCGCCGCCGCCGCTACGGGCTGGAGTACGCGCGCACGCACCGGGTGTTCCGGCGGGCGCCGCTGCACCATCATTTCGAGCTCAAGGGTTGGCCGGAGACGCAGGTCGTGGTGCGGTTCTGGATCCTGGGGCTGCTGTGCGCCTTCCTCGCGCTGGCCACGCTGAAGGTGCGGTGAGCGGACGATGACGCGGATTTCCGAAGCGGCGATGGAGCTGGGGTGGCTGCGCGGGGAGATCGCCGTGCTGGGGCTCGCGCGGAGCGGGCGGGCGGTGGGCTCGCTGCTCGCGCGCACGGGCGCGGAGGTCTATGCGTCGGATGCCGGCGCGTCGGCGGCCATCCGCGACGCGGCGCGGGCGCTGGCGGCCGACGGCTGCGCGGTGGACGTGGGGGCGCACGATCTCGAGCGGATCGCGCGCGCGTCGCTGGTCGTGACCAGCCCGGGGGTGCCGCCCGACGCGCCCCCGCTGGCGGCGGCGCGCGCCGCCGGCGCCCCGGTCGTGAGCGAGGTCGAGGTGGCCCTCCGCTTCCTGCCGGCGCTGCGCTACATCGCCGTCACCGGCACCAACGGCAAGACCACCACGACGTCGATCGTCGCCCACCTGCTGCGGGCCCTCGGGCTCCGCGCCGAAGCGGCGGGCAACATCGGGCACCCGCTGAGCGAAATGGCGCTGTCGCCGGAGCCCGCGCCCTGGGTGGCGCTCGAGGTTTCGTCGTTTCAGCTGCACGACACCCCGTCCATAGCGCCGGACGTGGGCGTGCTCACGAACCTCGCGCCCAACCACCTCGACCGATATCCGGACGTCGACGCCTACTACGGCGACAAGGCGCTTCTCTTCCGCAACGCGTCGCCGGCGTCGACGTGGGTGTCGAACCGCGACGACGCGCCGTCCCGGGCGATGCTGGCGCCCGTGGCCGGGCTGTGCGTGGAGTTCTCGACCGCCGAGGCGGCCGACGCCTGGTACGACCGCGAGCGCGGCCAGTTGATCGTGCTGGGCGAGCCGGTGATCGCGCGCAGCGAGCTGCGGCTGTTGGGCGACCACAACGTGGCCAACGCGCTGGGCGCGGCGCTGGCCGTGCTGCTCGCCGATCCCGGGCACCGCACGCGCCTGTCGGTGGCCCGCCTGGCCCGGGGGCTGCACGAGTTCGCGGCGCTCGAGCACCGCATCGAGCCCGCCGGCGAATTCGGCGGGGTCACGTGGATCAACGACTCGAAGTCCACCAACGTGATGTCCACCCTGGTGGCCCTGCGCGGGATGACGCGGCCCACCGTGCTCCTGCTGGGCGGGCGGCACAAGGGCGAGCCGTACACGGCGCTGGCCGACGAGATCCGGCGCACCGTGCGGCAGGTCATCGCCTACGGCGAGGCCGCCCCGCTCGTGGCCCGGGACCTGCGAAAGGCGGCGCCGGTGACCGAGCTCAAGCCGGGAACGCCGTTCGGCGAGGTCGTCGCGGCGGCGCGCGCCGCCGCCCAGCCGGGCGACGTGGTGCTGCTGTCGCCGGCCTGCTCCAGCTACGACATGTTCGACAACTACGAGCAGCGGGGCGCCGAGTTCAAGCGGCTGGCCGGGCAGGGATGACGGATCGCGACGCGCGCGACGACTTCGCCGCCGGCCCGGCAGCCCCGGGCACGCGCGCCGCGGCGCAGGCCGACGTGCGCCAGCGGTGGCGCATGGGCCCCGAGGCCAGGGCGCTGACCCTGATCACCGCGGCGGTGCTGGCCTTCGGGCTGGCCGTGCTGTACAGCGCGAGCGCGATCGTGGCCATGAACGAGGGCCACTCCAGCGCCTTCTACCTGGTGCGCCAGCTCGAGGGCGCGGTCGTGGGAATCGTGGCGTTCGCGATCGCGGCGAAGATGGATGCCGGCCGGTGGGAGCGGTGGGCGTGGCCGCTGATGTGGCTCACGGTGGCGACCATGATCGCCTGCCTCGTGCTGCCGGGCAGCATCGCGCCGCGCGTCCACGGCTCCAAGCGATTCCTGTTCGGCACGTCGCTGCAGCCCTCGGAGCTGGGCAAGTTCGGCGTCATCGTGTGGGTCGCGATGCTGACCGTGAAGAAGGGCGACCAGCTCCGCCACCTGACGCGCGGGCTGCTGCCCTTCCTCGTCGTCATCGGCCTGCTCGACGTGCTCGCCATCCTCGAGCCCGACCTCTCGGTGGCGATGCTCTACACGCTGCTCATGGCGGTGATCCTGTACGCCGGCGGGGCGCGGATCGGCCACTTCGTGGCGCTGGGCGCAATCACCATTCCGTTTCTCTGGACCAAGGCCGAGAAGCTGCAATACGCGGCGCTGCGGCTCACCAGCTTCCTCGATCCGGGCGCGGCGCCGACCCGGGTGAGCTACCAGCTGCAGCAGTCGCTGGTGGCCGTGGGGTCGGGACGGCTGTTCGGGGTCGGGTTCGGCGAGGGCCGCCAGCAGTACGGCTTCCTGCCGTTCCCGTACAGCGACTTCATTGCCAGCAACATCGGGGAGGAGTGGGGGTTCCTGGGCCTGGCGGCGATCACCCTCGCGTTCGCGGCGTTCGCGCTGGTCGGGTTCCGCATCTCGCGGCAGGCCCGATCGCCCTTCCTCCAGCTCGTGGCCGTGGGGCTCACCTTCGTCACCGTGCTCACGGCGCTGCTGCACATCGGCGTCGTGGTCGGGCTGCTCCCGACCACGGGGCTCACGCTGCCGTTCGTGTCGTACGGCCGCTCCAACCTCGTGCTGACCCTGTTCACCACCGGCGTGCTCGTCAACATCGGGAGCACCAGGGAGCGGGTGTACGGCGCGTCGGCCACCGACCCGCTGGCCCGGTGACGCCATGCGCGTGATCTTCGCCGGCGGCGGCACGGGCGGGCATCTCTATCCGGGGCTCGCCATCGCGCGCGCCCTCGTGCGCGTGCGCCCCGACGTCGAGGCGTTCTTCGTCGGCGCGCGGCGGGGCATCGAGCGCGAGGTGCTGCCCCGGGCGGAATTCCCGTACGTGCTGCTCGACCTGCATCCGCTGCACCGCCGCTCGCCGTGGAAGAACTGGCGCACCGTGGTCACGGCGTTCAAGGTCTGGCGGCAGATCGGGGACCTCATGCGCGAGCGCCCGCCGGCGCTCGTGGTCGGCACGGGGGGATATGCTTCGGGGCTCACCCTGGAATACGCGCGGCGCAGGAAGATCCCGATGGTGCAGCAGGTGGGCGACAGCTTTCCCGGACTCACCGCGCGCCGCTACGCCCGCCACTGCGAGGAGCTCTACCTCACCTTTCCCGAGGCGGGGCGGTTCCTGGGCGCCGGCCCGCGCACGAAGCTCGTGGACACCGGCGCGCCGATCGACCCGCCGACGTCGGTGGCCCTTTCGCGCGCCACGGCCCGCGCCAAATGGGGATTTCCCCGGGAGGGGGGGCGGGTGCTCCTGGTCTACGGCGGAAGCCAGGGCTCGCTGGCCATCAACCGCGCCGTGGCGGCGATGATCCGCGACGGACTGCCCGACGATCTGTACGTCGTCTGGGGCACTGGCAAGGGGACGTACGAAGAGTTCGCGCCGCTGGAAAGCGAGCGCGTCCGCGTGCGCGACTACCTGGCGCCCATCGCCGACGCCTACGCGGCGGCCGATCTCGCCATCGCCCGCGCCGGCTCGATGACCACCAGCGAGCTGCTGG
>JAGWRI010000336.1 GCA_028876525.1 Gemmatimonadota bacterium | reverse complement strand
GGGTTCGGCGGGAACGGAGGGGGCCAGCGGGGCGGCGGATTCGGCGGAGGCGGCCGGGGCGGGCGCGGCGGGAACGGCCAGCGGCCGAGCGACTTCGGCATGCTCTGGTACCAGACGCCCGACGGCAAGCTGGCCATTGCGCGGGTGCACACCGGGCTGAGCGACGGGCAGTACACGGCGGTCAGCGGGCCGGACATCAAGGCCGGGATGCAGGTGATCGCGGCGGTGACCGGCGGCGGGTCGTCGAGCGGCGTGCAGAACCCGTTTGCGGGCAA
Source organism: Gemmatimonadota bacterium (assembly GCA_028876525.1). Taxonomy (GTDB): domain Bacteria; phylum Gemmatimonadota; class Gemmatimonadetes; order Gemmatimonadales; family Gemmatimonadaceae; genus JAGWRI01. Next base: position 7,517 of record JAGWRI010000336.1, on the reverse strand, counting down.
CCAGGGGCGCGGGCGCGGCGGCTTCCGCGGAGGGTTCTGACGATGGCCGACGCGGGCAACTACGTCATTCGGGTCGAGGCGCTGAAGAAGATCTACGCCACGGGCAAGACCGAGGTGCACGCGCTCCGCGGCGTGGACTTCGCGGTCGCCAAGGGCGAGATGGTGGCGATCATGGGCGCATCGGGGTCGGGGAAATCCACGCTGATGAACATTCTTGGATGCCTGGACAAGCCCACGTCGGGCAGCTACTGGCTGGACGACGTGCGCGCGGACGGGCTGAACAAGGACCAGCTGGCCGACATCCGCAACGAGAAGATCGGGTTCGTGTTCCAGGGGTTCAATCTCCTGGCGCGCACGAGCGCGCTGGAGAACGTGGAACTGCCGCTGCTGTACGGGCGCCACCACCGGCACGACACCAAGGAGGCGGCGCGGGCGGCGCTCGAGCGCGTGGGGCTGGGCGAGCGCCTCGACCACGAGCCGAGCGAGCTGTCGGGCGGGCAGCAGCAGCGCGTGGCCATCGCGCGCGCCCTGGTCACGCAGCCGGCGCTGGTGCTGGCCGACGAGCCCACGGGCAACCTCGACTCGAAGACCTCGGTCGAGGTGCTGGCGCTGTTCCAGGAGCTGAACGACCAGGGGATCACCGTGGTGCTCGTGACGCACGAGCACGACATCGCCGAGTACACCCGCCGCGTGGTGGAGCTGCGCGACGGGCACATCATCCGCGACGAGCCGATCCGCAACCGGCGCCTCGCGGCGGCCGACATCCAGAACGTGGACCTCGTGGCGGGAGTGGCCGACTGACATGAAGACCTCGAGACTCGTCAACATCGCCGGCAAGAGCATCCTGAAGAACAAGATGCGCACGCTGCTCACCATGCTCGGCATCATCATCGGCGTGGGCGCCGTGATCGTGATGGTCGCGGTGGGGCAGGGCGCGAAGTCGGAGATCCAGAAGCGCATCGACAACCTGGGCACGAACCTGATCGTCGTGACGCCGGGCGCGCTGAACCTGGGCGGCGTGAGCCAGGGCGCCGGATCGTCCAACCGCCTGACCGTGGCCGACTACGAGGCCCTCAAGGACCAGGGGCTCCTGTTGCAGTACGTGTCGCCGATGGTGATGGCGTTCGAACACATCGTGGGCGGCGCCGGCAACTGGCGCACGCCGATCACCGGGGTGTCGGCCGACTATCCGGTGGTCCGCGACTGGAAGCTCGCGTCGGGCCGGTTCTTCGACGTCAACGAGCAGCGGTCGAGCGCGCGCGTGGCCGTGATCGGCCAGACCGTGGCCAACAACCTGTGGCCGAACCAGGACCCGGTGGGGCAGGAAGTCCGCATCGGGCGCGCGCCGTTCAAGATCATCGGCGTGCTCACGGCCAAGGGGCAGACCGCCGAGGGAAACGACCAGGACGACGTGGTGCTCACGCCGTACACGACGGTGATCACCAAGCTGTCGCGGCATCAGTTCATTCCGCAGATCCTGGCCAGCACGGCGAGCAAGGATCAGATCGCGTCGGCCGAAGCGGAGATGACCGATATCCTGCGCGGCACGCACAAGCTGTCGCAGTACGACCCGAACGACTTCACGGTGCGCAACCAGACCGACCTGGCGCAGGCCGCCTCGGGCACGACCGACGTGATGACGATGCTCCTTGCCGCGATCGCCAGCATCTCGCTGCTCGTGGGCGGGATCGGGATCATGAACATCATGCTGGTGTCGGTCACCGAGCGCACGCGGGAGATCGGCATCCGCATGGCGATCGGCGCCCGCGGCAGCGACGTCCTGACGCAGTTCCTCGTCGAGGCGATCGTGATGAGCGTGATCGGCGGGCTGATCGGGGTCGCGCTCGGCTACGCCGGCGCGGCGGTGCTGCAGCGCTCGACGGGGTGGCAGACGTCCATCGAACCGGTGATGGTGGGCGTTGCGATCGGTTTCTCGGCCGCGGTCGGCATCTTCTTCGGATACTATCCGGCGCGCAAGGCGGCGGCTCTGGATCCGATCCAGGCCCTGCGCTACGAGTAGTCCCGTGTCCGGCACGACCCGGCGGGCGGGGCCGGCCGGCGAATCGGTCGCCCCGCTCCGGGTCCCGTCGTATATTCGCGACGTCGGCCCGGACGCGGCGGTCCGGGCCCCTGTCGCCGGGGAGTCCATGCACACCTCTCGCGTCGGGCGGTTGGCGCGCTGGGGGTGGCTGGCCACCACCGGTGCGCTGGGCGCGGCGCTGCTCGCCACCGCGTGGATGAGCCACGCCCGCGTCGTCCGCGCGGCGTCGACGCTCAACCGCGGTCAGGCCGGCGTGCTGCTGGAGTCGGCGCGCGAGCTGGTCCGGGAGCTGCCCTCGGCGCCCACCAACGCCGAGCTGGATTCGCTGCTGCGCACCCGCGAGGACGCGGGGCTGCGCTACGTGGGCCTGTTCGACGCCGCGGGGCAGCCGCTGGCGCAGGCCGGCACCGCCGTGACGGCGGGGCCGCTGGCCCGCGACCAACTCGCCTTCGGGCCCCCGCAGGTGGCCGTCGACGGCTCGCGCCTCCGGCTGGTCGCGCCGGCGCCGCCCGCGCGCGGCGAGCGCGAAGCCGGGCGGCGGCGCGACCGCCGCTTCCTGGCCGTCGAGTTCGAGCCGGTGGTGGCCGAGCAGCTCGCCGGCGAGTCCATGAGCACGTTCGTCCTCTCGGCGCTCATCGCCGCCGGACTGCTCGGCGCGGCGTTCATGTTCTGGCGGCTGTCGGCGCAGCAGGAGCTGGCCGAGCGGCGGTTCGAGGAGCAGCGCCGGCTGAGCGCGCTGGGCGAAATGGCCGGCGTCATGGCCCACGAGATCCGCAATCCGCTGGCGTCGCTCAAGGGGCACGCCCAGCTGCTCGCCGAGCGGATGAGCGGCGATCATCCCGACCGGCGCAGGGTCGAGCGGGTGGTGCACGAGGCCGAGCGCCTGGAAGCGCTGACCACCGACCTGCTCGATTTCGTTCGCTCGGGGCCGATCGACGTGAAGTCCGCGGACCCGGCGGCGCTGGTCGCGGCCTGGGCCGAGGAGGTCGCGCCGGGGGGACTCACGGTGCACGCCGAGGGGGCGCCGGCCGCCTGGCCGCTGGACGCGGCGCGCCTGCGGCAGGCGGTGACCAACGTGATGCGGAACGCGCTGCAGGCCACGGCGCCCGGCACCCGCCCCGACGTCACGGTGCAGGAGCGCGACGGCCGGCTCGAGATCGCCGTGCGCGACTTCGGCCCGGGCATCGCGCCCGGCGACGAGGAGCGGATCTTCGCGCCCTTCTACACCACGCGCGCCACGGGCACCGGACTGGGGCTGGCCGTGGCCCAGCGCGTGGCGCAGTTGCACGGCGGCACGATCACCGCCGCGAACCATCCGGGCGGCGGCGCGGTGTTCCGCCTCACCGTGCCGCGGAGCTGACCCCGCCGTGGCCAGAATCCTCGTTGCCGACGACGAGCCGGGGCTGCGCGAATTCGTGGCCGAGGCGCTGCAGGACGACGGACACACCGTGGCCGCGGCGGCCGACGGCGAGGAGGCCGCGCGCCGCCTGGCCCGCGAGGGGTTCGACCTCCTGATCACCGACCTCCGCATGCCGCGCATGGACGGGCTCGCGCTGCTGCGCTACGCGCGCAGCGAGCAGCCGGACATGGAGGTCATCCTCCTCACGGCGCACGGTTCGGTGGAGAGCGCCGTGGAGGCGATGAAGCTCGGCGCCTTCGACTATCTGGAGAAGCCGATCAGCAGTCCGCGCGAGCTGCGCCTGCTCGCCGCGCGCGCCCTGGAGCGCCGCACGCTGCTCGCCGCCCGCGACCGTGCGGCGCGCGAGGCCCCGCCACTGCCGCCCCTGTCGTACGGCGACCCGGCCATGGCCCCCGTGGTCGAGGCGCTGCGGAAGGTCGCGCCCACCAACGCGAGCGTGCTGCTCGTCGGCGAGAGCGGCACGGGCAAGGAGGTCGCCGCCCGCACCCTGCACGCGTGGAGCGCGCGGGCGTCGGGGCCGTTCGTGGCCGTGAACTGCGCCGCGCTTCCCGAAACGCTGCTGGAGAGCGAGCTGTTCGGCCACGAGAAGGGAGCGTTCACGGGCGCCATCGCGGCCCGCCGCGGGCGCATCGAGCTGGCCGACGGCGGCACCTTCTTCCTCGACGAGATCGGCGAGATGCGGCCGGAAGTGCAGGCCAAGCTGCTGCGCGTGCTCCAGGATCGCCGGTTCGAGCGGGTGGGCGGCTCGCGGACCATCGAGGCCGACGTGCGGTGGGTGGCGGCCACGAACCGCGACCCCGCGGAGCTGCGCGCCGCGGGCGCGCTGCGCGACGATCTGTACCACCGGCTGGCCGTGTTCCCCATCCGGCTGCCGCCGCTGCGCGAGCGGCCGGGCGACATCCTGCCGCTGGCCGCGGCGCTGCTGCGGCGCATCGGCGCCGAGATCGGGCGCCCGCCGCTGGATCTGGGCGACGACGCCCAGCGCGCGCTGCTCGAGGCCCGGTGGCCGGGCAACGTGCGCGAGCTGGCCAACGTGCTCGAGCGCGCGGCCATCCTCGCCAACGGCCCGCGGATTCGCGCCGCCGATCTGCGGTCGCTGAACGGCGCGGCGCCCGCCGGCCATGCGCCGGCCACTCCCGACGGCGCGCCCACGCTGGCCGATCTCGAGCGGGCGGCCATCGAGCGGGCGCTCGCCGCCACGGGGGGCAATCGCCGCGCGGCCGCCGAGCGGCTGGGCATCGGCCTGCGCACCCTGTACGACAAGCTCAAGCGCTACCGGCTGGAAGAGCACTGATCGCGGCGGGAGATCGGCCCCCCTGCTCAAGGGAAACCCGACAGACGGTGCCTCCCGGGCCGCGTACGCTGCGAATACACCGTGTTCCGGAGGCGTCACGTGTCGGACGCCACACAGCCGCGAGAGGCGCCCACCCGGGCTGACCGGCCATGATCGCGCTGGCGGATCAGCTCGCGATCGAGGCGCCGCCTCTGCAGGAGGCGGCCCGGCTGAGCATGGCCGCGCTCGTCGGGCTGGCCGTTGGCGTGGAGCGCGAATGGTCGGGGCACGCTTCGGGCCCCCACGCGCGCTTCGCGGGGTTGCGCACGTTCCTCCTGCTGGGACTCATCGGCGGCGCGGCCGGCCTCCTGCTCGCCGCCGGATTCCACGCCGCGGCCGCTGTGCTGCTCGCCGGCGGGGCGTCGTTCGCGGTCGTGGCATACGCAATGGCCGTGCGCCGTCCCGAAGCCGGACTGGACGGCACCACCGAGGGGGCGGCGCTGGCCGTACTCGCGCTGGGCGCGCTGGCCGGATTGGGGCAGATCGGGCTTGCCGCGGGAACGGTGGCGGTGGTCGTGCTCGCGCTGGGCGAGAAGGAGCGGCTGCACTGGCTGGTGCGGAAGATCGGCGAGGGCGAGATGCGGGCCACGCTCCAGTTCGCGGTGCTGGCCCTCGTGGTGCTTCCGTTGTTGCCTCCGGGGCCGTACGGCCCGTTGGGCGGCATCCGGCCTCGCACGTTGTGGGCCATCGTGCTCCTCTTCTCGGCGCTGAACTTCGCCGGCCACGTCGCCCGCCATGCGGTGGGCGCGCGGCGCGGCTACGGCATCACGGGAATGATCGGCGGGCTGGTCTCGTCGACCGCGGTGACGCTGGAATTCTCGCGGATGAGCCGCGACGGCGAGGACCTGGCCCGCCCGCTCGCCCTGGGCGTGATCGGCGCCTGCACGGTGCTCGTGGGGCGCGTGTTCGCGGCGTCGGCCGTGCTGAACGTCGCGGTGGCGCAGCAGCTGCTGCTCTACCTGGTGCCCGCGGGTGTCGTGGGGGTGGCGCTGATCGTGTTCGCCCTCCGGCGTCCGTGGCCACCGGTGACGGCGGCGGCCGAGCCCGGGGCGCAGAGCCCGCTCCGCCTCTGGTCGGCCATCCAGCTCGCGGTGGGGTTCCAGCTCGCGATGATGCTGCTCGTGCTGGCCCGCCAGCTCTGGGGCGCGGCCGGCGTGCTCAGCTCGGCCGCCCTGCTCGGGCTCACCGACGTGGACGCGCTGACCGTGTCCATGTGCCGGTCGGCGCTGAACGGAATGGGGCCGTCGCTCGCCGCGGAGGGGATCGCCGTCGGAATCCTGGCCAACACGGCGGTCAAGTTCGGCATCGCCATGGTGGTCGGTTCGCCGCGCTTCCGGCGCGCCGTCGCTCCGGGGTTCCTGATGCTCGCCGGGGCCGTGGTGCTCGGGATCTGGCTCGGGGCGACCTGGTGAGGGTGTCGGACAATCGCCCCTGGCTTTCTGCGGATTTGCCCGACCAGAACCAGCGATTCGCCCTATAGGTCGGGGGGAGCGCCGGGGCGACAGTTGTCGCGTGATTCAGTTCCGCGATCCGCCATGCTCCTAGTCCTCGAGCCCGCCCGGAGTGCCGCGGCCGGCGTCGCAGCCTCGACCACGCCGGTCATACCGCGGTGGGAATGGCGCTCGTTCGCGCGCAACTTCGCCGCCCCGCGCGCCGGCGCCCCGGCCGAATCGGACGCCGAGGAGGGCGAGGAAGAGACGTACGTCCTGTCCACGCTCACGCCGCACCGCGTCAAGATCCGCGGCGGCCGGCTGGAGGTGAAGCGCGTGGAGCGGACCGACGACTCGGGACTGGAACTCTGGCGGCCGGTGCTGCGGGCCGAGTTCCCGATCGGTCGGGAGTCGCTCGCGGTGGCGTGCCACGCGTGGGGCATCGAACCGCCGGCGGCGGGAACGCCGGCGCATTCGCTGGCCGACCTCATGCGCAACGTCGTCGTGCCCCACCGGGAGCTGCGGCTCGTGACGCTGGTCAAGCGGCGCGTCCCGTTCACGGTTGCCGGATGCCACGGGCAGCGGGCCCAGATCACGATCGGGCGCCATCGGTGGAACACGGTGTCGTTCGACGACTCCGATCCGTTGCGCGTCCGTGCGGCGCTGCGGGAGTTGCGCCTCGAGTCGTCGGCCAACGAAAGCTACCCGCGGGCGCTCAAGCGCATTCTCGGGATGCCCGATCATTCGTCGGTGCCTTCGGCGGCGGGGGCCGCGCGTTCGCTATACTAGGAGCGGCGCGGCGACGGCCGCGCGACCCCGCGGCCTTCGCACGGACATCGGATGGGCATCGAGATCGAGCGCAAATTTCTCGTCGGATCGGACGGCTGGCGCGCGGGCGCCGGGGCGGGGCAGCGCGTGCGCCAGGGCTACCTCACCGCCGGCCCCGGAAGCGCGGTGCGCGTCCGCGTGGCCGGCGGCGAAGGCTGGCTCACGGTCAAGGGCCCGACGCGCGGGATCGCGCGCGCGGAATTCGAGTACCCCATACCGCTGGCCGATGCCGAGGCGATGCTGGCCCATCTGTGCGGGCCGTCCCTGATCGAGAAGACGCGCTATGTGGTGCCGTTCGGCGGCCGCCGGTGGGAGGTCGACGTCTTCGACGGGGCCAACGCCGGGCTCGTGCTGGCCGAGGTCGAGCTGCCGGCGGCCGATGCCGCGGTGGAGCTGCCGCCGTGGGCCGGGCGCGAGGTGTCGGACGACGCGCGCTACGCCAATGCGGCGCTGGCCCGGCACCCG
>JAGWRI010000335.1 GCA_028876525.1 Gemmatimonadota bacterium | reverse complement strand
ATTTACACGATGATCGGCGGCAAGACGGCGCGGTCGCTGCTCGAGGAGACGGCCCGGGACGCGGCGGCGGTGATCGCCGTGGGCGCCTGCGCCCACTGGGGCAGCGTGCAGGCCTCCAAGCCCAATCCCACCGGAGCGGTGGGAGTCTCGGAGATCGTGAAGGACAAGCCGGTGCTCAACATCGCGGGGTGTCCGCCGATCGCCGACGTGATCACGGCCACGGTGGTGCACTTCCTCACCTTCGGCCGTCTGCCAGAGACCGACGCCGACGGGCGCCCGCTGTTCGCCTACGGCAACCGCATCCACGACCAATGCCCGCGCCGCGCGCACTACGACGCCGGCCAGTTCGTGGCAGCGTTCGACGACCACGGCGCGCGCGAGGGGTGGTGCCTGTACGAGGTGGGGTGCAAGGGGCCGGCGACGTTCTCGCCGTGTCCGATCTTCATGTGGAATTCGCACACCGACTTCCCCATCGGCGCCGGGCATCCGTGTCTCGGATGCACCGAGCGCAACTTCTGGGACACGATGACGCCGTTCTACAACCGTCTGCCCAACGTGGCGGGCGTGGGCGTGGAGCACACGGCCGACATCCTTGGCGCCGCCCTGGCCGTGGGCGCGGTGGCCGGTGTTGCCGCGCACGCGGCCGCCACCGGCATCTATCAGATCCGTTCGCGGCGCACCGACGCGGCCGCCCAGCAACCGCCGAGCGAAAACGGCCGGGAGGACAGCCATGGCGAAGACTAAGGTCGTGATCGATCCGATCACCCGCATCGAAGGCCACCTGCGCATCGAGGCCCAGGCGGAGAACGGCAAGGTGGCCGACGCGTGGGCATGCTCCACGCAGTTCCGGGGCATCGAGATCATCATGGAGGGGCGGGATCCCCGGGACGCGTGGGCGTACACCCAGCGCATCTGCGGCGTGTGTACCGTGGTCCATGCCGTGGCGTCGTGCCGCGCCGTGGAGGACGCGCTGGACATCCACATTCCCCCCAACGCCAACACGATTCGTAATCTCGTGCACGGCATGCAGTTCGTGCAGGACCACGTCATCCACTTCTACCACTTGCATGCGCTCGACTGGGTGGACGTGGTGAGCGCGCTCAAGGCCGATCCGGCGCAGGCCTCCAAGGTCGCCGCGTCGATCTCGCCCTGGCCCAACAACTCGGCCACGTACTTCCGCGAGGTGCAGGAGCGGCTGAAGACGTTCGTGGGCAGTGGCCAGCTGGGCATCTTTGCCAACGGCTACTGGGGCCATCCGGCCTACAAGCTGCCCCCCGAGGTGAATCTGCTCGCCGTGGCGCACTATCTCGAGGCGCTCGACTGGCAGCGCGACGTGATCCGCCTGCACACGATTTTCGGAGGCAAGAACCCGCACCCGAACTTCCTCGTGGGTGGCATGGCCAGCGCCATCAATCTCGAGGGCACGGCGACGATCAACGCCGCCAAGCTTTCCGAGATCAAGGACATGATCACCCGGGCCCAGCGGTTCGTGGAGCAGGTGTACTGGCCCGACCTCATGGCGATCGCCGGCTACTATAAGGAATGGGCCGCCATCGGGGGCGGCACCGGCAACTACCTGGCCGTGGGCGAGTTCCCCGAAACCGACATCCGCGACGTGGGGTCGCTGTACCTGCCGCGCGGCATCGTCATGAACAAGGACCTCAGCAAGGTCGTGCCGTACGACCACACGGGCGTCACGGAAGGCATCTACGCGTCGTGGTACGACTACGACGAGGGGCCGAAGGCGGAGCTGCATCCCTGGAAGGGAGAGACCAAGCCGCACTACACCGGTCCGCAGCCGCCCTGGCAGTATCTGCAGGACGAGACCAAGTACACCTGGATGAAGGCGCCGCGTTACAACGGACATCCCATGGAGGTCGGCCCGTTGGCCCGCATGCTCGTGGCGTACGCGAGCGGGCACAAGGACGTGAAGGCGATCGTGGGCGACACGCTCAAGGCGCTCGACGTGGGGCCGGCGGCGCTCTTCTCCACGCTCGGCCGCACGGCGGCTCGCGGCATGGAGACCGTGTTGCTGGCCCGCCGCCTGAGCGTGTGGTTCGACGGCCTCGTGAGTCGCATCAAGGCCGGCGACGTATCCACCTTTGCCCGGAAGAACTGGGATCCGTCTACCTGGCCCAAGACCGCCCGCGGGTACGGCGCGCTCGATGCGCCGCGCGGCGCGCTCGGCCACTGGGTGGAGATCGCCGACGGCAAGATCTCGCGCTACCAGTGCGTGGTGCCCACCACCTGGAACGCCTCGCCGCGAGACGACAAGGGCGTGGTGGGCCCGTACGAGGCGGCCCTCACCGACAACCACCCGCTCCTCAAGCCGGATCAGCCGATCGAGATCCTGCGCACAGTCCACTCGTTCGATCCGTGCAACGCCTGCGGCGTGCACGTGCTCGACGCCGACGGCGAAACGGTAACGGAGGTCCGCGTGCAATGACTCCCCTAGATGCCAGACACACGCGCGGGTCGCCCTGGCCGTCGATCGACGAACGCTCGGGCGCGATGACCCGCGAGCCGGTCATCTCGGGCGGCGGCCGGTCGGAACAGTGGGTGTATCTGTGGCACTGGCCCATCCGCGCCATGCACTGGGCGGCGGCGGTGAGCATCGTCGTCCTGGCCGTGACCGGATTCTGGATCGGGCGGCCGTACTTCCTCACCGGCGGCGCCAGTCAGACGTTCGCGCTGCAGTACGTGCGACTGGCGCACTTCGCGGCCGCCGGCGTGCTCGTGGCCACGGCCATCGTCCGGATCTACTGGTTGTTCGCGGGCGACCGGTTCGAACGGCTGCCGGCGCTGTTCCCGGTGCGCGCGCGCGACTGGGCGAACCTGTGGAAGATGGTCAAGTTCTACCTGCTCATCCACCCCGAGCGCGCCCCGCGCTACCTGGGCCACAACCCGCTCCAGCAGCTGTCATATACGTTCACGTATTTCATGGCGGGCCTCCTGGTGGTCACGGGGTTCATCATGTTCGGCGAGGCCAATCCGCAGGGGGTGTTCATGTACACCTTCGGCCGACTCGCCGTCTACGTGGGCGGGTTCCAGTGGGTCCGCGTGATCCATCACGTGGCGGCCTGGTACTTCCCGCTGTTCATCATCGTGCACGTGTACCTCACGATCCGGGCCGATCTCCTGGAGCGGAGCGGCGCGATCTCGTCGATCTTCAGCGGCGGCCGGTTCGTGGCCACCGACGAGCATTACGCGGATGAATGAGGCGCGCTCGGGCGACGTCGTCGTCGGGCTGGGCAATCCGATCATGGGCGACGACGGCGTCGGCCTCGCGGCGCTGGAACGGTTGCGGGAGGGGTGGGAGATCCCTGCGGCGGTGGAGTTGGTGGATGGAGGCACGTGGGGAATGACGCTGCTGCCCCTGATCGAGTCGTCGGAGCGCGTGCTGTTCCTGGACGCGATCCGCACCGGTGGCCCCATCGGCGCCGCCGTCACCCTGCGCGGCGCGGAGATCCCCCGGCAGGTGGCGCTCAAGGTGTCGCAGCATCAGATCGATCTCCGCGAGGTGCTGGCCGTGGCCGAATTCCGCGGCACGCTGCCGCTGGAGATGGTGGCCGTGGGCCTCGAGCCGGCCACCTTCGCGCTTGGCGATCCGATGACGCCAGCCGTGGCCGACAACGTGGATCTGGTGGTGGAGATGGCGGTGAAACAGCTCCGCGCGTGGGGGCACCGCTGTGCGCCGAGAGCGGTCGTGGGCGGAGCAGCGGCGGAGGCGCGGCCATCGTGCACGAGATGAGCGTTGCCATGGAGATCTGCCGCATCGTCGACCACAAGTACGATCGCGCGGCCGGATCGCTGGTGACCGTCGGCGTCGAGATCGGCGACGACGCGGGGCTCGAGATCGGGAATCTGGAGTTCTGCCTCGAGACGCTGTTGTCGCAGCCGCCCTTTGGCGGCGCCAGACCGTTGTTCGACCGCAAGCCCGGGAGCGTGCTCCGGGTGAGCTACCTGGAGCTGGACGATGGCCGTTAGAACGATCGAGGTCCGCGAGCGCGTCATGGAGCGCAACGACGGCATCGCGCGCGACATCCGCCAGCGGCTCGACGCCGCCGGCATCGTGGCGCTCAACCTCGTATCGTCGCCCGGCTCCGGCAAGACGCTGCTGCTCGAGCGCACCCTGGCGGCGCTCGACGGCGAACTGCGCATGGCCGTGATCACGGGCGATGTGCAGACGCAGAACGACGCCGAACGGCTGGCGCGGCACACCAACCGGCTGGTGCAGGCCGTGGTCACCGGCGGCGCCTGCCACCTCGACGCCCGTCAGATCGACACCGGGCTCGAAGCCGTGAACCTCGACGACACCGACCTCCTGTTCATCGAGAACGTGGGCAACCTCGTCTGCCCGGCGTCGTGGTATCTGGGCGAGGACGCCAAGGTCGTGCTCTTCTCGGTCACCGAGGGCGAGGACAAACCGCTCAAGTATCCCAAGATGTTCCGCGAGGCGACCTACGCGGTGATCAACAAGATGGACCTCCTGCCGTACGTGCCATTCGACGTGGACCGCGCGGTGGCGTTCGCGCGCGAGGTGAATCCGCATTTGCAGTTCTTCTTCACCTCGGCCACCACGGGGAGCGGGCTCGACGCCTGGTACGACTTCCTGCGCGACCTGGCCGGCGGCCCATCGGGCGCACGCCCGGCGCGAACGGCCCGGAGCGCGCCGTGAGCGGCGCGCGCTGACGCATGGCGGCCGCGGTGGAAATGGAACGGGCGGAGCAGGCCTCCGGACAGCACGCGGGGGGGCTCCGCCTGCGAGTTTCCGGCGTCGTGCAGGGCGTGGGCTTCCGCCCGTTCGTGCACCGGCTGGCCGCGCGCCACGGCCTTCGCGGCTGGGTGCGCAACACCACCGGCGACGTCGAGATCGCCGTGGCCGGCGAGCCTCTGGAGCTGGAGCGCTTTTTCGCCGCGCTCAGCGCCGAGGCGCCTCCCCTGGCCCGCATCGACCGCGTCGAGCGGAGCGCCTGCGACCCCGCGCCGCTCGGCGCCTTCCGCATCGTCGAGAGCGACGCCGCCGGCATGGAGGGGCAGTGGGTCTCGCCCGACGTCGCCACCTGCGCGGCATGCGAAGCCGAGCTGTTCGACCCCGCCAACCGGCGCTACGGATACCCGTTCATCACCTGCACCGACTGCGGCCCCCGCTACACGGTCATCGAGCGCATGCCGTACGATCGCGAGCGCACCAGCATGCGCGCCTTCACGCAGTGCCCGGCGTGCCGCCGCGAGTACGAGACGCTGGGCGACCGGCGCTACCACTCCGAGACGAACAGCTGCCCCGTCTGCGGCCCGCGGCTCGTGCTGGTAGACGCGGCGGGCGCCCTGTTGCCGGACGCGCCGATATCCGGCGCCGGCGCGGTGCTCCGCCGCGGCGGCGTCGTGGCGGTGCGCGGCGTGGGCGGCTTCCACCTCGCGGTCGACGCCACCAACGACGCGGCCGTCGAGCGGCTGCGCCGCGGCAAGCACCGCGACGGGAAGCCGCTGGCCGTCATGGTGCGCTCCCTCGACGAGGCGCGGCGGCTGGCGGCGGTATCGCCCGACGAGGCGGAGTGGCTCGGGCGGCCGAGCCGCCCCATCGTCGTGCTCCGGCGTCGTCGCGGCGCGCGCGTGGCGCCGTCGGTGTGCGGCGCGCTGGACACCATCGGGCTCATGCTGCCGTATACGCCGGTGCACCTGCTCCTGCTCGACGCCGTGGGCCGTCCCCTGGTCATGACCAGCGGGAACCACGCGGGCGAGCCGCTGGCGGCGTCGCTTGCCGAAGCGCGGCGCGATCTGGCCGGCGTGGCCGACGCGTTTCTCACCCACGACCGGGAGATCGTGGCCCGGCTGGACGACTCCGTGCTGCGCGTGGCGCCGGGCCGTCGCGCCGGCGAGCCGGCGCGCCCCATTCTCATGCGCCGCGCGCGCGGCTTCGCGCCACTGCCGGTGGCGCTCCCGGTGGCGACGCCGGCGCCGCTCGTGGCCGTGGGCCCGCACCTGAAGAACACCTTCACCATTGCCGCCGGGCGGGACGCCTACCTGAGCCCGCACCTGGGCGACCTCGAGACGCTGGAGACGACGGACCACTGGCAGGCCGTCTACGCCTCGTACAAGCGGCTTTTCCGCATCGAGCCCCAGACGGTCGTGCGCGATCTCCACCCGCAGTACCTGTCGACGCGCCTCGCCGAGGAGCTGGGTCTTGGCGACGCGATGGTGGTGCAGCATCACCACGCGCACATCGCCGCCGTGGCGGCGGAGCACGGCGTCACCGACCGCGTGGTCGGCGTGGCGTTCGACGGCACCGGCTACGGCGACGACGGCCGCACCTGGGGCGCCGAGCTGCTGGTGGCCGACCTGCTCGACTACCGCCGTGTGGGCCAGCTGCGCTATGTGCCGCTTCCCGGGGGCGACGCCGGCGCGCGGTCGCCCTGGCGCGTCGCGCTGGGCTGGCTCTCGCTCGAGCCCGCGCTGGCGCCTGCGTTCGCGCTCGCGTTCCGCGACGTGGATCCGCGGGCCGTGGAGCTGGTGCGGAGCCAGGTCGCGCACGACGTGAACGCGCCGCTGGTGTCGTCGATGGGCCGCCTGTTCGATGCGGCGGCGGCCGTGCTGGGCGTGTGCGGCGAGTCGCGGTTCGAGGGCGAAGCGGCAATGCGACTCGAGGCCGCGGCCGGGCGGAACGCCGCGCCTCCCCTTCTATATGAAGGCAGGGCGGGGCAGGCCGGGACCTATGTCTTCGATCCCCTTCCGCTCCTTGCCGCGCTTGGCGAGCGGGCGCAGGCCGGCGAGGCGGTGGGGCCGCTGGCCGCCGCGTTCCACGAGAGCGTGGCCGCCGGCACCGCCGATGCCGTGGGGCGCATCGCCGAGCAGCACGGCGTGCGCCTGGTGGCGCTGGGCGGCGGGGTGTTCCAGAACGCGCGGCTCCTGGTCACGCTCGCCGCGCGGCTCGAACGGGCGGGGCTGCGGGTGCTGGCGCCGCGGCAGCTCTCGCCCAACGACGGGGCGGTGAGTTACGGGCAGGCCGCGATCGCGGCGGCGCGTCTCGCGCGGCGCTGATCTTGCGCGGCGGGCCGGGGGAGGCAACTTCGTTCCATGGCAACGGGAGGCAGAGTGGGCGTGGTGGACCTTCGGGGGGTGGCGGGGCACGGGGCTGGCCGGCGGCGGCGCGCCATCGGCGCGCTGGCCGTCCTGGTCGGCGGGCTGCTCGTCTCGGCCGGGTGCTTTCGGAAGAGCAAGGGCGTCCAGCCGGTGCCGGATCCCGTGACCGTCGTGGCGAGCAACCGGGGCTTCTTCGACGTGGATGTGTACGTACTTCCGTCCACCGCGGGGAACGCGCTGCGGCTCGGCACCGTGACCGGGTTCTCGGAAGCGAAGCTGACGGTGCGGTACAACCAGCTGCAGGCGGGCGGGACGCTGGCCGTGCGGCTGCACGGGATCGGGACGAGCTACGTCTGGGACAGCCCCGGGCTGTCGGTATCGCCGGGGGAGCGGGTGGCGCTGGACATCTACACCGACGCCGACGGGCGGCTGAGCCGGTCGGTGCTGTACCCGCTGCCGGACGTGGACTCGTCGGCCCTGTCGGCGCGGGCCGCGGCCCGGCCGGCCGCCCGCTGAGGGTCCGGGGTGGCCTTCCCCCGGAGGGCCCGGGTCGCTAATATAAGCGTATAACTAGACGGTCATATACTCATATCAAGGAGTCGTCCCCATGGCCAGACCGCACGGGCGGAGCCCGATGGTGATCACCCACGAAGGCGGGCTCAAGTTCGCCGCCCAGATCCGCAATCACCGGTTGATCGTGGACCAGCCCGCCGGCGTCGGCGAGGACGCGGGTCCGATGCCCCTCGAGCTGCTCGGCGCGTCGCTCGGCACCTGCGTCGCCCTCTACGTCCAGCAGTTCTGCGAGGCGCGGGGCCTGCCGTACCAGGGGATGCGCGTGGAGCTGGACCAGGTGGGCGCCCAGAACCCCGGGCGCATTGCGCGCTACATCGTCCGCGTGCTGCTCCCCGAGGCGCTCCCGCCGCAGTATGCGGAGCTGCTGGAACGCGTGGCTCGCAGCTGCCCGGCACACAACACGCTGGCGCACGGAACCGAGGTGGACGTCGCGATCGAGGCGCCCGCGGCCGCCGTGGCGTGACGCCCCCCGTCGCGTCGGGCCATCGCCCGACGCGCCGATGCGCCAAACGCCGACAGGCAGGGGCCGGCGAGCGGGGTACCCTTCGCCCAGATGCACGTCGCGGAGGGGGAGTTGCCGCCTCGGCCGCTCCGCGAGATCACGCGCGGCAAGGAAGGGACGAACGATGACGCGAATCAGGATGCTCGGCTTGGGGATCGCGGCGGCCGTCATGGCCGCCGCCCCCGTCACCGCGCGGGCGCAGCGCGGGGGCCAGCAGCAGCAGATGCAGCAGCGCATGCAGGAACAGCAGATGCAGGAAATGCAGAACATGGTGCAGCGCATGGCGCAGCTGCAGGAGCGCGCCCACACGATGGCCATGAACATGCAGCAGCAGATGCAGCAGCAGCGGGTGCAGCAAACCGAACAGCAGCGGCTGATGCTGCAGACCTGCCAGGCGGCCGATCAGACGGCCCAGCAGCTCCGCACGCTGGCCGAGCGGGCCCGCGACATGCAGCAGGACCGTGACATGCTGCGCGATCGCGACCAGCAGCGCGACATGGACCAGCTGCGCATTCATCTGCGCACGATGGCCGATCAGCTCGACGAAAGCCTGAAGACCATGGACCGGATGCAGAAGCGGCTGGGGCCGCCGCCCGCTCCGTAGCGCGGCCGGTCGTCCCACTGCGGTCTCAGGCTCAGCCGCCGCGGCGCACGCCGCGGCGGCTGTCGCATTCTGTCCCAATCGGTGGGACATACAGGGCGACCCCTCGGTCCGGCGCGGCGCGCAAGTGGCAATTCGTGCGCGTCGTGGGGCGGCGAGACGGCCGGCGCCGTCCCCGGAAGGCGCACCCCGGGCGAGACACCCGCCCGACTTAACGGGCCTTCCGGACCCCGTACCCTCCATGCGTTGGCGCGGCGCGCGCTGGGCGCGACCGCCATGCCGCCGACGGAGGAGGCGCTATGAACACGAAGCGGTTGCTACGGTGGACGGGCGCGCTGGCGATGATGGCCGGTGTTTCGCTCGTCGGAAGCTGCAATGGTGACTCGGTGAGCCCCGACCGGACGGTGTCGATCGCCAGGGTCGCCTTTCCGTCGCCCACGGACACGGTCCTCGTGGGCGACAGCCTGTCCCTTTCATTGACCGTGGAGGACGCCAACGGCATCCCCCTCACCAGGTCGGCGACCTGGACGTCGAGCGATCCCCTGGTCGCCACCGTGAGCGAGACGGGGCTGGTCGTTGGCCATGACGGAGGCGCGGTGACGATTCGCGCCACCGTGGGCGGCATTTCCGCCACGAAGCAGATCTTCGTGCTCGAGCGGGTGGCGGCGGTGGCGCTGCAGCACGGCCAGACGCCCGACACCCTGCTGATGACCGACACGCTCTGGCTCACGGTGCAGCTGCAGGACCCGCACGGCAAACAGCTGCAACGGCAGGTCACGTGGCGCAGCAGCGACAGCGCCGTGGCGACCGTCGGCGTAACGGAATCCGCTCCGCCGGTGGTCAGCCGCGGACCGTCGCTCTCGACGGCCGGCGCATCGCCGGCGGCCAGCGTGGTCGGCGGCGGCCGCGCGTTCGTGCTCGCCATGGGCCCGGGGGCGGCCGTGATCACCGCGACCGCCGAAGGAATGGTCGACAGCACGACCGTCACCGTCGGCGAGCCGGTGGCCGCGGTCGAGCTCTCGGTTACCGCGAGCACGATCGGGCTTGGCACCGGCCTCCAGATCCAGGCTCGGCTGCACGACCGGCACCAGCAGCAACTCCATCGCCGGATCGCCTGGACGTCGAGCAATCCGGACGTCGCCACCGTGAACGGCAACGGCATGGTGATGGCGCACGGGCTCGGCACCTGCACGGTCACGGCCACGAGCGAGAACGTGAGCGCAAGCGCGACGGTGAACGTCGTGCCGGCCGCCGGCCAGCTGTCGGTGAGCCCGGCCAACATCTCGCTCCGACCCCGTGACACGCTGCGGATTTCCGCCACCGTCCTCGACGCGGCCGGAGCGCCGCTCGGCCGCCGGCCCGCCTGGGCAAGCGCCGACACGATGGTCGCGACGGTGGACAGCCTGGGGCTGATCACGGCCGTCGGGGCGGGCACCACGACGGTCACGGCGCAGATCGACGCGCTGTCGGCGCCGGTGGGCGTCGCGGTGGTGGCTCCGACGCCGTTCATGAAGGTCGAGCCCGCCAATGCGCTCGTGGTCATCGGCGCTACCGTGACCTACACGGCAACCATCTACGACACGGCCGGCAAAGCATTGCCCGCCGAGCCGATGGTCTGGTCCACCGATGACCCGTCCATCGCCACGATCGACGGAACCGGCCTGGCCACCGCGAAGGTGCCCGGGCGCGTCACGATCGTCGCCACGGGCGGCGGCCTGCGCGGCACCGCCTTCCTGACGGTGGCCGAGCCGGCGGTGGCGACCATCACGATCGAGCCGGCCACCGATTCGGTGCTGATCGGCGACGTCATCGATCTCGTCGCCACGGCGCGCGACGCGCAGGGCCGGGCGCTGGGCGGAGTGCCGTTCGGCTGGTCGAGCGATCACTCCGAGATCGTGGCCGTCAACGAGAGCGGCCAGGCGACGGCCATCGCGGAAGGCGTGGCCAGCATACAGGCCGGCTTCCGCAGCCACTCGGGCACGGCGACGATCACCGTGTTCCGGCATCCTTCGTCGGTGACGGTCAATCCGCCGCAGGCGCAGGTGCGCATGGGCGACCACATCTCCATGAGCGCGGTGCTGCACGACGCGGGCGGCAATCCCCAGGGCGGCAAGGTCACCTGGACCACCACTGACGCCGCGATCGCGACGGTCAGCACCAGCGGCGTCGTGACGGGCGTGGCCGAAGGCTCGGCGACGATCGTCGCGTCGAGCGGGGGCAAGAGCGACAGCGCGCGCGTCGTGGTGACCGGGGCTCCGCCGTCGACCGACGAGGGGCTGGGCAACAACCTCTCGGTCCCGGTGGTGTTCGCGGACGGTCTGGGCCTCACCGGGTTGCCGGTGACGGTGGAAGGCGCACCCCACTACCTGAACACCGGGCTGCGGCCCGCTGCGGCCGAGAACCTGCTGGTGGATGCGCTGCCCTACTTCTACGCCGGCAACGTCTCCGACTGCGCCTGGCCCGACGGCACGCGCGCCTATTGCCAGAAGGGAGTGAACGGGTGGCAGGCGCAGTGGCAGGACGGCTCGTCGGCCATGCAGCACGCCACGGCCACCTGGGGCGACAACATCCTCAGCCAGCCGCTGCGCACGTCGTCGCCGGTACGCGTCGAGGTGTCGCTGAATGACGTGACCAGCGGACTGCTCACCGGTTTCAACATGCAGGTCGTGTCGGGATCGGGCAGCACCGAGCAGCAGGGCACCGACGGCCACACCTCGGCCATGACGCCCACCATCTATACGGTGGTGCCGCACCTCGTCGTGTCGAAGATCGACACCGCCGGCGGCCACACCACCGGCGATCCGGTGGTGGACAAGAGCGTGATCGGCTCGATCGGCGCGGAGGAAGGCCCGGGCACGTTCGGGGCCGAGGTCAACGTCGGCGGCAAGATCATCTACGGGTACGGCCTGCGGGTGACCGAGGCCGGCTGGTACCGGGTCTCGTTCATTCTCGAGGGCTCGGCCACGAACGGCACGGTGACGGCGAACCGCAACGTCACGATCGATGCCGTGACCAACACCGGAAGCGAGGAGAGTGAAGGCTCGGGCGGCGGCGAATCCGGCGGAGCGCCCACGGGCGACCGGCCGCTGCCGCAGGTTTCGAGCGACGGCTCCACCACCTGGATCGACATCTACGTCGGGCCGGCCCAGGGGAGCGGGGAGGGCGGTGGCGGCACGGGTGGCGGCGACACCGGCGCCGGGAACAACCTCTCGGTTCCGGTCACCTTCGCCGAAGGGATCGGACTCGGCGGCCTGCCGGTGACGGTGGACGGCGCCCCGAGTTACGGCAATACGGGTTTGCGCCCCGTGGCCACCGGGGAGCCCGCGGTTGACGCGCTGCCGTTCTTCCCGACCAGCTACAACGTGAGCAATTGCGAGCTGACCGGCATGCCGTACTTCTGCCAGGGCGGAGGCGCGGTCTGGCAGGCGCAGTGGCTGGACGCCTCGGCATTGCCGCGGCGTGACGCGGAAGTCGCGTGGTCGGACAACCTGCTCACCAACCACTTCAACACGCACGCCAACGTGCACATCGAAGTCTCGCTGGCCGATCTCACGACGCCCGCCATGCAGGGGTTCAACATGGCGGTGGTCTCGGGCGAGGGCTCGACGGAGCTTCAGGGCACCAACGGAACGACGGCGGCATTCACGCCCTCGGTCTACACCAGGGGTGCGCGTCTGAAGATCGAGCTGCTGGACAGCGCGACGCACGTGCCGGAGTACACCGTGTTCGACGGCGGGGTGTGGGAGGCCGGCGACGGCCCGGGCCAGTTCGCCACCGAGGTGTCGATGGCCGGCCGGGTGGTGTACTCGTACAACCTGCTCGTGCAATCGCTCGTGGTCCCGGCCGACGTCGGCCACAAGTACGGCTGGTACCGGTTCACCTTCTCGATCGATGGATCCGGGCCGGTGACGCCGAACGTGCGGATGACGCAGATGGCCGGCGGCGGCGAAGAGGGAACCACCGAGGAGGGCGGCGGTTCGGGCGGAAGCGGTTCGGGCGGGAGCGGTTCGGGTGGCATCCCGTCGAAGAACGTGCCGACGTTCAACGCCGGCGCCCAGTCGACGTCGGTCGAGGTCTGGATTGCCAAGGGCGGTGGCGGTGGTGGTGGGCACTAGCACGGGTTGGGCCGGGAGGACGCCGGGGCTCCGGCCCCGGCGTCCTCGCCGGCGTTGCGCCGCCGCGATGCGGCGGGAGGCACGATGATTCGCACGGCCTGCCGGTCCGCGATGTCCGCGGCCGGCCTGATGTTGGCGGCGGCGTTCGCGCCGGTGGAACCCGCCAACGCCCAGACGCTCGACTATCGCACGTCGGTGGGATACTCCACCGGCTCGTACATCTTCAGCGGCACCACGTGGAGCGCGGCCATGTTCCACGCCGTGGACCTTCGCGTGGGGCGGTTCACCTTTTCGGCGTCGGCGCCCATCGTGGCCCAGAACAACAGCGCGCTCACGTACATCGGCGGGATCGTGGTGCCCACCGGCGGACCCGACGACGCCGCCGTGGCGCAGCGGCGCAACGGTCAGCCGGTGGAGATGGGGCCGGGCACGGGGACGGGGCGGGGCGGCATGGGCGGGCAGGGCAGTGGCCAGGGTGGCAGCGGCGGCCGGGCGGGGGGCAACGTGGCGCCCGCGGTGCGCGCGACGACCACCGCCGACACGCTCACCGTGACCGAGCCCGGCGGCACGTCGGTCAACATCGGCGATCCGATGGTCTCCGGGAGCGCCGAGCTGTACACGGGCACGGGCGTCCTGCGCGCGGTGAGCGTCCACCTGTTCGCCAAGGCGCCGCTGGCGTCGGTGTCGTCGGGGGTGAGCACGGGGCAGTGGGACTTCGGCGGGGGCGCGTCGTTCTCGCTCGGCTCGAGCCGGACGTTCTTCTTCGGCGACGCATCGTACTGGGTGCTGGGCGACATGCCGGCGTTGGAGCTGCTGGACAACGTGGTGTACGGGCTGGGCGTGGGGCAGGCGTCGAACGACGGCCGCTGGTCGATGCTCGCCTCCGCGTCGGGGTCGAGCCAGGTCATCCGCAACGTCGAGCCTCCGGTGTCGGCCGGCGTGAGCGTGGGATTCCGGCCCGGCACGGCGCAGTCGTTCACGGTGGGCCTGAGCTTCGGGCTCACCGAGTCGGCGGCAAAGGTGGCCACCACGCTCGGCTGGCGCGCGCGCATATTCTAGGGACACCGGCGGGGATGCCGGCGCCCCGTTCCCCTCCCGCCGCGCGCGTGCGCGGCTTCCCCGACGGAGGAGCCGCCGCATGACGCAGCGTGCCCGACACGACAGCGACACCGCGCAGATCGCGGCCTCCGTCGCCGAGCTCGGCGGGCTCGACGCGGCGGCGGCGTTCGCCCGGCTGGGCTCGTCCGCCGCCGGCCTCTCGTCGGGCGAAGCGGCGGCGCGGCTCGCCGCCGACGGGCCCAACCAGATCGCCGAGCCCGAACGCGACACGCCCTGGCACCGGCTGGGGCGCGCGCTCCTGAACCCCGTCGTGCTCCTGCTCGCGGTGCTTGCCGGCGTGTCGCTGGCCACCGGCGACGCGCGCGCGGCCGCCTTCATCGGCGTCATGATCGTGATCGGCGTCTCGCTGCGGTTCGTCCAGGAAACGCGCGCCGACCGCGCCGCCGCGGCCCTCAAGGCCATGATTCGCGTGACCGTCGCCGTGATCCGCGACGGCGCGCCCGGCGAGATCCCCCTGCACGACGTCGTGCGCGGCGACGTGGTGACGCTCTCCGCCGGGGACATGATACCGGCCGACGTGCGACTGGTCTGGACGCGGGACCTGTTCGTGAACCAGGCCAGTCTGACGGGCGAGTCGCTGCCGGTGGAGAAGTCCGCGGCGGCGGTTGCCGGGGCGCCGCCGGCCTCGCCGGCCGACGCGACGAACCTGTGTTTCCTGGGCACCAGCGTGGCGAGCGGCACGGCGACGGGCGTCGTGGGGGCCACCGGCGGCGCGACCTGCTTCGGGCGCCTGGCCCGCGCGCTCGCCGAGCCCGAAGAGCCGACGGCGTTCGACCGCGGCGTGAGCGCGTTCACCTGGCTCATGATCCGGTTCATCGCCGTGATGGTGCCGTTGGTGTTCTTCATCAACGGCCTCACCGGGCACGGGTGGCGCGAGGCGTTCGTGTTCGCCCTGGCCGTGGCCGTCGGGCTCACCCCCGAGATGCTGCCGATGATCGTCTCGGTGAGTCTGTCGCGGGGGGCCGTGGCGATGGCGCGGCATCAGGTGATCGTGAAGCGGCTGGCGGCCATCCAGAATTTCGGCGCGATGGACGTGCTGTGCACCGACAAGACGGGCACGCTCACGATGGACCACGTCATTCTGCAGCACCATCGCGATCTGGACGGCGACGAGAGCCCGCGCGTGCTGTTCGACGCGCTGCTGGTGAGCCGGTTCCAGACCGGGCTGCGGAACCTGCTCGACCGGGCGGTGGTGCGTTACGCCGAGGAGCACGGCACGGCGATTCCGGACGGGTACGTGCCGGTGGACGAGCTGCCGTTCGACTTCGAACGCAAGATCATGTCGGTGGTGGTCGCCACCCCGGAGGGCGGGCGGCGGCTGGTGGCCAAGGGGGCGCACGACGAGCTGCTCGAGCGGTGCACGGCGTGCGAGCTGCGCGGCGCGGTGACGCCGCTGTCGCCGGAGGTGGTGGCCGAGGTGCGCGCCGCCTACGCCCAGCTCAGCGGCGAGGGGTTCCGCGTGCTCGCCATCGCGGCGCGCGACCTGCCGGTGCGCGACGATTACACGCTGGCCGACGAGCGCGACCTGGTGCTGGTGGGCTACGTGGCGTTCCTCGACCCGCCCAAGGACTCGGCCGGCCCGGCCATCGCCGCGCTCCGGCGCGACGGGGTGGCGGTGAAGGTGCTGACGGGGGACAACGAGCTGGTCAGCGCGTGCGTGTGCCGCCAGGTCGGGCTGCCCGCCGGGCCGGCGCTGCTCGGCCCGGCGATGGACGCGATGACCGACGACGAGCTGGGGGCCGCGCTCGACGGCACGGGAATCTGCGCCCATCTCTCCCCCGGCCACAAGCAGCGCATCATCCAGGTGCTGCGGCGGCGCGGCCACGTGGTGGGCTTCCTCGGCGACGGGATCAACGACGCGCCGGCGCTGCACGCGGCCGACGTCGGGATCTCGGTGGACGCGGCCGTGGACGTGGCCAAGGAGTCGGCCGACATCATCCTGCTCGAGAAGAGCCTGCTCGTGCTCGACGCCGGGGTGCGCGAGGGGCGCAAGGTGTTCGCCAACATCCTCAAGTACGTGCGGATGGGCGCCAGCTCGAACTTCGGCAACATGCTGAGCGTGGTCGGGGCCAGCGCGGTCCTGCCGTTCCTTCCCATGGCGCCGGTCCAGGTGCTGGCCAACAACCTGTTATATGATATCTCACAAGTTCCCATTCCCGGCGACAACGTCGATGCCGACCAGGTCGTGGCGCCGCATCCCTGGTCGGTGCGGCGCATCCGGCGGTTCATCCTGCTCGTGGGCCCGGTCAGCTCGCTGTTCGATTACACGACCTTCGCGGCCCTCTGGTTCGGGTTCGGGGCCCGCGACGTCGCGCACCAGGCGCTGTTCCAGACCGGCTGGTTCGTGGAGTCGCTGTTCACCCAGACGCTCATCATCCACGTGATCCGCACGGCGCGCGTTCCCTTCCTCCAGAGCCGGTCGAGCTGGCAGCTGGCCGGCACCACGGCGCTGGTCATGGCCATCGGGGCGTGGCTGCCGTCGTCCCCGTTTGCCGCCTCGCTGGGCCTCACGGCCCTTCCCGGCGCGTACTGGGCGTTCCTCGCGGCCACCGTGGCCGCCTACGTCGTGACGGTGCAGATCGTGAAACGCCTGGTGCTGCACGCCGCCGAGTTCTGAGCGCCGCCGGGCCTTGTCGATTCGTGCGCGCGAGGTAGTGTTGACCGGCATCCCGTCACCGGAACTCCAATGCCGCGATCCATGCGTGTGGCGCTGGCGGCAGCCCTGTTGGCCCTTGGCTGCGCCCGTCCGCCCGGGCCCTCCACGGCCCCCGCCTACCACCCGCGGACCCGCTTCGTCACCGTCACCACGGTTGCGCTGATGGTCAGGGAAGACGCCGGAGTGCTGCCCTTTCTGCGGAAGGACTTCGCCAAGGGGGGCGTGCTGGACGGCAAGGAGGTGTACGGCTTCGAGCCCGCCACCATCACCGTCGTGGCCGGCGACACGATCCGCTTTCACTTCGTGAATCCCGAAGACGACGAGCACAACTTCGTGCTGCCCGACTTCTTCGTGAAGCTCCCGGGGCAGACGGCCGTGGACACGACGTACGTTCCCCAGGGGCCGGGCGTGTACGACTTCGCCTGCGCCATCCCCGCCCACCTGCCCATGATGCACGGGCAGCTCGTGGTGCTGGCCCCGGCGGCGGTCGGTGCGGCGCCGGCGGCGCCCCGCCCGGTAGCCGGGGCTGCGCCGCCGGGCGGCTGAGCGGCCGGCCCCCGCTTCCGTCGCGCGCCCGGATGGCGCATTTTGCGGAGGCCCTCTCACCCTCCGTCCCCGCCCCTGCCATGCGATCCCTCCTCGTCGCGCTCACCGGAGCGCTGGCCGTCGTGTGCGCGGCCGGCGCCCAGACCTACGCTCCCTCGAGCGGCGTACGCTACCACCGGCTGCTGATCCACAACGCGCTCGTCATAGACGGCGCCGGCAATCCCACCCGCGGCCCCGTGGACATCGTGGTGGAGGGCAAGACCATCGCCGGCGTGTACGCCGCGCACCCGGTGGCCGAGTCGGGCAGCGCCATGCCGACGCTGCCGGGCGGGCCCTTCGACCGCGTGATCGACGCCACGGGCATGTACGTCATGCCCGGCATCATCGACGTGCACTCGCACATCCAGTTCGACCGCGCCGGCATCCCGATGCCGCACGACTACGAATTCAAGCTCCTGCTGGCGCACGGGATCACGACCATCCGCGATCCGGGCTCGATGCAGGGCCCCGACACGATCGTGGCCTACGCCAGGCTCTCCGACGAGAACAGGATCTCGGCGCCGACCATCGTTCCCTACGTCGTGGTGCAGTCCGAGTGGCCCGACTCGGTGCGCGCGCAGATCCGCCACGTGAAGGCGATCGGCGGGAAGGGGCTCAAGGTGTTCATCAACCGCCCCGACGTCTGGGACGCGATCTCCGACGAGGGGCACAAGCTGGGGCTGCCCATCGCGACCGACATGAAGATCCAGGAGACCGACGCCATCCGCGCCTCGCAGCTGGGCGTGGCCTCGATCGAGCACTGGTACGGCATTCCCGACGCCGCGATCCCGGGTCCGCAGGACTTCCCCGACTACTACAACTACGACAACGAGGCCGACCGCTTCCGTTGGGGCGGCGATCTCTGGCGCCAGGCCGACACGGCGCGGCTCTCGGCCGTGCTGGACACCATGCTCGCGCACCACGTGACCTGGGATCCCACGTTCGCCATCTACGAGGCCAACCGCGATCTGGCCAAGGCCCAGAACGAGCCATGGTTCCGGGACTACGCCCTCCCGGCGATGATGAAGTTCTTCCAGCCCAATCCGCAGGCCCACGGGTCGTACCAGTCCGACTGGACCACCGCCGACGAGGTGATGTGGCGGAACAACTACCGGATCTGGATGCACTGGGTGCGCGAGTACGCGGCGCGCGGCGGCAATGTGACCGTGGGCTCCGACGCGGGGTTCATCTGGGCGTTGTACGGCTTCACGACGATCCGCGAGATGGAGCTGCAGCAGGAGGCGGGCTTCCACCCCCTCGAAGTGATCCAGCACGCCACCTCGAACGGGGCCAGGCTGCTCGGGCTCGCGCACACCGGCGTCGTGCGCCCCGGCTTCGACGCCGACCTCGCGATCGTGGACGGGAACCCGCTGCACAATCTGAAGGTTCTGTACGGGCTGGGCATGGACACCCCCGGCCCTGGCGGCAAACTCGTGCACCGCGGCGGCGTGCGGTACACCATCAAGCAGGGCATCGTGTTCGACGATCACCAGCTGCTGGCCGACGTTCGCGCGATGGTGCGGCGGGCCCGCGCGACCACCAAGGGGGAATAGGTTCGATGAGTGAACGGCTGTCTCACCTCGCGCAGGGACTCATCGGATCGGAGATCCTCAAGATCGCGGCCGAGGTGCGCGAGCTGGTGTCCCAGGGCAAGCCGATCTGCAACCTCACGGTCGGCGACTTCTCGCCCACCGAGTTCCGGATTCCCGACCGGCTGGCCCGAGGGGTGGCCGACAACGTGGCCAAGGGGCAGACCAACTATCCGCCTTCCAACGGCGTGCTCGAGCTGCGGAAGGCGGTGGCCGCCTACTACAAGCGCGGGCTGGGACTCGACTATCCCGTGGACGGGGTGATGATCACCTCGGGCGGCCGGCCGGTGATCCACGCGGCCTACCAGGTGCTGGTGAATGCCGGCGAGCGGGTCGTGTATCCGGTGCCGAGCTGGAACAACAACCACTACGCGAGCATCGTCGGGGCCCGGCCGGTGGAAATCGCCTGCGACGCCGGCACGAATTTCCTGCCCACCGCGGACATGCTGCGCGACGCGGTGCGCGGCGCCACGCTGCTCGCCCTCAACTCGCCGTCCAACCCCACCGGCACGATGTTCACGGCCGAGCAGCTGGCCGCGATCTGCGACCTGGTGCTCGACGAGAACGCCCGCCGCGGTCCGGGCGAGCGCCCGCTGTACGTGCTCTACGACCAGATCTACTGGGCGCTCACGTTCGGCGGGGCCGAGCACGTGAACCCGGTGGGGCTGCGCCCCGAGATGGCCCGGTACACGGTGTTCGTGGACGGCATCTCCAAGGCCTTCGCCGCCACCGGGCTGCGGGTGGGCTGGGGGGTGGGGCCGGCCGACGTCGTGAAGAGCATGTCCGATCTGCTCACGCACATCGGGGCCTGGGCGCCGCGCCCCGAGCAGATGGCCACCGGCGAGCTGCTCTGCGCCGTGGACGACATCCGCGCGTACCACGCGGCCATGCTCCGCGACGTCCAGGAGCGGCTCTCGCTCCTGGCCGACGGCATCGAGCAGCTGCGACGCGACGGGTTCCCCGTGGCGTCCACGTCGCCGCAGGGCGCGATCTATCTCAGCGCGCGGTTCGCCCTGCACGGCAAGCGGACCCCCGACGGGGAGACCCTGGACAGCAACGAGGGCATCCGGCGCTACCTGCTCCAGGCGGCCGGCATGGCGCTGGTGCCCTTCCAGGCGTTCGGGCAGCGCGACGAGTCGGGGTGGTTCCGGCTCTCGGTGGGCGCCGTGTCGCCGGCCGACGTGCGGGCGCTGATCCCGCGGCTCCGCGCCTCGCTCCAGGCCCTGCGCTAAGGCCCGCCCCGCCGACCCGCGCCCCCTTTGCGGCGTGGGGCTCCGGGGCCATCTTGAGGGCATGACCACTTCCGCGCTGGCTCCGGAGACTCTCGAAGGCTGGTATCTGCTGCAGCAGGCGTTCGCCGTGGACCGCGCGGCGCTGCGCCGGCTTGCGGTCGCCGAGCGCGAGGCGATCGCCCGCGAGTTCGAGGCCGTGATGGCCGAGCTGGCCGGCGACGCCGACCGCGGCTGGACCGCGCTCGTGCCACTCGTCGGCTCCCGCGCCGACGTGCTCGTCATGCACTTCCGCGCCACCCT
>JAGWRI010000334.1 GCA_028876525.1 Gemmatimonadota bacterium | reverse complement strand
CGCGCCGAGCCAGTCGGCCGGCGCGCCGGCGGCCACCGCCCGCGCCCGGGCCCGCCATCCGTCCACGGAACGCGGCGGCGCGGCGAACACGGCGGCGTCGAGCGCGCCCGATCGCGCGGCCCGCGACAGCGGCGATCCGCCCGGGGCGTTGGTGACGAGGCGGGGATCGCTCACGCGGCGGTGCGCTGGGCGGAAGGCGGGGTCGGCATGCTCCCCAAGATAGCGGCGCGGGGGCGGTGGAGGCCACGACCGCCCGCGCCCGCGCGGCGCGCGTTCACTTGTGGTACGGCTCCCCGCGGATGATCGTGCCCGCACGGTAGAACTGCTCGGCGAGCACCAGACGGGCCATCTCGTGCGGCAGCGTCCACGGGGCCAGGGCCAGGCGCCGCTTCGCCCGGGCGGCCAGCGCCGGATCGAGCCCGTACGCGCCGCCGATCACGAACGCCACGTCGCGGGCGCGCTCGCGCGCTTCCTGCAGGAAGCGGGCAAAGGCGTCCGACGTGAGCGACGCCCCGCGCTCGTCGCAGACCACCAGCTCGGCGGCCCCGGCCACGCCGGCCAGCCGCGCCCCCTCCCGCGCCCGCACCTGGTCCGGCGCCAGGGACCGCGCCGGCTCCTCCTTCACCTCGTGCACCTCCAGCGGCCAGTAACGCGACGCGCGCAGCTCGTACGACGCGATCGCCGCCGCCAGCGCCGCGTCACGCGGCTTGCCGACGGCGGCGAGGATGAATCTCACGTCGAGCGCCCGGCCCCGAGGCTCAGGCGTACACCCCGCGCAGCCGGTGCACCGTGGCCACGCGGCTGATGGACAGCATGTACGCGGCGGTCCGCATGTTCACCTTGTGGGTCAGCGACAGCCGCAGCACGTCGGCGAAGCTGTTCCGCATGATGTCCGTGAGCCGCTCGTTGACCACGTCCTCGGTCCAGAAATAGCCGCCCCGGTCCTGCACCCACTCGAAATACGACACGGTCACGCCGCCGGCGTTGGCGAGGATGTCGGGGATCACGAACACCCCCTTCTCGTCCAGGATCGCGTCGGCGTTGGCCGTGGTCGGGCCGTTCGCGCCCTCGCAGATGATCTTGGCCTTGATGCTCCCCGCGTTCTTGCTCGTGATCACGTTCTCGAGCGCCGCCGGGAGCAGCACGTCCACGTCCAGTGTGAGCAACTCGGCGTTGTCGATCGGATCGCCGCCGGCGAATCCCTCGAGCGACTTGTGGTCGCGCACGTACTGGATCGCGGCGTCCACGTCCACGCCGTTCCGGTTGTAGTAGCCGCCCGTGCGATCGCTGATCGCCTGGATCTTGCAGCCCTCGCGCGCCAGCAGCTGCGCGGCCACCGACCCCACGTTGCCGAACCCCTGAATGGCCACCGTGGTGCCCTTCACCTCCATGCCGAGGTGCTTGAGCGCTTCCTTGGTCACGATCATGCACCCGCGGCCCGTCGCCTCGCGCCGGCCCAGCGAGCCGCCCATCTCCACCGGCTTGCCGGTCACCACCGCGGTCACGGTGTGCCGGGCGTGCATCGAGTACGTGTCCATCACCCACGCCATCACGCGCTCGTTGGTGTTCACGTCGGGCGCCGGCACGTCGGAATCCGGGCCCAGGGTGTTCATGATGCCGGAGGTATACCGCCGCGTGAGGCGCTCCAGCTCGCCCACGCTCATCTTGAGCGGGTCGCAGATCACGCCGCCCTTGGCGCCGCCGAACGGCAGGTTCACCACGGCGCACTTCCAGGTCATCCACGCCGCCAGCGCCTTCACCTCTTCCAGCGTGACGCGCTCGTCGAACCGGATGCCGCCCTTGGCGGGGCCGCGCGACGTGTTGTACAAAACGCGATACCCCGTGTACACCTCGACCTCACCACTGTCGAGCATCACGGGGATGGAGATGATGATCTGCTTCTCGGGATGACGGAGGACCTTGTACAGGCCCGGTTCCAGGTCGAGGAGCGCCGCCGCGTGGTCGAACCGCGACATCATGGCCTCGAACGGATTGTCCTCGTCCAGAAAGCGATCCTTGTCGGGACGAACGATTCTATGTGTTGGCAGTCTGAGATCGGTTGCCATAGGAGTCGGATGTGCGCCGGCGCTAGCCGGCGGTTGGAGGAGTCCAACGAACGGCGGCGGCCATCGCCGCGTCCAGCAGCCGCGCCAGGTGTTCCGCCCCCTGGTCGATCGTCAGCCGCTGTGAAACATACCATAGGGGCACGGAACCGGTCCACCGCGCGCCGATCCGGACCGCGTCCTTGAGTGTGCAGACCACGGCGGCGGCGCCCCCCGCCGCCCCGGCCGCGCGGGCCAGCTCGGAATTGCTGAACGCGTGATGGTCCGGATAGGCCTGCAGCTCCACCCGCGCCCCCAGCCCCGCCAGCTGGTCCCGCACGAGGCCGGGCTCGCCGACCCCGGTGAGCAGCACCACGCGGCGCCCCGTCAGGTCGGCGGGCACGGCCCCCTCACCGCCCCCGGCGGTCCATACCAGGGCCCCCGGGGCGAGGTGGACCACCGCCCCGGGGCCCCCGGAAATCCCGGTGGCCCGCGCCAGCACGGCCGCGGCCTGCTCCGGCGAGGCCGTCTTGCGCGTCACCACCACCAGCGAAGCCCGCCGCAGCGACGCGGGAGGCTCGCGGTACGGACCCGCCGGCAGGAGCCTGGCCGGGGTCAGCCCCCGCTCGGCGGCCACCAGCACGACGTCGGCCAGGCGGGCCGCCCGGCGGTGCTGGAACGCGTCGTCCAGCACCCCGATGTCGGCGCCCCGACGGGCGGCCTCGGCCAGCCCGCCCAGCCGGTCGGAAGCCACGACCACGGGGACCCCGGGATTCAGGCGCTCGTGCACCAGCGGCTCGTCGCCGCCATATCCGCGAAGGACGATCGCCGGGTGCGCGCCGCGCCGCGCCAGCTCGCCGGCCAGCCAGGCGGCGACCGGCGTCTTGCCCGTGCCCCCCACGGTCAGGTTGCCGACCCCGATCGCCGGGATCGCCCCCGCACGGGCGCGCAGCAGCCTCCTGTCATAGGCCAGGTTCCGCAGCGCCACGCTGCCCCGGAAGCACACCGAGGCGGGCCAGAGCGCCGCCCGGCCCGCTCGCGCCCCGAGCCGCGTGCCGAACCAGACTCGTTCCGCCACGGACACGCTCACCGCCCCCCGGCCAGCGCGGCCGCCTCGGCCGCCGCGACCGCCCCATCGAGTGCCTCCCCGTACGGGGGAGTGAGCTCGCCCAGCGACCGCGGACTTCCGCCCGGCGCGGCGAGCAAGGGCCCGTAGGCCACGGTCACCCGCGCGAACGGCTTGGGCAGGATAAAGCGGTCCCAGCTCTGGAAGTGCCACGAACGGGATGCATGGGCCCCCACCGGAAGGATCGGCCGACCCGATCGCTGCGCCACGAGCAGCGAGCCGGCGGCGAAGCTGTGGTACGGACCGCGCGGCCCGTCGGGGGTGATGGCCACGTCGTACCCCGCATCGAGCTCGCGGACCAGCCCCACCAGGGCGCGGTTGGCGCCGCGCGTGCTGGACCCGCGCACGGTGCGGTAGCCGAGGGCGCGGGCAATGCGGGCGATGAGCTCGCCGTCGCGGTGCTCGCTTATGAGAACGCTGATGTCCTGGCGGCGGTGGGCCCAGAGCAGGGGCAGGAGCTGGCCGTGCCAGACCACGAACACCACCGGCTCGCCCCGGCGGCGTGCCTCGCCGAGGGCGCCGTCGTTCACGTAGCGCACGCGCCAGGTCCGCGCGATCAGCCACACGAGGGCCGCGCCGAGGCGCGCGGCCCAGCGCGTGCGGCGGTCGGCCGAGTCGCCGCTCACGGCCCGTTGCCCCCGCCGGGCCCGCCGGCGAGGGCGGCGGCCATCTCGGCCACCCGG
>JAGWRI010000333.1 GCA_028876525.1 Gemmatimonadota bacterium | reverse complement strand
CCGCGGCGGCGGCCAGCCGGCTAGCGCGCCGCGTCCAGGCGGGCACGGAACTCCGGCGGGAGCGCCGACGGACGCCCCGCGCGGTCGAGGGACACGAGCGCGGTGCGGGCGCTGGCCAGCCGCTCGCCGGTGTCGGCGTTCGCGATCAGGTATTCGAACGCGACGGCGCGCGAGCGCACGTCGGCGAGGCGGGTCTCGACGCGGATGCGGTCGTCGTAGCGCGCGGCGCCGTGGTAGCGCACGCCGGCGTCGGAGACGGCGAGGAAGATGCCCTGCCGCTCGAGCTCGGCATAGCTCACGCCGAGCTCGCGGATGAAGTCGGTGCGGCCGATCTCGCACCAGACGAGATAGTTCGTGTGGTACACGACGCCCATCTGGTCGGTCTCGGCGTAGCGCACCCGCAGCTCGCTCAACTGAACGTGGCTCATCTGGGGCGAAGAATAGGGTGCGGGTCGGGTTTGTAAAGGCGCCGAGGGCGCGCTAGAATGAGCGCGTGCTCCCCTCGCCCTGCTACGTATTCTCGGACACGCATCTCGGGTTCGCGCCCGCGTCGGTGGAACGCGACCTGCGCGCCTTCCTGCACGGGCTGCGCGGCCGGGCCGGGTCGCTGGTCGTGAACGGGGACCTGTTCGAGTTCTGGTTCGAGTGGAGGCGGGTGATGCCGCGCGCGGCATTCCGCGTGCTGGCCGCGCTGGCCGATCTGCGCGACGCGGGGATTCCGGTGCTGATGGTGGCCGGCAACCACGACTGCTGGGGCGGCGAGATCCTGCGCCGGGACGTGGGCCTGGAGTTCACGCTGGGCCCGTGGCGCGGCGAGCTGGCCGGCTGGCGGACGTACATCGAGCACGGCGACGGCCTGCGCGATCGCGAGGACCGGCGCTACCGCGCGCTGCGGCGCGTGCTGCGCAACCGGCTGGCGATCGGCGCCTTCCGCTGGCTGCACCCCGATCTCGCGACGGCGATCGCGGGCGGAAGCTCGCACGCCAGCCGCTCGTACGCCGCGCGCGACGGGGGCGCGGGGCTGCGCGCGGTGGCGGCGCGGCGGCTGGCGGCCGAGCCCGGCCTGGGGCTGGTGCTCTACGGCCACTCGCACGTGCCGGCGCTGGAGCGGATGCGCCCGGGAGGCGTGTACGCCAACGCGGGGTCCTGGCTCGACGCGCCGACCTTCCTGCGCATCACGCCCGAACGGATCGCGCTCTGCCGGTGGGACGGCTCAGCCGAGGGGGTGACTCTCGACGCGGTCGATCGGGCGCCCCAGGAAGCGCTGGCCTAGCTCGCGGAAGCGCGACGGCTCGTCCGAGCACACGTACTGATAGGTGGGCGTCGCGTCGGGCGGCGCGGCCAATCCGCGTTCGGCGAGCACCCTGGCGGTTTCGGCGGCGGTCTCCTCGGCGCTGTCGATGAGACTGACGCCGGGGCCCAGGACCTCGTGGAGAAGGGGCTTGAGCAGCGGGTAGTGCGTGCACCCGAGCACGAGGGTCTCGACGCGAGCGGCGCGGATGGGCGCGAGATACTCGCCGGCGACGAGCCGGGCGGCGGCGTGGTCGGTCCACCCTTCCTCCACCAGCGGCACGAACAGGGGGCACCCGCGAGCGACCACCTGCGCCGCGGGGCTGAGCGCGTGGATGGCCCGGTCGTAGGCGCCCGAGCGGATGGTGCCGGCGGTGCCGATGACCCCGATCGGGCCGCTGCCGGCGGCGGCCACGGCGGCCCGCGCGCCGGGTTCGACGACGCCGATCACCGGCACGCGCCGCTCGGCGCGGAGCACGGGAAGCGCGTGCGCGGTGGCGGTGTTGCACGCGACGACGATGGCCTTCACGCCCCGGCTCTCGAGGAAGTCGGCGATCTCGCGGCTGTAGCGCTGCACGGTTTCGGGCCCCTTGTTGCCGTAGGGCACGCGCGCCGTGTCGCCGAAGTAGACGATGCTCTCGTGGGGGAGCTGGCGCATCAGCTCGTGGACGACGGTGAGCCCGCCGATGCCCGAGTCGAAGACGCCGATGGGCGCCGGGTTGGTCACCGGACGCGGAGGCTGACGCCGATGGCGGTGCCGCCGCCCGGGGCGGCGCGGACCGCGAGCTCGGCGGGCACGTCCCAGAGGTTCGCGGCGACGTAGGCGTCGAGTCCGGCGAACAGGTGGTTGGCGACGAGCACGGCGATCCAGTCCTCGACGTGGGCCTCGCGGCTGCGCACGAGGCCGGCGTCGTAGGGCGAGGCCTGGACGGTGCGGCCGAGGGCGCCGGTGGCCGGATTCCACCACGAGACGACGACGCTGTCGCGGCCGGCGTTGCGCGCCTGGTGGAGATCGAAGCGGGCCTGGCGGAGCATGGTGAGGCACATGGCCTCGAGGCCGATGAACAGCGCCGCCGCCTTGGGCCGGCCGAGGACGGACTGCGAGTACCCGGGCATGAGGAACGACAGGGCGAACGCGCGCCCGGGCGCGAGCGGGCCGCGGAGCTCGGGCCGGGGCCCCTGCGTGGTATCGGTGCCGCGGGCGGTGTCGACGACCGTGCGCGGAATGCGGACCGGCGCGCGGGCCGAGTCGGCGGACTGCGCGCGGGCGCCGGGCGCGGCCAGCGCGAGCGCGGCCGCCGCGGCGATCCATCGCATGGAGCGGCGGGAGTATACGCGTTCAGTCATATCGTGCCACCCCGCGCTGGCGGGAGTGCATGGGAATCGAACCCACCCAACCCGACGACGTCGGGTCGCAGCAGTTTTGAAGACTGCGGAAGCCACCAGGCCCCCTCCACTCCCAACTCACGCGAGGACGAGCGGGAGCCGGCCCGCGGTCCGCACCTCGCCGATCTCGACGGCGCCCGGCACCCGGGAAACATAATCGGCCGCGGCGTCCGGCGGCACGGCGACGAGCAGCCCGCCCGAGGTCTGCGGGTCGAGCAGCAGCGCGCGCTGCACCTCGGAGGCGCCGTTCCACTCCACGCGGTCGCGCAGGAAGGCCAGGTTGCGTTCGGCGCCGGCCGTGCGCAGGCCGCCCTCCCAGGCCCGGACGGCCCCGGGAAGCGCCGGCACGTCGCCCGCCCGAATGACGAGCGTGACCCCGCTGGCGCGGGCAATGTGCGACGCGTGGCCGAGCAGCGCGAAGCCGGTGACGTCAGTGGCGCAGCGCACGCCCACGCCGAGCGCGGCGCGGCTGGCGACGGCGTTCAGGGCGCGCATCGAGTCGTGCAGCGTGTGCGCCTCGTCGGGCGCGATGCGCCCCGCCTTCTCGGCCGTGGCGAGAAGCCCGGTGCCGATCGGCTTGGTGAGCACGAGGCGGTCGCCGGGTCTGGCGGCGGCGTTGGTGAGGAGGCGGTCGGGGTGGACGCGACCGGTGACCGCGACCCCGAACTTGAGTTCCTCGTCGATGATCGTGTGGCCGCCCACGACGAGCGCGCCGGCCTCGTGGACCTTGTCCTGCCCGCCCAGGAGGATCCGGCCGAGCACGTCGAGGGGCAGCTTTCCGGCCGGGAAGCCGACGACGTTCAGCGCGGTGAGCGGCTCGCCGCCCAT
>JAGWRI010000332.1 GCA_028876525.1 Gemmatimonadota bacterium | reverse complement strand
TCGTCCATCGGCACCAGCCGCACGCCGTGGCCGGCCAGCCGGTCCAGCAGCTCGGCCAGGCACTCGCGCTGCACCGCCAGCAGCTCGGCGATCTTGCGACCGATGGCGTCGAGCTGCTCCTGCGGGGTGAGCCCGTCGGGGGGCGTCTGCTGCACGCCGGCCGTCACCTGGCGGCGGAGCCCGGCCACCCGGACCATGATGAACTCGTCCAGGTTGTTGGCAAAGATGGCCAGGAACTTGAGCCGCTCGAGCAGCGGGTTGCGGGCGTCCACCGCCTCGTGCAACACGCGCTCGTTGAACGCCAGCCAGCTCAGCTCGCGATTGAAGAACAGCGACGGGGTCGGGGCAACGGACATCAGGGGCGGCACGGGAGCATCCTCCAACCGTAGTATACCCCGCTCCGGCCGGCACGACCGTACGGTCGCGGGAGGGTCACGCCCGCGTCACGCCCCCCCGAAACCACGCCGAACCCTTCGCTTGTCGTTGTGCCGCAAGACGATGCCCCGTGCCAGCGGTTTCGCTCGCGTCACCGGCTCCAGAGCACGAGTGTGCCACAGGTCGCCGCCCCTGCTCGGAACTGCACGGGAGTCGTGGCCGGCTGCGAATAGTACTCCACGGCCGCCAGGCTCCGGGACAGGTAATCCCGCAAGTCGGGTGGGGGGTTGTGGGCGGGATCTCCGACGCCGAGGGGATTGTAGATCAGCGTTCCGTCAAGATACACCTGCGCCCAGCATGGGGTGTCCATGAACCCGCGGAGGTTGGCCGAGTGCGACGCCAGGTACAGGGCGCCGCCCGGACCTGGGACGAGTCGCGCCGTGGTCTGCGCTCGGAGGAGTTCCCCCACCGTGCGGGTATTGCTGCTGTCGATTTCTCCACGCGTGAAGAAGAACCCGCCGCCCATCGCGCGCCGCCGCATGAACCCTTCCAGGCGCTGGTCGGTGGGCCCAGCCGTCGTCGTGACGCCGGGCAGCTGGGTGGCCACCGGTTCGAGCGCGAACTCCGCGAACGCCGGCCGCGCGGCCGCGACCGCGACGAACTGCGAGTCGGTTCTGAAACCGATCTTGCGGACGCTCACGAGATGGCGGCCTGTGGGCACGGATGCGACGCGCGCGATTCCTTCCGCGTTCGTCGTATCCGAAACGGCCCGGTGGTCGATCAGGACCTGAACCCCGGAGAGCGCCAGCGCTCTGCCGGCATCCCTGACGATCGCCGTCAGGGCCTGGGTCTGGGCGCCAGCTCGGCGCGCTGCCGGCGCGATAGCCAGGAACGAGAACGTCAAGCCGAGCCACTGGCGGCTGCCAACCCCGCGAACTCGCGGCCGCGATGGGACCCTTTCTACGGGCGCAGGACAGGCGTAAGGAGCGAGATCGCGGTCAACCATCATGTGGCGCTTCCGGCCGCTGCAGGAACCTGCGCCAGATCATGCAGGCTCCCCGAGGCTTCTGGCAAGCATTATCTGTTGTGGCAGCTGCAGCAACTATCTACATTCTCATATTTGTGGAGGCAGCGGCCGCTGTCACCCCCCCCGGCCGTTCTTTGCGCGATTCTTTTGGGGCAACGGATGCCGGATCATCCCCGCGTCACGCCCCGATGAGCCCCCGAAGCACGATGTAACCCACGGCGGACAGCGCACCTGCGGCGGGGATCGTGAGGATCCAGGCCCAGACGATCCGCCCCGCGATTCCCCACCGCACGGCCGATAGCCGGTGCGTGGCTCCCACGCCGACGATGGACCCGGTGATGGTGTGCGTGGTGCTCACCGGGATCCCGAACCGCGTCGCGAGCAGAATGGCCATCGCGCCCCCGGTCTCGGCGCAGAACCCGCCCACCGGGCGCAGCTTCGTGATGCGCGACCCCATGGTGTGCACGATGCGCCACCCGCCGAACAGCGTGCCCAGCGAGATCGACGTGTACGCGATGACCTCCACCCAGAGCGGAATCGTGTTGGCGTCGGTGAGGTACAGGTGGTGCAGGATCCCGGGCTGGTTCGCGAACACGGGGTGCACCGACACGAGCAGGGCCACCACGATGCCCATGGTCTTCTGCGCGTCGTTGCCGCCGTGCGACAGCGAGAGCAGCGCCGAGCTGGCGATCTGCGCCGGCCGGAAGAAGCGGTCCACCCTGGCCGGCGCCGAGCGGCGGAACGCCCAGTACACGAGCACCATCAGCAGGTATCCCGCCACCAGCCCCACGATGGGAGAGATGACGATGAACCAGAGCGTCTGCTTCCACTTGGTGCCCCAGAGAATGGCCGAGATCCCCGCCTTGGCGATCGCGGCCCCGGCGTAGCCGCCGATGAGCGCGTGCGACGAACTGGACGGGATGCCGTAGTACCAGGTGATCAGGTTCCAGGCAATCGCGCCGAGCAGCGCGGCCAGGATCAGGTTCGGCGTGACCACGCTCTGTTCGACCATGCCCGATCCGATGGCCTTGGCGACGGCCGTCTTCACGATGAACAGCGCGGCGAAGTTGAACGATGCCGCCCACACCACGGCGGCGAGCGGGCTCAGCACGCGCGTGCCGACGATGGTGGCAATGGAGTTCGCCGAATCGTGGAAGCCGTTGCTGAAGTCGAAGACGAGCGCGACGCCGATGATCGCGACGATGAACGCGGCCACGTCAGGCGTTCTTGAGCGAGATGCTGCGCAGCACCTGGGCCACCCGCATGCAGTAGTCGGTGGTGCGCTCGAGCGAGTCGTACATCTCCTTCCACCGCATCACGTCCAGCGGGTCGGCGCCGTTGGCGAACAGCTGGCCCACCGCCTGGTGATAGATGCCGTCGGCTTCCTCTTCGAGACGTTTCACCGCCTCGATGTGGCGCTCGAGATCGATCGGCTTCTTGATGGCCGACACCGCCTGCTGGAGATGCCCCGCCGCCGAGGCCAGCACGCGCGCCAGCTCGCACCCCTGCGGCCGGACGTCCTTGATGTGCAGCATCTCGTAGCGGCGCGCCGCCCCGTCGATCAGGTCCACCACGTCGTCCAGCCGCGAGACGAGCATGTGGATGTCCTCGCGATCGAACGGCGTGATGAAGCTCTTGTTGAGCCGAACGCTCACGGCCGCGGTGAGATCGTCGGCCTCGTGCTCGATCTCCTTGAGCGCCCGCACGTGCTGCACGGCGCGGGTGGGGTCGTCGAAGATCTGGACGAGCTTCTGCGCAGCGGCCACGAGCAGCGCCGCCAACTGATTGAACGAGTCGAAGAACTGGTCGTCGCGGGGGATCAGGCGGCCGAACATGGGATTCCAAACAGATTGGGATGCCTGAACCTATCCGCCGGCCGCAGCCCCCCGGAAGCGGAGGTTCGCGGACAGTCGTCGACGGGGTTTCCCCTAGGCCGGCTGGTACCCGTGCATCATGGCCGCCCGCCGATCCATCAACTCGGGCTTGGTGAACACCCGGATGAGCAGGATCCCCGCCAGGAAGCCCCCCACGTGCGCCCAGACTGCGACCCCGCCGCTCACGTTCGGGCCCGACGAGCTCAACTCGGGCAACGCCTGCAGGAGCTGTACGGCGAACCACCAGATGAGCACGATCCAGGCCGGGATGCGGAAGACTTTGAAGAAGATGATGAAGATGAACAGCATGTGGATCCGCACCCGCGGGTAGAGCAGCAGGTAGGCGCCCATGACCCCCGAGATGGCCCCCGACGCGCCAACGGTGGGCACCGGCGACGCGGGGTCGGAGGCGATCTGCGTGCCCGCGGCAATGAGCCCGCAGGTGAGGAAGAAGACCAGGAACCGCCCCGGGCCCATGGTGTCCTCGACGGCGCGCGCGAACACCCAGAAGAACACCGCGTTGCCCAGAATGTGCAGCCACCCGCCGTGCAGGAAGATCGAGAGCAGCGGCGTGAAGATGTTGATCTTCGAGTTGTCGATCACGCAGGCGAGCCCCTGGCCCAGGGGCAGCGCGTAGCCCAGGGGGGCCATGTGCGTGATCTCGCCCGGCACCATCCCGTAGTTGCAGACGGCGGCGAGCATGGTGTAGGTGTTGAAGCCCGCCCCCTCGACCAGGATCCAGACGGCGAACATCGCCCCGAGCAGGAGCAGCGTCATTGCCGGGGGCCGGAGGTAGAGGTTTTCGTCGCTGAGCGGGATCATGTGGCGGCGGCTGGGGCGGGACTGCCAGGGACAGCGGAAGGTACTGCCGCTGCGTCAGTTACCGCCGATTGGCGCCAATCTGTCAGCACGAAACTAGGCCGGGCGGGGGCGAATCTGCCAGACTGACCGAGAACTCCGGCCCCCCTCTTGCTTGGAAGATATGGCGAGTCCGCGGGGCGAGCGACGCCCCGCCAAGCACACCACAGGGGACGACATGGCAGACAAAGTCATCGGCATCGATCTGGGCACCACCAACTCGGTCGTGGCGGTCATGGAGGGGGGCGACCCCGTCGTGATCCCGAACGCGGAGGGTGGCCGGACGACGCCTTCGGTGGTCGGGTTCACCAAGGACGGGGAGCGGCTGGTCGGCCAGGTGGCCAAGCGCCAGGCAGTGACCAATCCCCAGAACACGGTGTTCTCGATCAAGCGGTTCATGGGCCGCAAGATGAACGAGGTCGGGAACGAGATCGCGCGCGTCCCGTACAAGGTCGTGGCCGGCACGAACGACGTGGCCACGGTCGAGGTGCAGGGCAAGCGGTACACGCCGCCCGAGATCTCGGCGATGATCCTGCAGAAGATGAAGCAGACGGCGGAGGACTACCTGGGGCACTCGGTGTCCAAGGCGGTGGTCACGGTGCCGGCCTACTTCAACGACGCGCAGCGGCAGGCCACGAAGGACGCCGGCAAGATCGCCGGCCTCGAGGTGCTGCGCATCATCAACGAGCCGACGGCGGCCGCGCTCGCGTACGGGCTGCACGAGAGATCGCGCGAGTTTCGCGCCGTCGTGCTCGATCTGGGCGGCGGGACGTTCGACGTCACGGTGCTCGAGATCATGGAGGGCGTGAT
>JAGWRI010000331.1 GCA_028876525.1 Gemmatimonadota bacterium | reverse complement strand
GGCGTCGGCGAGGGCGCGGGCGTCGAGCACCTCGGCGTCCACGCCCGCGGCGGCGCTCAGGGCGCGCTTGGCCTCCACGGCGTCCATCTCGTCGTCCGACGCGGCAATCCAGAGCGTGCCCGCGCGGACGTCCTCGCACGACGGCGGGAGGTCGGGGGCGAGGTCGGCCCACAGGCGGCGGGAGAGCGCCGTGAGCGCGAGCTGGGCCGGGGAGTCGTCCATCACCACGATGTGCCCCATGCCCGCCGACGTGGCGCCGGCCGCGGGATAGGCGGCGTCCAGGACCGTGACCGAAAGGCCCGCTCGCGCCAGCTCGAAGGCGCAGGCGGCGCCGACGATTCCCGCCCCCACGATGACGACGTCGGGACGCGGGGACGGGCTCATCCGCCCCGCCAGCCCGAGCGGAACGGGTCGGCCGGATCGAACAGCAGGGCGCCCTCGCCGGTGACGTAGGCGCGGCCGCGCACGTGCGGCACCAGCGCGCCGCCGCGCTCGTCGAGCCAGGCGGTGAAGGTGCTGCCGGTGATGCTCTCCTGCACCCAGCGCTGGCCCACGGCCAGCTGCCCGCGCGCGTGCAGGACCGCGAGCTTGGCCGAGGTGCCGGTGCCGCACGGGGAGCGGTCGTAGGCCGCGCCCGGGCAGAGCACGAAGTTGCGGCTGTCGACCCCGGGCGCCGTGGGGGGGCCGAACAGCTCGACGTGGTCCACCTCGGCGCCGCCGCGCCCGGTGATGTGCCGCGTGCGCAGGGTGTCGCGGATCTTCGCGGTGACGGCGAGCAGATCGTGGATGCGCGACGGCACGAGGGGCACGGCGTCGTAGTCGGTGAGGAAGAACCAGTTGCCGCCCCACGCGACGTCCCCGCGCACCTGGCCCACGCCGGGAACGTGGATCTCGACGTCGGCCGCCTCGACGTAGGCCGGCACGTTGGCAATGGTGACGGCGCCGTCGGGGTCGAGGCGCGCGCTCACCGTGCCGACAGGCGTGTCGAGGCGGATCTCGCCGGGCCCGATGCGGCCCAGGTGCTGCAGGGTGCGCACGACGCCGATCGTGCCGTGCCCGCACATGCCGAGGTAGCCGACGTCGTTGAAGAAGACGACGCCGGCGGTGGAATCCGGCTCGACGGGCGGGGTGAGCAGCGCGCCGACGATGGCATCGTGCCCCCGCGGCTCGAGCACCACGCCCTTGCGGAGGTCGTCCATGCGGGCGCGCATGTCGTCGCGCCGCTCGGCCATCGTGCGCCCCTTGGGACCGGGCCAGCCGCCGGTCACCACGCGCGTGGGCTCCCCCTCGGTGTGGGAGTCCACGATCTCCACGCGGGTGGACCGCCCGCGTTCCGTCATGCGGCGCGTTGCGGCAGGGCGGCGAACCGGCCGCGGATGACGGCCAGCACCTGCTCGCGCTCGTCGCCCTCGAGCTCGAGCCGCGGCGGGCGCACGCGCGCCGAGCCCATTTCCATTTCCTGCTGCACGAGCTTGATGAGCTGGACGAACTTGGGCACCGTGTCGAGGCGCAGCAGCGGCAGGAACCAGTGGTACAGCTCGCGCGTGTCGTCGACGCGGCCGGCGGCGGCGAGGTCGAACAGGCGCACCGATTCCTCGGGCAGCGCGTTGACGAGGCCGGCGATCCACCCCACGGCGCCGGCGGCCATGCCCTCGACGATCACGTCGTCCATGCCCACGAAGACGCGGAACCGGTCGCCGTGCCGCTCGCCGATCTCGGTCACCCGCCGGATGTCGCCGCTCGATTCCTTGACGGCGTGGAGGTTCTCGTGCCGCGCCAGGAGGCCGAGCTGGGCCGGCGTCACGTCGGTGCCGTAGGCGATGGGGTTGTTGTAGAGCATGCACGAGAGCGGCGTCGCGTCCATCACCGCGCTCAGGTGGGCCAGCGTCTCGCGCGCGTCGCCGCGGTAGACGTACGGCGGAAGCACCATGAGGGCGTCGCACCCCAGGCGCTCGGCCTCGCGGGCCAGGGCGACGGCGTCGCCGGTGGCCAGCGTGCCGATGCCGGCCACGAGGGGCACGCGCCCCTTCGTGGCCCGGCGGCAGGTGGCCAGCACCTCGAGCTTCTCGGCGGGGCTGAGCGTGGCCCCCTCGCCCAGGGATCCCAGCGGCACGATGCCGCGCACGCCGTGGTCCATGAGCCAGGTCACGTGGCGGGCGAGAAAGGCGTGATCCACCGAGAGGTCGTCCCGGAAGGGGGTGGTGATGGCGGAAAAGACGCCGGACCAGTCGTGCGGTTGCATGCGTAGCCTCAGGGGTTGATCTGCACGGTCTTCGTTTCGGTGTAGAACTCGCGCGCGGCGGGGCCCTGCTCGCGGGTGCCGGAACTGGACCCGCGCATGCCGCCGAAGGGCGCGTGGGGATCGACGCCCGTCGTGTCGCCGTTGACGCGCACGAGCCCGACGTCGATGCGGCGGATGTACGCGAGCGCGCTGCGCACGTCCCTGGTGAACAGCGAGGCGCTGAGCCCGTAGCGCGTGCCGTTGGCGAGCGCGAGAGCGTGATCCAGGTCGTCGGCGGGCAGCCAGGCCAGCACCGGGCCGAACAGCTCCTCCTGGGCCAGCGGCGCGTCGGGCGCGATGCCCCGCACGACCGTCGGCGCCACGAAGTACCCGTGCGCGAAGTCGGCCGTGCCCGGCACCTGGGCGGGCACGATCTGCTCGCCGCCGGCCCGCTGCAGCGCCCTGGCGATCGCGTCGCGGGACGTGGCGGTGATCACCGGGCCGACGGCCGCCTGCGGATCGGTGACCGGCCCCAGGCGCAGGCCGGCGATCTGCTCGCGGAGCCGGTCGAGGAAGGCGTCCTCG
The DNA here is from genome assembly GCA_028876525.1 of Gemmatimonadota bacterium. Classification (GTDB taxonomy): domain Bacteria; phylum Gemmatimonadota; class Gemmatimonadetes; order Gemmatimonadales; family Gemmatimonadaceae; genus JAGWRI01. Next base: position 5,749 of record JAGWRI010000331.1, on the reverse strand, counting down.
ACCGAGCGGGCGACGATCACGCGGCTGGTCGCGGTGCACTTCTGGCCGGCGAAGCGCATCGCGCCGGCGGCGATGAGGGCGGCGGCCTGACCGAGGTCGGCGTCGGCGAGGACGATGCCGACGTTCTTCCCCCCCATCTCGGTCTGGTATTTGAGATTCCGGGCGGCGGCCGCGGCGGCGATCTGCGCCCCGACCGCGGCCGAGCCGGTGAAGCTCACGCCGCGCACGGCCTGGTCGGCGAGGAGCGCCGGCCCGAGCACCGCGCCCGAGCCGAGCAGGACGTTGAACACGCCGGAGGGCAGGCCGGCCGCGTTGGCGCTCTCGGCGAGCAGCGAGGCGACGTACGACGAGGCCTCGGCCGGCTTGAGGACGACCGTATTGCCGAACGCCAGCGCCGGCGCGGCCTTCCACATCGGGATCGCGGCCGGGAAATTCCACGGCGTGATGAGCGCCACGACGCCCAGCGGCTCGCGCAGCGAGAACTGCAGCGCGCCGGGCGCCTGCGCGGGGATCACGTCGCCGGCGCTGCGCACCGCCTCGCCGGCGAAGTAGCGCAGGATGGCGACGCAGCGCGCGGCCTCGCCCCGCGACTCGGCGATCGGCTTGCCCACTTCGCGGGTCATCGCCTGGGCCAGCGCCTCCTGCTGCTCGGCCAGCACGCCGGCCCACCGGTAGAGGTGCTCGGCGCGTGACGGCCCGGTGAGCCCGCGCCAGCTCTCCAGCGCCTGGTGCGCCGCGGCCACGGCCGCCTGCGCGTCGGCCGCCGTGCCCCGCGGCACGCTGGCCACGACGTCGCGCGCGTCCGAGGGATTGACGTCGGGAATCCAGTCGTCGCCGGTGGTGGCGGTCCACGTGCCGGCGATATAATGCGAGAGTTGGCGCGATTGAGGCATGGGAATCCGGGGTTGCTGGATTTTACGCCCTCTGAATGTGCCGGGGCAATGCCGTTGCGGCCCCGGATTCGCAATATTTCGGCGCCCGGCCCATCCGTGCACGACGCGCGGGCGCCATCCTCCACGAACCGACCGCCATCCTGCGAGGTTTCCCGTGTTCGTTCCGCTGCTGTTCGCGCTGATCGCGGCCCAGGGGCCGAAGCTCACCTCCGTTCAGGCGGGGACCATCACGCGGAGCGTCGTGTCGTTCCTGATACCGCCCGATTCGCCGGTGGGGCAGCACCAGGTGGTGGGCCGTACCGTGGTGTTCGACCAGGCGCAATCGGTCCGCGCGTTCGGGCCGCTGGTCGGCGCGGTGGACGCGAAGGACATCATGCCGACGCTTCCCGCGCTGGTGATGACCCGCGAGGAGGCCGTCCGCTGCGCGGGCCACTCGCTGGACTGCACCGTGTCGCACGACGGGCTGTTCGTCGCGATCGACGGCGTGAGCACGCGCGACGTGCGTCCGGGCGAGTACCGGGTGGAGGCCACGCTGCTCTACACGGAGCGGACGCCCGCCGGCCGGACCGAGCTGACGGGCGGGACGTACTCACTGGTGCTCGGCCTCGTGGGCGGGAAGTACAAGTACTGGAGCGTGCTGCGGTCGAGCCGCCGGCCCGTGCGCTGACCGGCCGGCGGCTCGCCCCCCGGCGTGCTACCGCGCCGGGACCGGCTTCCGCGGCAGCATCGAGTCGCGCTGCGCCGTGAGGTAGGCCATGGCCGCGGCGATCGTCGCCATCTGCTTCAGGTCGCCGGGCTGGATGCGGTCCACCACGTCCATGTTCGTGTGATGCGTGCGCGCCGCGTAGTCGAGCCGGTCCTGTACGAACTGGAACGAGGGCAATCCGAACGCCTCGAAGGTCTCATGGTCGGTGGAGCGCACGGGGCGCGGGCTGAACAGGTCCACGCCCAGGTCGCGGAACGGCGCTAGGAAGTCCTCGAAGATCGGGGCGACGCCCGGGTTGTCCTCCATCCAGATGCCGCGGATCCTGCCCGTGCCGTTGTCCAGGTTGTAGTAGGCGTCGAACGTCTCGTAGCCGGGCAGGAGCTTCCCGGCGGCGGCGTCGCCGATGTGCGCCCTGGCATACGCCTTCGAGCCCAGCAGCCCCTCCTCCTCGCCCCCCCAAAGGGCGATGCGGATCGTGCGCCGCGGCTTCGCGCCAATGGTTTCGAGAATCCGCATGGCCTCCATCATCGCCGCGTCCCCCGCCCCGTTGTCGGTGGCGCCGGTGCCGCCGTGCCAGGAATCGAAGTGGGCGCCGAGCATGACGATCTGGTTCCGGAGCTTCGGGTCGGTGCCCGGGATATCGCCGATGATGTTGAACCCGCGGGGCGTGGTCTCGTCGTAGAACTTGGTTTCGACGTCGAGGCGCATCCGCACCGGGACGCCGGCGTCGAGCACGCGGACCATTCGGTTGTAGTGCTCCACGGCGAGGGTGATCTCGGGGAGCCCGGAGCCGGCGGTCGAGTCGCGCGGACCGCCGGCCTGGACCATGAACGTGCCGCCGTCGGTGTGCTGGGCGAACCAGGAGAGGTCGCTCCCGCCGGTCACCGTGTCGGCGTCCATCCCGCGGTCGAGCAGCGCGACCACGCCTTCCCGCTTGTAGAAGTCGAGGACCCGGCGGCGGAACCGCGCTTCGGGGCCGATGCGGCGCACCGGCGGCTTCCACCCCTCGGGCAACGGGGTCATCATCTCGTCCACGATCTGCGGCGTGTATTCGAGGATGATCTTCCCGGTGAGCATGCGCACCGCGCGCGCCGGCTGGGTGAGCACGATCTTGCCGCGCAGCGTTCCGTGGTACCTGGCGAAGTCGGCCTCGCTCCCGATGTCGGGGCGCACGACGTCGGCCTCGACGGGGCCGTTGGTGCCCGGGGTCCAGGCCTTGGGCATGGCGATGATCGGTTGTTCCTGCGGCGCCACCATCTCGGCGTAGAAGTGGACCAGGGCCCATCCCTTGCCGAACGGGAACCGCTCTTCGTGCACGTTCTGCAGCCCCCACGAGCGGAGCGTCTTCATCACCCACTGTCCCGCCGCCTCGGTGGACGGACTCCCTTCGAGGCGCGGCCCGTAGACGTCGGACAGCCACACCATGTGGCGCATCACCTGCGAGTGCTCGAGGCCGACGTCGCGGATCCGGGCGATCATCGCCGTGTCGACGGGTTCGCGCTGGGCGGCGGCCCGCGCCGGCGGGACGAGCAGCGCGACGGCGAGGACGAGGGCGGGCGCGAGGCGCGGCGGACGGGGCATGGCGGCGGGCTCCTGGACGGGAAGACGCGGGAACTTAGGGGCGCCCATCGGCGGATGTCGAGGCGCGGCGGCGCGCCCGTTCAGAACGCACAAGGAGGAACCGGCGCGTCCGGCCGCCGCTTGGGGCCGGCTCCGGGTCGCGTATCTTTAGAGGCACATCGGCCTACGACTGGAGGAAGGGAATGGCGGGTCCGCAACGCACGATCGCGATCCTCACCGGGGGCGGCGACGTCCCGGGCTTGAATCCGGCCATCCGGGCGCTCACCATCCGCGCGCTGCGCGACGGCTACCGCGTGGTCGGCATCCGGCGAGGGTGGGCCGGCCTCGTGGACTACGTGCCCGACGACAGGGCCGACAACACCGACCACGTGCTGCCGCTCACCGAGCCGATCGTGAATCGCGCCGGGCGCACGGGCGGCACCTTCCTCCACACCTCGCGCGCGCGCCCCAGCCACCTGCCCCGCGAGCGCGTGCCCGAGCACCTCGCCGGGTACACGGCGCCGATCAACGACATCACCAAGGATGTGCTGCGCAACCTCGAGCACATCGGCGTGGACGTGCTCGTTCCGATCGGCGGCGACGACACGCTGAGCTACGGCAAGCGGCTGCACGACGAGGGGGTGAACGTCGTCGCGATGCCCAAGACGATGGACAACGACGTCTACGGCACCGACTACTGCATCGGGTTCAGCACGTGCGTGACGCGCACGATCGAGCACACGCACCGGCTGCGCACGTCGGCCGGCTCGCACGAGCGGTTCCTGGTGATCGAGGTGTTCGGGCGCTACGCCGGGTTCACGGCGCTGCTGCCCACGATGGCCGGCGCCGCCGACCGGTGCGTCATTCCCGAGCATCCGGTGAACATCGAACGGCTGGCCGAGATGCTCACCGACGACCGCAACCGGCACCCCAGCCGGTACGCGGTGGTGCTCGTTTCGGAGGGCGCGCGCATGGAAACCCAGACGGAGATGACCTTCGAGGGCGAGGAGGCCGACATGTTCGGCCACCGCAAGCTCGGCGGGGTCGGCGAGCGGGTGGGCGCGGCGCTCCGGGAAGCGTCGGCCAAGTACAACAAGGGGCGCCGCATCGACGTCGTGAACCAGAAGCTCGGCTATCTCGTCCGCTCCGGCGATCCCGACGCGCTGGATTCCATCGTGCCGATGGCGTTCGGCAACCTGGCCATGGACCTGATCAAGCGGAAGGAATTCGGCCGGCTGGTGAGCATCCACCGCGGGTTCTACGACAGCGTGCCGATGGAGAGCGTGACGTCGGCCAAGAAGGTCGTGGACGTCAAGAAGTACTATGACACCGACCGGCTGCGGCCGATCTACGACTTCGACGGCGCGCCGCTGTTCATCGTGACCAGCGACTGAGCGGCCAGCTCAGAACACCGCATAGCGCACGACGACGGCGCGCCCGCCCCGCGTGAGGGCCGCCGTGCCGCCCCGCGGGAGCGGGACCCGCACCCAGCGATCGGTTTGGACGAAGACGCCGATCAGCGCCCCGACGGCGGCGCCGACGCCGGCGCCGTACGCGCCGAGCAGCGGGATCGTCTCCGCTGATTCGAAGCAGACCAGGGCGTTGGGCGTGCAGTCCGAACCCACGGCCGCGCCGAGCGCGGCGCCGGTGACGGCCCCGGCAACCAGTCCGATCAGCGCGCCCCGGCCCGCATTCCGCCGTTTTCCGCGCTGCACCTCGAGGGCCACCAGCGATGACAGCGTGAAGTCGACCCGCGCCGCGCTCTCGCGCTGACGAACCCACACGCTGTCGCCGCGCTGCACGATCACGGCCCCCTCGATGGGCGGCTGATCGGGGGGCAGGCGAAACCGGATCCGCGTGTCGGGCGCGAGCACCACCGGCGTTTGCGCGCGCCCGCCACGGGCGGCGAGCAGACTCACCGCGACGACCATCCAGACCAGAAACCGCATCGCGCCTCCCCGGGGCAGGGACTCCAACCTCGGGCGGCGGCGCGGGCCCCTCATCGGGCAAACCCCCGTGCCGTGGTCGGGGGTTGTACTGAACCCGTATGGGCCGGCGGTCGGGGGGGCGCAGTGCCCGGGGCGGGACTCGAACCCGCACGCCGTTGCCGGTGGGGGATTTTGAGTCCCCTGCGTCTACCGATTCCGCCACCCGGGCAGGATCACTCAAACTAGCAGCGCGGGGACGGCGCCTCAACGCCGTCCCCGCTTCACCCCGCCCCGTGCACCGGCGCTATCCGCCGCCTCCATCCGATGAATCCGGCAACGCCAGTGATCAGATATTTCGACATGCGCTTCATCATAACGAAATCTCGTGAACAACAGGTTTCAAAGAATGCTCTGGCCTGTTTTCAAGGCATGGGATCGGGGTCGATTTCCCTCATTACCCGGAGGGCGCTGAGCAAGGCCGCCCAGTGGCGAGAGAGACGCGCGCACCCGAAGGCAACTTCTGACGCCTCACGACCGGCTTCCTCTGGCTCTTGTTCACCGGCTTTACGCGGAAAATCGCGGGATGAGATTAGGTGGTTGAGAACTTGAGATTTCTCTAATACTGAGCGGCAGAAGACGGCGCGCCATTCGGAACGACCTGG
>JAGWRI010000330.1 GCA_028876525.1 Gemmatimonadota bacterium | reverse complement strand
TCCACGACGCCGTCCCACGCCGGCTCGCCCCCGGCGCCGCGCACCAGGAACTCGTCCACCCGGAACCGGCCGTTCGATTCCGCACTGCCGCGCACCCACAGCTCGAGCTGCACCAGCGCCTGCATCCCGGCCGGCACGCCGTCCAGCGCCACGCGCCCGCTCGGCGTGCGCAGCACCGCCGCCGGCATCGGGTCGGCGCCCTCCAGCACGAACGTCCCGCGCAGCGTGTCGCCGGGCGCCGGCGCCGGCGCGCCCCCCGACCTCGCCCGATGGCACCCGGCCGTTGCGGCGAACGCCAGACCGATCGCGACGGCGCGCCTCATGGCAGCCTCGCGATGGCGATGCGCAGGCTCGACGCCGCCGGCCCGACGCCCCCCGCGCCCAGCAGCGCCAGCGTCTGCCCGGTCGTGCCGATCACGGCAAGCCGGTACATCGCGAACGCGCCGCCGTGAATGCCCGCGTTGTCCACCGCGAACGCGCCCGTCGGCAACGTCTGCGGAATCAGCGGGAACGCCACCGGGAACGTCGACGGGAAATCGGTCGACATTCCCGCGTAGAGGTCGCGCGTGTTCCAGGTCGGAAACTGCACGTCGGCATTGGACAGGAAGTTCGTCTGCCCGTCCAGATAGAGCGACAGCACCCAGCTCCCCATCATCTGGTCCACCGACTGGCCGGTGAGCGCCGTGATGCTCGCCATGCCGGTGGTCGTCGTCGCCTGCGTGATGCCGCGCAGGAACGTCGCGTCGGCCGCCGAGTACCGGTCGTCCGCCCACCGCGAGAACGACCACGCCATGGCGTAGAAGTTGAAATCGCCGTCGGCCACCCGGCCGAACAGCGACGAAGCCCCCGGCTGCTGCAGCACCGCGTACAGCGTGGTCATGTGGTTGTACAGCCCGTACGGCGCGCCCGCGCACTCCGGGAACGTGGGCCGCACGTCGCAGTACAGCGTGCTCTGATAGGTGGCGTCCCCCTTCCACGACACGCGATAGACGTTGTTGCGCAGCCACACCTCCTCGGCTTCGCGTGCCATGCCTTCCTCGAGCCACGACTCCTCGAGGCTCGACGCGCCGTTCGTGAGGCGTGCGCCGAACGACGCGATGTGCTTCACTTCGTGCACCACCGTCTTGCGCATCGACCGCAGCCACGAGTCCGGGGTGTTGGCCGAGAACCCCGTGCCCGCCACGGTGGGAACCACCGCGTAGAAGAACTCGCCGAAGTTGCTCGACGGGTTGTCGGTGGTGTTGCGCGGGAACAGGTCGCACGAAATCACGAATCCGGCGATCCCCGACGGCACCGCCGGCGTGAACACCATGTCCAGATGCTGGTCGGCATCGGTATTCGGATCCGTGATCAGCGGGTCGCCGAAGTACGCCGAGTCGCTCCGGTACATGGTGGCGTCGAACTCCTGCCCCATGCGCGCGAAGTAGCTGTCCATCGTGCCCGCGAGCGGCGCGGCCACGTCCTCCCAGACGATGCTCCGCGTGCCCACGTACGCCACCCGCGCCGTGATCTCCTTGTACGACGCACAGCTCCCCGTGGCGTTCACCGACGTCGTGAACTGATTCACGCGGAAGGTGCGCGTCGTGCCCACGGCCGGCACCGCGGTGAATCCCGGCTCGCCCGCCGCCGTCCTCGCCGTGGTCGCCGCGGCGCGCGGCGCGCCCCGCAGCATCGCGTACGCGGCCCGGCTCGCGTCCAGCACGCGCGCCTGCATCGCCGCACTCTCCGGCAGGCCGGCCGGTCCCGGGTCGGGCACCCGCACCGCCGACGGACGCGCCACCGCCTGCCGGACGATCGTCGCCGGCACGAGGTCGGCCGTTCCCGTGCCCACGGCGCCGGCCAGCCGGAACCCCGTCACCGACGTCGGCGCCGGCAGGTCGTTGAACACGCTCACCACGTAGTTCCCGCTCGTCGCCGGCAGCTCGAGGCATGCCAGCGTGCCCGCCGACGCGATCACCGACGATGCGCCGACCGCCAACGTCGTGCTCGTTCCCACCTGCAGCGTCGGCGCGGCCGTGGCGCTGTGCGCGCCCGCCGCCACCCGCAGCGTGGCCGGATGCGTGGGCGCGCAGGGCAGCGACGTCGGGGCCGTCGCCGTGAGCTGCGTCGTCGAGGCCGCCGTCACGATCGCGGCCGCTCCATCGACGGTCACCGTGTCGGCCGACGCGATGGCGCTGAACCCCGAGCCCGTAATGGTCATCGCGACGCCGGGCCGCAGCACCGTGGGCGCGACGGAGGCAATCGCGACCGTTGCGTCGGGCGCGCCGGCCGTCACCGTGATGGCCGCCGAGCCCGACCGCCCCTCGCTCGTCGCCGTGACCGTCGCCGTGCCCGCGCTCACGCCGTGCACGAGCCCCGTGCTGTCCACCGTGGCGGTCGCCACGTTGGAGCTCGTCCACGTCACCGCGCGCCCGCTGAGCGCCGCGCCGCTCGCGTCCTTCGCGATCGCGGTGAGCAGCTGCGCCGTGCCCACCGCGATCGACGCCGCGGCCGGCGTCACCGTCACCTGCGCCACCGGCACCGGGGCCACCGTGAGCGTCGCCTGTCCCTGGATCGCGCCCGAGGTGGCCACGACGGTCGTCGTGCCGGCGGCGAGCCCGGTCACCACGCCCGCGCCCGTCACCGACGCCACCGACGGCGTGCCCGCCGACCAGCTCACCGTGCCCGTGGCGATCGTCGCGCCGTTCTGATCGTGGCCGGTGGCCGACGCCGTCACCGTCGAGCCCACGGTCACCGTGGACGCCGTGAGATTCACCGAGATCGTGGTCAGAACGGGCGTCGGGGGTGGGGGCGGCGTGATGCCGCCGTCGCCCGTCGCGCCGCCGCCGCACGCAGCGACCGCGAGCGCGATGCCAACCACACGTTTCGCGGGGCCCATCGTCGACTCCTTGCATCGGCCCCGCAGCGCGGAGCCTGTTTGGGGGTAGCCGCGAATGTACCCGGTGCCCGGGGGCGCGCAATCGGGTGCCTCACCGGCGCGCCGGCACTTCCATATTGATTTGCGATACCGATAGGGACATTCCGGCCCGGCCCCAGTCCCGCCGCAGGCCACGGGCCTGACGGGCCAGGCGCAGGGGCGGACTCGTTGGCGCACGACGCGGCGTGGAGCGCGACCGAGGTGCCTCCGTCGGCGGTGCGCTTCGTGGGCGGGAGTGGGGTCGCTGGGACGTGAGCACCGTCACGTTTCGGGCAACCAATTAGCATCAAGTTCGTCAGGTATTCGGAGGGGCCCGTCCGGCGCCGGCGGCGGTGTCGGGGGAAGGCGGGGAGGGGACAGCAGGACGGGAGGACTCCGATTGGCCGAACCGGGCAGGCGTCGTTCGGATCGCACGACGCGCCGTCTTCGATTTGCGGCGCTGATCGCACTCTACTTCGTCACGGCCAGGCTCGGCCTCGCGCTCGCGTTGGTGAATCCCAGCGCGACGGCGGTCTGGGCGCCCAGCGGCATCTCGCTCGCCGCGCTGCTGCTCTGGGGCTCCGACGCCTGGCCCGCGGTGTACATCGGCGCGTTCGCCGCCAACATCGCCACTGCGGGCACGGTACTGACCTCGCTGGCCATCGCCGCCGGCAACACGCTCGAGGCCGTGGTCGGCGCGTACCTGGTGAACCGGTTCGCCGGCGGGCGAGACGCCTTCGCGCGGCTGCGATACGTCCTGCGGTTCGCGGTCATCGCGGGCGTCGTCGCGCCCGCGGTCAGCGCGACGATCGGCGTCTCCACGCTCGTCGCGGCCGGAATGGCGGCGCGGCGCGACTTCGCGCCGATCTGGCCCGTCTGGTGGATGGGCGACGCGATCGGCGCGCTGACCATCGCGCCGGCGATCCTCGTCTGGGTGCGCGAGCCCCGCATCGTCTGGCGCTGGAAGCGGGCCGCGGAAGTCGGCCTTCTGCTCGCGGCGCTCATCGCCATGGCATTCGTCGCCTTCGGCAGCTCGTCGCTGCTCGCGGTGGCCCACGACCCCGTGGACTTCCTCTGCACGCCGTTTCTGGTCTGGGTGGCGTATCGCTTCGGCCCTCGGGAGACGACGCTCGGCACGATCCTGCTCGCCGGCATCGCCATCTGGGGCACGCGACACGGCCACGGGCCATTCGTCCGGCGCACCACGAACGCGTCGCTGCTCCTGCTCGAGTCGTACGTCGGCGTGATGTCGGTCATGTGCCTGCTCGTCACCACGCTGGCCACCGAGCGCCGCCGCGCCGAAGACCGGTGGCGGCACCAGGCGGTGGTGGATCCGCTCACCGGACTCGCCAACTATCGCCACCTGATGGACGCGCTGCGGATCGAGATCGCGCGGGACCCGCGCGCCCGCGGCGGGTTCGCCATGGTGTTCGTGGACGTCGACGGGCTCAAGCGCATCAACGACACCCACGGGCACGTGGCGGGCAGCGGGGCGCTGCAGCGCGTGGCCCGTGTGCTCGCCGACTCCACGCGCGAGCTGGACACCGCCGCCCGCTACGGCGGCGACGAGTTCGCCGTGGTCCTGCCCGAAACCGACGAGGCCACGGCCGGGCAGATCGCCGAGCGGATCCGATCGGCGGTCGAGCGCGCCCCCGGCGTTCCGCCGGTCACGGTGAGCGTCGGCGTGGGCGTGTTCCCGCGCGACGGCGCCACGGTCGAGGCGCTCATCGGCGCCGCCGACCGTGTGCTCTACCAGGCCAAGGCGCGGCTCCGCGTCGACGCCTCCGGCGCGAGCGGCTGATCAGCCGTCCCCGCCGTCGCCGCCATCCCCGCCGTCGCCCCCGTGCCCGTGCCCCCGCCCACGGCCGCGGCCGCGGCCCCAACCGCGGTCCTCATGGTCGTCGTCATGGACGGGCCGCCGGCGGTAGTCGTACCGGCGGTCGGCGCCGATCCAGTCGCGATCGTCGGGCGGCAGGAAGTAGTGGTCGCGATACCGGTAGATCTCCACCTCGCGGCCGCCGCGCACCTCGCGCGGATAGTACGCGCCTCCGAACTCGTACACGATCACGGGCGTCCAGCGCCGGTAGTCCTCGCGCCACGGGCCGTAGCGTTCCGGGGAATACGCGAACACCCGCACCGGCGGCCCGAGGTGGGCGCCGAGCGTGACGCTCACCGACACCTGGGCCGATGCCCCGGCCGGCATGGCGGCGAGCAGTCCGATCAGTCCCGCGGTCATCACGTGTGTCGTGCGCATGATGCCTCCGTCAGAAGATGACGCCGAACACGATGGGCAGCATCTGGCGCGACACGCCCGTATGGGCGACATCGGTGATGCGCGCCTCGGCGAAGTAGCTCACGCCGGGCCGCTGCCAGCGGTAGCCGACGCCGAGGTCCACGCCGGCGTCGTTCTCGCTGGGCCGCCCGGCGTAGCTCCCCATGTTGTACAGCCCCACGCCGCCCAGCACGTACGGCGCGCTCCCGGCGCTCGACGCCGGCAGGATCGCGTTGAGGGTGAATCCGGCGACGTGCTGCGACGGGCGGTCCAGCGCGCCGGGGAACGAGCTGTACGACAGCTCGCCGCGCAGGGCGGCCGGCCACCCCTCGGGGGCGCCGGTCAGGAAGGCGTCCACCAGGAGTCCGGTCTGGGTCTGGCGGCTCAGGTCGCTCAGCGGAACGTCCAGCCCGGCGGTGCCGCCGAAGCGGACGGGCGCCGAGCGCTGGGCCGACGCGGCGGACCACGGGGTCAGCAGCGCGGCGGCCAGCGCGACGGCGGTGAGTGCGGTGTGCGATCGGGTCATTTGACAATCCTCATGTGTTGGCCGGCGCCCGCTGCGGGCCCCGGAGGAGCGGGACCGGCGGAGAACGGCGTGCGGTGCGCTCGGGATCGGAAATCCCTGCCGCACGCGCCCGGGCTGCCACCCGCGCCGCGAACGGCGCTCCGCCGGCTCGCTCGTATGGCCTTCGCTTCGCTCGAAGCCCGGGGCTACTGGATCGTCGCCTGGATCACGGGCGTGAACAGCAGGCCAAGCTGCAGGATCGAATTGCCGCGCAGCACGAAACTGTCGGCGACGTTGAAGTCGAGCAGCATGGTCGTCGTGTCGCTGGCCGCGATCGTCACGGGCGACGACAGCGTGATCTTGATTCCCGACCGGTTGCCGCTCGGGAACACGATGCCCGGCGAGCTGGCCCCCGTGAGCGTGTCGCCGTTGGTCAGCACCACGTTGCTCCGCGTCGGATCGATCACCATCCGGAATCCGCTGTACGAACCGGCGGCCAGCCGCGCCGCGCCCAGGGCCAGCGTGTTGCCGTTCTGGTACGCCAGCAGGTCAACGGCGGAATCCGGCATGGACAGCGTGGTCCATCCGCCGGCCGACGCGCTGTCGCCGGCCGTCGCCGAGTCCGCCGCCGTGGAATCGGCGGCGACCGCCCGGCCGTCCACCCGCACCACGAAGACGTTCACGCTCCGCACGGAATCGGAGGGAAACGGCGCGTCGGTGAGCGCCATCTTCAGGGCGCCGTACTGCGGGGCGGTCGTTCCCATGCCGCTGCCCGAGCCGCCGCATGCGGCCACCGTCGCCGTGATGGCCAGCCCCAGCACCGCCCGGCCGGCGAATCGCCTCGAGTTCATGATTCGGTCCTCCCTCGCGCATCGCAGCGCTCGCCGTGTGGCTTCGGCATCGAAGTCCCGGCCGGCGACGTTGGCCCGCGCGGCTGTCGTTCCC
>JAGWRI010000329.1 GCA_028876525.1 Gemmatimonadota bacterium | reverse complement strand
TCGTCGCCTCGCTCCGGCGCAATCTCGTCCACTACTATGAGATGGCGCAGGCCGCGCTCCCCGCGCTCCGCGCCTCGCACGGGGCAGTGGTCAACGTCGCCTCCAAGGTCGCGGTCACGGGGCAGGGGGGCACGTCGGGGTACGCGGCCGCGAAGGGCGCGATTCTCGCCCTCACGCGCGAGTGGGCGGTGGACCTGCTCGGCGACGGCGTGCGCGTGAACGCGGTGATCCCCGCCGAGGTGATGACGCCGCTGTACCGGCAGTGGCTGGACAGCTTCCCCGATCCCGCGGCCAAGCTCGACGACATCGTAAAGCGCATCCCGCTGGGGCACCGGATGACCGAGCCCGCGGAGATCGCGGCCATGGTCGTCTTCCTGCTGTCGCCGCGCGCCGGCCACGTGACCGGGCAGCAGCTCCACGTGGACGGCGGCTACGTCCATCTCGACCGAGCCATCACCTGAGAGGCGCATGAACCAACGACCCGGGTTCACCGAGCGGCGCTACGTCCTGCCCCTGATCCTCGTCACCAGCCTGTTCCTGCTCTGGGCGCTGGGGGTCAACCTCAACGACATCCTGATCCCGCACCTGAAGCGCGCGTTCGGGCTCACCGACTTCGAGTCGTCGCTCATCCAGACGGCGTTCTTCGGCGGCTACTTCACCATGGCGCTCCCCGCCGGATGGTGGATGCGCCGCGTGGGCTATCGCCGCGGCATCATCACCGGGCTGCTCGTGTGCGCCGTCGGGGCGTTCCTGTTCATTCCGGCGTCGTACCTCCGGCTCTATCCGTTCTTCCTGCTGGCGCTGTTCGTGATGGCCAGCGGCCAGTGCTTTCTCGAGGTGGGCGCCAACCCGTACGTCACGACACTGGGCCCCGAGGAGACCGCCCCCTGGCGGCTCAACGCCGCGCAGTCGGCCAACTCGGTGGGCGCGGTGATCACGCCGATCATCGGCGCGGCGTTCATCCTCACCGGCGCCGACTCGGCCGGCACCAACACCGCGGCCATGAGCCCCGCCCAGCTCGACGCCTTCCGCGCCATGGAGGCCGGCATGGTGCGCGGGCCGTATCTCGTGATCGCCGGCATCTTCCTGTTCATGGCGTTCCTGTTCTGGCGGTCGCACCTGCCCGAGGTAGCCGAGGCGCCGGCCGCCGAACCGAGCGCGGCCGTGGCTTCCCGCGCGAGCATCCTCTCGCACGGCCACCTCGTGCGCGGCGTCGTGGCGCAGTTCTTCTACGTCGGGGCGCAGGTGGGCGCGGCCAGCTTCGTGATCCGGTTCGTCGAGCACACCGTGCCCGGCACTCCCGACCGGCTGGCCGCGCGCTTCCTCATGTACCACCTCATCGGTTTCATGGTCGGCCGCTTCTTCTCGGCTGGCATACTGAAATACATAAGGGCGCCGAACCTGCTCGCCGTGTTCGCGGTGGGCGGCATCGCCGCCGGCGCGGCGGCCGTGGGCGGCTCCGGCATGCTGGCCGTGTGGATGGTGGTCCTGCTCGGCTTTTTCAACTCGATGATGTTCCCGACGATCTTCGCGCTCAGTCTCGAGGGACTGGGCGGGGCCGACCGCAAGTTCGGCGCCTCGCTGCTCGTGATGTCCATCGTGGGCGGGGCCGTGCTGCCGGCCATCATGGGGCTCCTCTCCGACCGCACCAGCATCCAGACGGCGTTCCTCGTTCCCATCGCCTGCTACGCCTACGTGCTCTACTTCGCCCTGCTCGGCCACCGGCCGGCCGGCGGGCCGGGCGCGTTGCCCGCCTGATCGCTCCGACCCGGAGACCCGATGCCCCGCCGCTACTGCTTCGCCCTGGACCTGAAGGACGACCCCGCGCTCATCGCCGAATACGAGCGCCACCACCGGCGCGTCTGGCCCGAGATCACGCGGAGCATCCGCGCGGCGGGCATTGCCGACATGGAGATCTACCGCACGGGCACCAGACTGTTCATGATTATGGAAGTGGAAGACCGGTTCTCGTTCGAGGCGAAAGCGGCCGCCGACGCCGCCGACGCGAAGGTGCAGGAATGGGAAACGCTGATGTCCGCCTTCCAGCAGGCGCTCCCCTGGGCCAGGCCGGGCGAGAAGTGGGTGCCGATGTCGCGCATCTTCACGCTCGAGCCCGGGTAGGCCGCGTCGCGCGCGGGCTCGCGGCGGGCGCGGGGCTGCTCGCGCTGGGCTGCATCCACGGCGCGCGGCCCCTCGTGCTCCCGGCCACCGATCCGGGGCTGTACCAGTGCGCCGAAGCCGTGGCCACCGAATACGGATTCGTGGTCCAGCGCGATACGGGCACGTCGGCGTCGCGGCTCACCGTCACGACGCGGCCCGACATCCGGTCGCGGCAGTACGACGGGTTGGCCATTCGGGTGCTCACCGACGCGGCGCGCACGCGCACCTGGCTCGAGGTGCGTCCGTTCAGCGGCGCCGTGATGCCGGTGCGCGACGACGACAGCATGCTGGCCAGCCCCTTTGCCCGGAGCGTGGCGCAGACGCTCGACCATCGGTGCAACCGGCAACCGGGCGGGCTCCGCGGGGTAATCGGGTAGACCGGCCAGCCCGGGGGCGGGGCGCGAGAGGCGCCGGCGCCCCCCGCGCGCTAGCTTTCCCGGACCTCAATCAGGACCGATCCGCCCATGAAGCCGCTTCCACTCCCCCCGCGTCTCGTGGGGCTCGCCGTCGGCGCCGTGCTGGCGCTGGCCGGATGCTCCGCCCCCTACGTCTCGACGCAGGCGCCGACGCCCGTCCGCCAGCCGTCGGCGCCCATCGCCGAGCCCGCGTCGGTGGCCAGCGCGCCGTTCGCGAAGCCGCCCACCGACTGGCAGCTCCTGGACGAGGGCGCCGACCACGTGGCCGGCATCAGCCTCGTCCGCGCCGACACCGAGCTGCTCTCGGGGCTCCAGCCCAGGCAGACCGTGCTCGTCGCCGTGATCGACGGCGGCCTCGACACCGCCGACGTGGACCTGCTGCCGCATCTGTGGCGCAACCCCGGCGAGATCGCGGCGAACGGCAAGGACGACGACCGCAACGGCCACGTGGACGACACGTGGGGGTGGAACTTCATCGGCGGCGCCGACGGCAAGGACCTCGACCACGAGACGCTGGAGATCACGCGGCTCTACACGCGCTGCAAGCACCTGACGCCGCAGCTCAGCGTCGCGCCGCCCGGCCCGTCGGCCGCCGACTGCGCGCGCATCGAGACCGACTTCCCGATCAAGCGCGATTCGGCCGTGCAGCTCCTGGACCGCATCAACAACGCCGCCAACGCGCTCGACCGCGCCAGCCAGATCCTGTCGCTGGCCATCCCCGAGTCGCTCACCGTGGCGCGGGTCAAGGCGTACCAGCCCACCGGCGGGCTGCAGTCGCAGGCCAGGGCCATCTACCTCCAGCTCGAAGAGGCGAACATCACCAAGCAGGTGATCGCCGACGCGAAGAAGGACCAGGAGTCGCAGGTCAACTTCGGCTACGACACGACGTACTTCCCGCGCCCGTCCATCGTGGGCGACAACCTGATGGACCTGTCGCAGCGCGACTACGGCAACCGCGACGTCACGGGCCCCGACGCGCTGCACGGCTCGCACGTCTCGGGCATCATCGGCGCCGTTCCCGACGCGAAGGAGGGCATCCGCGGCATCGCTCAGTCGGTGCGCATCATGATGGTCCGCACCATTCCCGACGGCGACGAGCGCGACAAGGACGTGGCCAACGCCATCCGCTACGCGGTGGACAACGGGGCGAAGGTCATCAACATGAGCTTCGGCAAGCCGTATTCTCCGCAGAAGGCCGACGTGGACGCGGCGGTGAAGTACGCCGACGCGCACGGCGTGCTGATGATCCATGCCGCGGGCAACGACAACCAGGACACCGACCAGGGGCACAACTTCCCCACGCCGTATTATCTGGACGGCGGGAAGGCCCGGAACTGGATCGAGGTCGGGGCGTCGAGCTGGAAGGGGGGCGACTCCCTGGCGGCGCCGTTCAGCAACTACGGCCAGACGCGGGTGGACGTGTTCGCCCCGGGCGTGGACATCAAGTCCACGGTGGAGCACAACGAGTTCAAGCGCGAGAGCGGCACGAGCATGGCGTCGCCGGTGGTGGCGGGGCTCGCGGCGCTGATCATGTCCTACTACCCGAACTTCACGGCGGCGCAGGTGAAGCAGATCATCCTCGCCTCGGCCATCCGCTATCCCAAGCAGATGGTGGTGCGTCCCGGCGCGGGGGACGGCGATCCGCTGGTGCCCTTCGGCACGCTCTCGGTGACGGGCGGGATCGTGAACGCCTACGCGGCGCTGCAACTGGCGGCCAAGGAGGCGGGCGGTCATACCCCGTAGCCGGCATCAAGATCGAAGGGAACCACAGATGATCCGGATGGTCCGGATGAAACGGATTTGAAAAGGGGGCTTCAGGGGCAGACTCGATTCGCCAGGCGGGCCGAGTCCCGCCCTGAAGCCCCCTTTCTTGTGATCCGCATCATCCGATCCATCCGGATCATTTGCAGTTCCCCCTTCTTGATGCCGGTCCGGCGGGCCCGGATCACTTGCCTTGGGCCGGTCAATTGGCCAACCTAAAGGGCCTTTTGTTTCCCCTTCTATAGAGGAAGGTTCCGGCATGGCCGGTAGCAATCCACGCGCCTACACCCGTCTCACCCAGCCGCTCGTTCGGACCGACGGCCGGCTCCGCCCCGCGACCTGGGACGAAGCCCTGGATGCAGCCGCCGATGGGTTCCGCCGCAACATCGACCGCCACGGCCCCGATGCGCTGGGCATCTTCTCGTGCTCCAAGAGCACGAACGAGATGAACTACCTCGCGCAGAAGCTCGCCCGCGTCGCGTTCGGCACGAACAACATCGACAGCTGCAACCGAACGTGACACGCTCCTAGCGTCGTCGGTCTGGCGACGGTCTTCGGGGCCGGCGGGGGCACCAGCTCCTACGAGGAAGTGGAAGACACCGACGTCGTCTTCCTCTGGGGCTCGAACGCGCGCGCCGCCCACCCCATCTGGTTCCACCACCTGCTCAAGGGCATCCGCAACGGGGCGCGGCTCTACGTCATGGATCCCCGGCGCAGCGAGTCCGCCCAGTGGGCCGACGTCTGGCTGGGCCTCAACGTGGGCAGCGACATCGCCCTCTCCAACGGCATGGCGCGCGAGATCATCCACGCCGGGCTGGCCCATCAGGATTTCATCAACAACGCCACCGAAGGGTTCGACGCCTACCGGGCCGCCGTCGAGCCGTACACGCTCGAGCGCGTGGAGCAGATCACCGGCGTCCCCACCGACGCCGTCCGCGAGGCCGCGCACACCTTCGCCAGGGCCGGCAAGGCCATGATCTGCTGGACGCTGGGCATCACCGAGCACCACGACGCCACCAACAACGTGCTCGCGCTGATCAACCTCTGCCTGCTCACCGGCCACGTCGGCCGCTGGGGCTCGGGGTGCAACCCGCTCCGCGGCCAGAACAACGTGCAGGGCGGCGGCGACATGGGGGCCATTCCCAACAAGCTCCCCGGCTTCCAGGACATGCTGGACGACGACGCGCGCTCGCGCGTCGAAAAGATCATGGGCCGCACCATCCAGCCCAAGTACGGCTGGAACCTCACCGAGATGCTCCACGCCATGGACCGCGGCGACCTGACCTCGCTGTTCGTGATCGGCGAGAATCCCGCCCAGTCCGACGCCGACGGCCACCACGTCGAGAAGCTGCTGCGCGGGCTCGACCACCTCGTGGTGCAGGAGATCTTCCTCACCAGGACCGCCGAGCTGGCGCACGTCGTGCTCCCCTCGACCGCGAGCTGGGCCGAAGCCGAAGGCACGGTGACCAACAGCGAGCGGCGCATCCAGCGCGTGCGCAAGGCCGTCGAGCCCCCCGAGGGCGCGAAGGACGAACTGTGGATTCTGAGCGAGCTGGCCCGCCGCCTGGGCCGCGACTGGGGGCACCCCACCGCCGAGGAAGTCTGGAACGAGGTGCGCCGCGTGGCGCCGCACTTCGTGGGCGGCATGAGCTACGCGCGCCTGGAGGCGATGGGCGGCATCCAGTGGCCCTGCCCCGACGAATCGCACCCCGGCACCAAGTTCCTGCACGCGCGGCTGTGGGAGACGCCGCGCGGCGGCCGCGCCGCGCCCTTCTCGGTGGTGGAGCACGAGGGACCGGTCGAAACGCCCGACGCCGACTATCCGCTGCTCCTCACCACCGGCCGGCGATTAGAGTCTTATAATACCGGCGTGCAGTCGGGCGGCTACGACTCGCCGCTGCACTTCGGCGAGACGCTCGACCTCTCGCCCGAGGATGCCGCGCGCCTCGGCGTCGGCAACGGCGACCCGGTGCGCGTCAGCTCGCGCCGCGGCCACGTCACCGCGCCGGCCCGCGTGGATCCCGGGCTGCGGCCCGGCACCGTGTTCATGACCCTGCACTTTCCCGACGAAGTGGCCACCAACCTCCTCACCATCGACGCCTCGGACCCCAAGTCGGGCACCGCCGAGTTCAAGGCGTGCGCGGTTCGCGTCGAACCGCTGCCCGTGCCCGTGGAGACCGGCGACTGATGGACATCAAGCTCCTCGACGCCGAGCCCACCGCCCACGAGCGCGAGGCCGTCGACGCCTGCCTCGGCGCGCCCGCCTCGGCGTGGGACGGCGGCGAGCGCGGCAGCCGGCGCGACCAGCACCTGGCGTACGGCGGGCAGTCCATGCGCGACCGCCGGCATCAGCTGCTGCCCGCCCTTCAGGCGCTGCAGGCGCGCGTGGGGTGGATCAGCGAGGGCGGCCTCGCCTACGTCTGCGAGCGGCTGGACGTGCCGCCGGCCGACGCGTGGGGCGTGGCCACGTTCTACGCCCTGCTCAGCACCACGCCGCGCGCCAAGCGCGTGTTGCACGTGTGCGACGACGTGGCCTGCAAGTGCCGCGGCGCCGACGCGCTGGCCGCCGAGCTGGAGGCGAAGTTCGGCCCGCCGCACGCCCACGGCCCCGACGCCGACCACGCCGACGTCCCCGACGACGCCGCGACCTGGGTGCGCTCGCCCTGCCTGGGGATGTGCGACCATGCGCCGGCCGCGCTGGTGCAGCAGTTCGGCGAGCGTCCCACCGAGTACGCCGTGGCCGGGCTCACCATGCAGACCGCGACGCGCGTGCTGGGCGGAACGCTCGACGCGATTCCCGCGGCGCCCTTCGTGGCCGGCCGCGATCTGCGTTTGCTCAAGCGCGTCGGCGCGGTGGACCCGGCGAGCATCGATGCCTACACGGAAAGCGGCGGCTTCGAGGCGCTGGAGAAGGCGCTGGAGATGAAGCCGGCGGACGTGGTGGCCGAAGTCACGGCGTCGAAGCTCATGGGGCGGGGCGGCGCGGCGTTCCCGATGGGGCGCAAGTGGGAGGCCGTGGCCGCGCAGCGGGGCGCTCCGCACTATCTCGTCTGCAACGCCGACGAGTCGGAGCCGGGCACGTTCAAGGACCGCGTGCTCATGGAGGGCGACCCGTTCGCCGTGGTCGAGTCGATGGCCATCGCGGCCTACGCCACGGGGTGCGCGCGCGGCTTCATCTACATCCGCGGCGAGTACCCGCTGGCCACCCGTCGGCTGCAGCATGCGATAGACCTGGCGCGCACGCACGGCTTTCTGGGCGACGACATCCTGGGCCTGGGGTTCAGCTTCGACATCGAGATCCGCCGCGGCGGCGGCGCCTACATCTGCGGCGAGGAGACCGCGATCTTCAACTCCATCGAGGGCTACCGCGGCGAGCCGCGCAACAAGCCGCCCTTTCCGGCCGAGGCCGGGCTGTTCGGCTGCCCCACCGTGGTGAACAACGTCGAGACCTTGACCAACGTGCCGTTCATCGTGGCGGAGGGCGGCGCGGCGTTCGCCGCCATCGGCACCGGGCAGTCCACCGGCACCAAGCTGTTCTGCGTGAGCGGCGCCGTGGAGCGTCCCGGCGTGGTGGAGGTGCCGTTCGGCGCCACCTTGCGCGAGGTGCTCGAGCTGTGCGGCGGCGTGCGCCGGGGCAGCGAGCTGCAGGCCCTGCTGCTGGGGGGCGCGGCGGGCGTGTTCGTGCGCCCCGACGAGCTGGACATTTCGCTCACCTTCGAGGGCGCGCGGGCGGCCGGCGCCACGCTCGGCTCGGGCGTGATCGTGGCGTTCGACCAGCACGTGGACATGACCGACGTCCTGGTGCGCATCGCCGCCTTCTTCCGCGACGAGTCGTGCGGCCAGTGCGTGCCCTGCCGCGTGGGCACCGTGCGGCAGGAGGAGGCGCTCACCCGCATCGCCACGCGCAAGACGTTCGGCGGCGTGGCGCAGGAGGTGGCGCTGCTCGAGGAGATCGGCGCGTCCATGAAGGACGCGTCCATCTGCGGCCTTGGCCAGACGGCCTACTCGGCCATCGAATCGGCGGTCAAACGACTGAAGCTGTACGAGGGGCAGGCATGACGGGTATCGCGCCGGTTCCGCTCACTCGCATTCGGCGCCGCGGCGCCGACGTCAAGCAGATCGCGCTCACGATTGACGGCCACGAGATCCAGGTGCCCGAAGGCACGACCATCCTCGCCGCCGCCGCCAGGCTCGGCGTCGAGATTCCCACGCTCTGCTTCATCGAGACCATGCGCCCGGTGAACGTCTGCCGCATCTGCGTGGTCGAGGTCAAGGGCGCGCGGGCGCTGGTGCCCAGCTGTTCGCGCGCCGTCGAGGCCGGCATGGAGGTGCGCACCAACTCCCCGCGCGTGCGCCACAGCCGCAAGTTGATTCTCGAGATGCTCGCCTCGTCGGTGGATCTGTCGCAGACCCCCAAGGTGGCCGAGTGGATGAGGCAGTACGGGGCGAAGCCCGAGCGCTTCGGCCCCAAGGCGCCCCCGTCGCCGGCCGGCGCGCGCGACGCGCTGGTGCCCGGGCATCACGAGCCGCCG
>JAGWRI010000033.1 GCA_028876525.1 Gemmatimonadota bacterium | reverse complement strand
GTGCCCGGCGCCAGGGCCACGCACAGCCCGCACTTCACGCAGTCCTCGCGCACGACGTGCAGCCGCATCCGCTTGCGCGGATAGACGCCGCTGGGCTGCTCGAGATACCGGTCCAGATGTTCCAGCGCCTTGGTCGTCGCCCGGTAGCCCTCGCGGATGTTCTCCTCGGCGTGAAGGAAGCTCAGCCAGTGCGAATCGACCTTGGGGCGGATGAGCAGCATCGGCGGGCCGCGCCAGTCGGAGAGCGGCTGGAGCTGGAGCTGGTGCATCATGGTCGTCGCGGCGCGCATGTAGATGGCGGCGAACCCCTGGGCGCCGATGCGCGGCAGGGGGCGGACGTCGTTGCTGCCCACGTCCACGGCGATCACCGCGTCCATGCCGAGCGATGCGGCGGCCGCGGGGATGTTGTCGATCACGCCGCCGTCCACGCACAGCCGGCCGCCGACGCGGGCCGGCGGGAAGAACCCGGGCAGGGCGCACGACGCGTAGACGGCGTCGCGCACCGGCACGTCGCGCAGTCCGGGCAGCCCCCAGACCATCCGCGACGCGCGCTCGAGATCGACCGTGTTGACGAGCAGGGGGCGGGGCAGGTCCTCGAACGTCCCCGGCGGGGCGACCTCGTCCACGAGATGGCGCAGCGGGTCGCTCAGGTAGATCGCCGGAGCGTGCATCCGCTCCATGAGCATTCCCAGATGGTTGATCCGGAACAGGTCGCGGCGGCGCAGCGCCTCGGCCCGCTGCGCCATCTCGTCGGCCCCCATCCCGCTCACCGCGGCGGCGGCGACGAGCGATCCGATGCTCGTCCCGCCGTAGACCGCGGGGCGGATGCCGTATTCCTCCAGCGCCCGCAGCACCCCGATGTGCGCGAACCCCTTCATGCCCCCGCCGCCGAGGACGAGGGCGATCCGCGCCCGCGAGGCGCGCGCGACGGCCACGCTACTGCAGGAAGTAGTACAGCCCGAACAGGCCCAGCACGCCCCCGCCCACCATGACCAGCGTGCCCGGCGTTCCGCCGATGATCGCGCCGACGATCAGCCCGGCCCCCCCGACGATCATCATCGTCTCGGACTGGTGCTTGTCTACGCTCTGCGGCAGCGGATCGGCCACGGCGAGCGGCACGCCGGTCCGGGCCGCCGGCGCGGTCACCGCCGATGCGCGGAGCACGGGACCGGCGGCGGCCGGCGCCGACGTCTGCACGGCGCCAGCGGCCCGGGGAACCGGGGCGGCGACGAGCGACGGCCCGGGGGCCGGGACGACGGCGGCAACGGGCGCCGCGGCGGATGGCGTATCGGTGGGTGCCTGGGCCGCCGCCGTGGCGGCGAGGCAGAGACCGAGCATCGTGGCGAGTGGAAGCGAGCGACGGATCATGCGGGTCCTCCGACGATGGTGAGTGGGTGCCGCGCGGCCGGTCACGGCCGACAGCGCCCCCGGATATGGTGGCGTCCGGGGCGCGCGCGGTCTAGTGTTGTACACGGCGTGCCGCCGCCGGCTCCACCGGATCGTCCATCCACCGCACCCGCACCCGCATGAGTCAGCGCGCTACCATAGAGTCCTCGCTCGTCCGCGACGTCGGCGTGTGGGGGCTGGCCGCGAGCGTCGTCAACCTGGTGATCGGCGGCGGGATCTTCCGCATTCCGTCCGATCCGGCGGTGGCCGGCCTGCTCGGCGCCGCGGCGCCGCTCGCGTACCTGATCTGCGCGGTGGCCATGGGGCTGGTGGTGCTCAGCATGGCCGAGGCGGGGAGCCGCGTGTCGATGACCGGCGGCCCGTACGCGTACGTCGAGACCGCGTTCGGCCCGTACGCGGGGTTCCTGGTCGGGGTGCTCGTCTGGACCATCGGCGCCACGGCGGTGCCCGCGGTCGCGATGATCTTCGCCGACAACTTCGCCGTGGTGGTGCCCGGCTTCCAATCGGAGGCCGGCCGGATCGGGCTGCTCGTCGCGGTCTACGCCGTGCTGGTGTGGATCAACGTGCGCGGTGTCAAGCAGGGCACGCGGCTCATCGCCGCCGCCACGGTGGTCAAGCTCCTGCCGCTCGTGCTGCTGGTCGCGATCGGGGCGTTCGGCATGCACGCGCCGTACCTCACGCCCGCGGCGATGCCGCCCAAGCACGACTTCGCCCGCGCGGCGATGGTGCTGGTGTTCGTGTTCGCCGGATTCGAGAGCGCGCTCGTGCCCAGCGGCGAGGTGCGGGAGTCGTCGCGCACGGTGCCGCGCGCCCTGCTCCTGGGCATGGGGATGGTCACCGTGCTGTTCATCGCGCTCCAATTCGTGGTGCAGGGCATCCTCGGGCCGCGGCTGGTCGGCTCGGCGACGCCGCTGTCCGACGCCGCCGCGACGGTGATGGGGCCATGGGGCGCGCGCCTGTTCTCGCTCGCCGTGGTGTTCTCGACGTTCGGGTTCCTGAGCGGCATGGCGCTGGCCATGCCGCGCGCCCTGTTCGCGTTCGCCCGCGACGGCTACGCCCCGCGCGCCCTCGCGTCGGTCCACCGGCGCTTCCACACGCCCCACGTCGCGATCGTGGCGCAGGCGGCGCTGACGGTGGTCCTGGCCGCGACGGACGCCTTCGAGCGCCTCGTCGTGCTGGCCAACCTGGCCGCCCTGCTGGCCTACCTCGGCTGCACGGCGGCCGCGTTCGAGCTGCACCGGCGCGACGTGCGCGCCGACGGCGAGCCGTTCCGGCTTCCCGGCCGCAACCTCATTCCCGTGGCCGCCGGCATCCTCGTCATCGTCCTCCTCTCGTCCATCACGATTCGCGAATGGCGGTTCGCCGGGCTCGTCCTCGCCGTCGCCTCGCTGGTGTTCGTCAGCACCCGCCGCGGCCGCGTCGACCGCGGCCTCACCTCCCCCACCTGATGTCCGATCCCCTCCTCGCCTTCCGGCCCGAGTTCCCGATCCTCGAGCGCACCACGTACCTGGTGTCCAATTCCCTGGGCGCCATGCCGCGCGGCGTGCCCGACCGGCTGGCCGAATACGTGGACGAGTGGGCCGAGCAGGGCGTGCGGGCGTGGGGGCGGGCCTGGTGGGAGCTGCCGGCGCGCCTGGGCGACGAGATCGCCCCGCTGATCGGCGCCGACCCCGGCCAGGTGGTGATGGCCGGCAACGTCACCCTCGGCCAGGCCACCGTGCTGTCGGCGCTCGACTATCCGCCCCAGCGCAACCGCATCGTCATGACGGCGCTGGACTTCCCGTCGGTGCGCTACGTCTACGATCGCCTCGCCACCCGCCTCGGCGCCGAAATCGTGGTCGTGCCGGCCGCCGCCGACGGGATCGGCGTGGACGCCGACGCCGTGATCGCCGCGATCGACGAGCGCACGCGGCTGGTGTGCATCTCGCACGTCCTGTTCCGCTCGGCGTTCGTGATGGACGTCGCGCCCATCGTGCGCCGCGCGCACGAGATGGGCGCCCTGGTCTCGCTCGACGCCTTCCACTCCGTGGGCGTGATGCCGGTGGACGTGAAGGCCCTGGGCGTGGACTTCCTCACGGCCGGCGTGCTCAAGTGGCTGTGCGGCGGCCCCGGCGGCTGCTTCCTGTACGTGGCGCCCGGCGCGCCGTCGGCGCTCGAGCCGTCGCTCACCGGCTGGCAGGCGCACGCCCATCCGTTCGCGTTCGAGCCCGAGATGGCCTACACCCCCGGGATCTACCGGTGGCTCAACGGCACGCCGTCGGTGCCCGCGCTGTACGCCGCCATCGAGGGGCCGCGAATCGTGAAGCGGGCGGGGGTGGAGGCGATCCGCGCCAAGAGCATGCGGCAGACGGCGCGCCTGATCGAGCTGGCCGACGCGCGGGGCCATCCGGTCAACACGCCGCGCGATCCCGCCCGCCGCGGCGGCACCGTGGCGTTCGACGTGCCGCACGCCTACGAGGTTTCCGAGTATCTTCTCTCGCGTGACGTGCTGGTGGACTACCGCCCCAACGCCGGGATCCGCGTGGCACCGCACTTCTACACCAGCGACGACGAGCTCGACGCGGTCGTCGCGATGCTGGACGAGGCCCTGAGCACCGGCCGGTGGCGTGAGTTCGCGCCGCGCGGCGGCGCCGCCACCTGAACGCCCCGAACGCCGATGAAGAAACCCACCGCCAACCGCCTGCGCCGCCGGTACACGAACGCCGACCATCCGCTCGTCGTGCTCCGGTTCGAGGACGGGCACGAGATCCGCGTCCCCAAGGGCCACGGCAAGGAGTTCGACGCCTACGAGGGCGAGACGATCAAGGTGATCGCGATCTACGATCCCACCTCGTCCGAGCGCGAGGTGCTCGACTCGCGCAAGGCCGAGGCGTTCGACCCCGCGTGATCCGCGTCCTTCCCGGCGTCCGCCGGGCGCTGGACGCCGGGCGGCCGGTCGTCGCCCTCGAGAGCTCGGTGTTCGCGCAGGGGCTCCCGGCGCCCGCCAACCGCGAGTGCGTGGAGCGCATGACCGCCGCGGTGCGCGCCGCCGGCGCCGAGCCGGCGGTGACCGCGGTGGCGCGCGGTGTCCCCACGCTGGGGCTCGAACCCGGCGAACTGGAGCGGTTCCTCGCCGGCGCCGGCGTGCGCAAGGTCTCGGCACGCGACCTCGCGGCGGCCATCGTCCAGGAGGCCGACGGCGCGACCACCGTCGCGGGCTCCCTCGTCCTGGCCCGCGAGGCGGGCCTTCGCGTGTTTGCGACGGGCGGCATCGGCGGCGTGCATCGCGCGCCCGCGTTCGACGAGTCCGCCGACCTCGCCGAGCTGGCGCGCTCGCCGCTGGTGGTGGTCTGCGCCGGCGCAAAGGCCATCCTGGACCTTCCGGCGACCCTCGAGCGGCTGGAAACGCACGGCGTGGCCGTGGTGGGATACCGGACGTGGGACCTGCCGGGGTTCTACACCGCCGAGACGGGGCTCCGCGTCTCGGCGCGCGCCGAGTCGGCGGCGGACGTCGCGGCGATGTATCGCGCCGACCGGGCGCTGGGCCGCGCGCAGGCGCTGCTGGTGGTGCAGCCCCCGCCGGCAGACGTC
>JAGWRI010000328.1 GCA_028876525.1 Gemmatimonadota bacterium | reverse complement strand
GCCGGGCCCACCCGCCGCCCGCCTTGACCCGGATGCGCCGCCCGATATAGTTCACAATATGCAACAGTTATCAGGCGTGAACCGGCGCGGCACGCTCGCGGGGTGCGCCGGGGCCGTGGTCGAGACCGGCCTCGCGGTGTCCCGCCTGGTGCGCGCCGAGCTCCGCCGCCGCCACCGCCCCGGCGGCCTCACGCTCCCGGAGCTGCGCGCCCTGGCGTTCGTCAACGCCGATCCGGCGTGCAACCCGTCGCAGCTGGCCGAGTACCTGATGCTCACCCGCCCCGCCGTCACGCGGCTGCTCGACGGCCTCGTGCGCCGCCAGCTCGTGAGCCGGCGCCCCGACCCCGGCGACCGGCGGCGGCTGCGCCTCGCGCTCACCCGCGCCGGCCGGGCGCACCTCGACTCCGTCTACGCCAGCGCCCGCTCGGTGGTGGCCGAGCGCCTCGGCGCGCTTCCGGCCGCCGACCGGAACGCCGTGGAGCGCGCGATGCGCCTGCTGCTCCCCGTCGTCACGCCCCGACGGCGGGAGGACGGCTAGTGGACCGTCAGCCGGGCAAATGGGTCATTGCCGCGACCGTCATGGTGGGCAACATCATGGCGGTGCTCGATTCGAGCATCGTCAACGTGGCGCTCCCCGACATGGCCGGCAACCTCGGCGCCACGATCGAGGAGATCACGTGGGTCGTGACCGGGTACATCCTGGCCAACGTGCTCATCATGCCCATCGTCGGCATGCTCAGCGCGCGCTACGGGCGCAAGCGGCTGTACATGCTGGCCATCGCGGTGTTCACCGTGGCGTCCATGATGTGCGGCATGGCGCACTCGCTGTCCACGCTGGTGCTCTATCGCGCCGTGCAGGGGCTGGCCGGCGGCGTGCTCATCACCGTGCCGCAGGCCGTCCTGCGCGAGAGCTTCCCGCCGTACGAGCAGGGGCTGGCCATGGGCGTCTACGGCATGGGCGTCGTGCTCGCCCCCGCCATCGGCCCCACGCTGGGCGGCTGGCTCACCGACCGCTACTCGTGGCCCTGGGTGTTCTTCATCAACGTGCCGATCGGACTGCTCAACATCTTCATGGTGCAGCGGGTGCTGTCCGACCCGCCGTACCTCGAGCGGCGGCGCGATCCGATCGACTATCCCGGGCTGGGCTTCATGATCGTGGGGCTCGGCGCGTTCCAGCTCATGCTCGAGGAGGGCCAGCAGGACGACTGGTTCTCGTCCACGTTCATCGTGCGCCTGGCCGTGCTGGCCGGCGTGGGGATGCTGCTGTTCGTCTGGCGGGAGCTGGTGGCCGATCGGCCGGCGGTGGACCTGCGGATTCTCCGGAATCTGCCATTCGCGGCGGCCACCGTGCTGGGCGGCATCATGGGCGCCGGCCTCAGCGGCACGCTGTTCGTGCTGCCGCTGTTTCTCGAGAATCTGCTGGGCTTTCCGGCCATGGACGCCGGGCTGGCGCTCATGCCGCGCAGCGTGACGATGCTGGTGGCGATGCCGGTGGCCGGCCGGCTGTACAACCGCATGGGGGCGCGGCTCATGGTGGCCGTGGGCCTGGCGCTGCTCATCGTGGGCTACGTGCAGCTCGCCACGCTCACCACCCAGACCGGCATCTGGGATCTGGTATTGCCGCAGGCGTGGACCGGCGTGGGGTTCAGCTTCCTGTTCGCCGCCCTGAGCACGGCGGCGCTGTCGCGCATCGCCAAGGCCCAGATGACGGCCGCCACCGGTCTGTACAACGTCGTGCGCCAGGTCATGGGCAGCATCGGGATCGCCGTCGCCGCCACGACCCTCACCCGCGACCAGCAGCGCTACCACGCGCTGCTGGCCGAGGACACGTCCAGCGCGCTCACGCGCGACTGGATGGCCCGGACCACGGCAGGCATGCAGCACCTCGGGGCCAGCCTGGACGTCGCGCGCCAGCGGGCCCTGGGGCTTCTCGAGCTGCGGGTGAGCGCGCAGGCGGCGGTGCTGTCGTACAACCGCATCTTCATGCTGGTGGCCGTGCTGTTCGTCGTCACCGCGCCGCTCATCCTGCTCCTGCCCCGCACCGCCCACCGCGGCGACGCGGTGGAGATCGCGGCGGAGTAGCGGCCGCTCTTGCGCGGCCGACCGGCGGCGGTGCATACTGAAACTCTGACCCAGTTGCCACGGGGAGGCTCCGGCGATGACGGTCGGCCGGCTCATGGTTCGCCTCGCGGGCGCGGGCGCGCTCTCGTGGCTCGCGCTGGCCCCACGGCCGTGCGCCGCGCAGCGCCCGGGCCCCCGCACACCGGGCACGATCGGCGGCCGGGTGGTGGATTCGCTGCTCCAGCCGCTGGCCGGCGCCACGGTGACGCTCGACTCCGCGGGACGCGCCGTGCGCACCGATTCGTCGGGCGAATTCCACCTCGCGGGCGTGGCAGCCGGGCTCCACGCGATCACGATCCGTCGCATCGGATACCTGCCGGCGCGCTTTCTGATCCCGGTGACCCCGGGCAACGCCACGTACTGGACCTACCCGCTCGCCCGCCCGCCGACCGCGCTCCCGACGGTCACCTCCAAGGGCATCGGGCCGTTCGGGATCCCCGACCGGTTGGCGTACACCATGAAGTACGACGAGTTCTACGAGCGGCGGAAGTACGCCGCGTCGGGCACGTTCTTCGCGCACGAAGACATCGAGCGGATGAACGTCATGGATCTGCTGGACGTCCTGCGCCGCATCCCCAACTTCAAGATCGTCTCGGATCCGGACGGAACGACGATCGGATTCCCCACCTGCAAGAACGAGGGAGTCACGATCGAAATCGACGGGCATCGGGTCTGGGGCGGCGGGGGAGCGGGCAGCGCCATGCTGCCGCCGCAGTTGCAGGCGCCGAGTGGCAGCGGTTCTGGTGGCGCAGCCCTCAGCGCCGCGCCGGACCCGATGGACCAGCTTGGCGCCATCAGGGTCAACAACGTCGAGGCGATCGAAGCCTACCCGACCTCGTCCTCGCTGCCCGCCGAAGTCGTGGGCGACGCCTGCGCCGCGATCTTCATCTGGACGCGGTAGCCCTCAACCCGCCAGCATCTTCCGCGCCAGGTTGAGCGCCGCCTGGGCCGCGCGCTGGCGCACTTCCTGCCGGTCGCCCCACGAGTGAAGCAGCGTGGCGCGGACCTCGCCGGCGACGTCCGCCGCGATCCACACCGTGCCCACGGGCTTCTCCGGCGTGCCGCCGTCGGGGCCCGCGATGCCGGTCGCGCTCAACCCGATCGCGGCGCCCGTGCGCTCGCGCGCGCCGGTGGCCATGGCGCGCGCCACCTCCTCGCTCACCGCGCCGTGCTCGCGCAACACGGCCGCCGGCACGCCGAGCAGCGAGGTCTTGACCTCGTTGGCGTACGAGATCACGCCGCCCAGAAAGACGTCGCTCGACCCCGGAATCCGCGTGATGCGCTCGCCGATCAGGCCGCCGGTGCAGCTCTCGGCCACGGCCAGCGACAGGCCCCGCGCGCGGCAGACGTCGAGCACGATCGCCGCGAGATCGGCTTCCCCTTCGCCGTACACGTCGCCGCCGAAGGCGGCGCGCAGCCGGTCGGCGCCCAGGGCCAGCCGCCGGTCGGCCTCGTCGGCGCTGGTGCCCCGGACCGTGAGGCGCAGGTCCACGCCGTCCACGTTCGGGAGATAGGCCAGCGAGACGTCGGGCACGCCCCCGGGAATCGCCTCGACGCGCTCGGCGATGAGCGACTCCGGAAGGCCCGTCGTGCGCAGGGTGCGCGAGCGCACGACCCGGTTGCCGGCCGCGCGCTGGCGCAGCAGCGGGAGGATGGTGTCGGCGAGCATGCCGCGCATCTCGCGCGGCACGCCGGGCAGCATGGCCACCCAGCGGCCCTGCGCGTCCTCCAGCCAGATACCGGGCGCCGAGCCGTGGTTGTTCCGCAGCTTGCGCGCCCCCTCCGGGATCATGGCCTGCCGGCGGTTGGCCTCGGGAATCTCGCGCTGGAACCGCGCGCGCCAGCGTTCGGCCATCCACGCCCAGTGCTCCTCGTCGAAGCGCATCCCGCGGCCGAAAATGGCGGCGATGGACGGCTTGGTGAGGTCGTCGCTGGTGGGCCCAAGGCCGCCGGTGGTGATCACGGCGCCGGTGCGGTCCAGCGCCTCGCGCACGGCGGCGGCGATCGGCTCGGCGGCGTCTCCCACGGTGGTGCGGCGCACGATCTCGACGCCGAGCTCGGCCAGGTGGCGCGCGGCGAACGCGGCGTTGGTGTCGATCGTGAAGCCGAGCAGCAGCTCGTCGCCGATCGTGACCAGCTCGATCTTCATGTCCCTGGCTCCGGGTGACGCCTGAATCTACTCGCCGGGCAGGCATCAAGAACGGGGAACCGCAGATGAAACTGATGGGCCCGATGAGACCGATACGGCAACGGCAACGACATGGCGAGGGGGCTTCACGGGGAGACTCGCTGTGCATGGCGGGGCGAGTCTCGCCTGGAAGCCCCCTCGTTCAGATCCGTCTGATCCGGTCCATCCGGATCATCTGCCGTTCCCTGCCTTCTTGATGCCGGCGCGGCGGGACTCAGGCGGCGGTGCGGAGGAGCCGGCCGTAGCGGGTCATGTACAGCGCCAGCGAGTAGAAGGTGAGCGCCGTGGCGCCGACCATCATGAGCACGCCCACGATCCCGTTGAAGTTGGCGAACCACCGCCAGCCCGCGCCCGACCAGTGCCGGTTCATCGCCACCGTCGCGGCGAAGAACCAGAAGAACGCCGAACCGACCCACACGAGCTGCATCGCCGTCTTCCACTTGGCCGGGCCGATGGCGCTGATCACCACGCCGCGGCTCTTGGCGATCTGCCGGAACACCGACATGTACACCTCGCGGCCCAGGATCACCACCGGGATCCACCACGGGAGCCCGATCAGTCCGAACGGCGTCACGAAGGGAAATGCCGCCAGCCCCGTCGCCTTCATCACCGGGCCGAGGGTGCCCGCCACCATCGGCGTCGTGAGCGGCGAGACGAGCGACGCCGAGGTGCCCGACCCCGTGAGCACGAACATCGGGATCAGCGTCGCGACGATGAGCAGCTTGTCGGCCAGCGGATCGAGCAGCCGGCCGAGGTCGGTGATCTGGGCGCGGGACCGGGCGAGGTAGCCGTCCACGTAGTCGGTGATGGCCGCCAGGGCGAACAGGGACCACGCGACGAAGCGGGCCGTGGAGGATCCGGAGAACGGCAGCCAGGCGATGAACGGCGCCGCCACGATGCGGCCCGCGGTCAGCCAGTTGGGGAGATTCACCGCGCGGCCGTGGCGGTCAGGCCAGCGACTTGAGGACGAGCTTGCTCACCGCGCGCAGCGTCTCGAAGACGCCCTCGCCGGTGATCGCCACCGCTTCGAAGTAGGGGGCGCGCTCCATCCACTCGCCAGTGGGAATCTGCTCGATCAGGTTCTCGCCGGCATGGTACGGATCGGGAAGCACGCGCTGCCGGGCCGGATCGGT
>JAGWRI010000327.1 GCA_028876525.1 Gemmatimonadota bacterium | reverse complement strand
GCGCGAGAAGCCGATCGACTACGCGCTGATGGCGCGGCTGCTGGTGGACGAGCGCGACCGCGGCGGCTACATGATCTGGGTGGCCGGGCCGGCGCTGGTGCACGCGCGGGCGCGGGCCGACCTCGTGTGGTTCGTCGAGCGCGGGTTCGTGAAGGCGCTGCTGGCCGGCAACGCCGTGGCGGCGCACGACATCGAGGCATCGATGTACGGCACCACGCTGGGAATGACCGGCACGGGGGTGCCCACGCAGGGCGGCCACGGGCTGCACATGCGGGCCATCAACCGGGTGCGCGAGGCGGGCTCGATCAGGGCCGCGGTGGAGCGCGGGCTCATTCCCGACGGGATCATGCGGGCGTGCGTGCTGCACGACGTTCCGTTCGTGCTCGCGGCGTCGATCCGCGACGACGGGCCGCTTCCCGAGGTGATCACCGACATGCTCCGGGCCCAGGACGCGATGCGCCGCCACACGGTGCGGGCGACGATGGCGATCATGATCGCCACGGCGCTGCACGGGATCGCCACCGGGAACATGCTCCCGGCGTTCGTGACCGACCCCGACGGCGCGATGCGCGAGCTGGTCACGATCTGCGTGGACTCGTCGGAGTTCGTCGTCAGCAAGCTCAAGGACCGCGGCACGCACCAGGCGTTCGGCGTGGTCACCAACGCACAGGACTTCATGCACATCCTGCGACTCTACGTCGAGCGCGAGCTCGACGCCCGCGCCGCCGCGCCGGCGGCCGCGCCGTGATCCCGACCGAAACGCGCGAGCGGTTCATCCGCGACCTGGCGGCCCAGCTTCCCGCCGCGGGGATCATCGAGGCGCACTTCTTCGCGCCGCGCCGCGTAGGCGGCATCGAGAGCGGGGTGGCGGTCGTGGCCGCCTCCACCGAGCCGGTGTCGGCGTCGCCGGACCGCTACACCGTGTTCAGCGCCACCTACCGGCACACGCTCAAGGGCACCGACCGCGGCAAGTGGGAGGTGACGGTGAAGGCGGAGGCCGACGCGCCGCTGGTGACGGTGGACCAGGTCGTGCGCGGGGTGCAGCGGCGCGCCGAGGACACCGACGAGGTGGAGCGGATGACGGGTGAGGAGATCCGCGCCCTCGTCGGGGCGCCCGATCCGGCGGACGCCCCGTGACGCAGGGCGGCGAGATCGGGCTGTTCGTCGCGTTCGTCGC
Organism: Gemmatimonadota bacterium; assembly: GCA_028876525.1. GTDB lineage: Bacteria > Gemmatimonadota > Gemmatimonadetes > Gemmatimonadales > Gemmatimonadaceae > JAGWRI01. Next base: position 5,079 of record JAGWRI010000327.1, on the reverse strand, counting down.
CGGGTTGGTGAGCTTCATCTCGCCCTGCGTGCTGCCGCTCGTGCCGAGCTACCTCACGTTCATCACCGGCATCTCGCTGGAGGACGTCCAGTCGTCGCGGCGGTTCGCGCTGCTGCACGCGGTGCTGTTCGTGATCGGGTTCTCGCTCGTGTTCGTGACGATGGGGGTCGCGGCCAGCGCGGTGGGACGGGTCCTGCTCGTGCACCGCGTCTGGGTGGCGCGCGTGGGCGGCGCGATCATCATCCTGTTCGGCCTCTATCTGGCCGGCGCGTTCAACCTGCCGTTCCTGGGGCGGGACACGCGCGTCCACCTGCGGAACAAGCCGTTCGGGTACCTCGGGACGGTGGTCGTGGGCATGGCGTTCGGCGCCGGATGGTCGCCCTGCCTGGGCCCGATCCTCGGCGCGATCCTGACCTTTGCCGCCACGGCGGGCGACGCGGCGCGCGGCGCGGTGCTGCTCAGCGCCTATTCCCTGGGGCTCGCGGTGCCGTTTCTCATCTCGGCGGTGGCGCTCGAGGAGCTGATCGGCTTCGCGCAGCGCAACCGCGCGCGGCTGGCGTGGCTCACCCGCGCCTCCGGCGTCCTGCTCGTGATCGTCGGCCTGCTGCTCGTCACGGGTTATCTCACCGTGCTCACCGGCATGCTGCAGACGATCACGCCGGCGTGGATCCTGAACCGGGTCTAGTGCGCCGGGCGGGCCTCAAGAACTTCAGGAACTGCAGATGATCCGGACCTTCCGGATCATCTGCAGTTCCCAGTGTTCCTGATGCCGGTCGGGCGCGACGTCAGGCCGTTTCGAGGGACTCCTCGAGCTGCTGTCGGTTGAGCAGCGACCAGTAGCGCCCGCCGGCGGCGATCAGCGTGTCGTGGGCGCCCTGCTCGACGACGCGGCCCTCGTCCAGCACGACCGTGAAGGTCGCGTCGCGGATTGCCGACACGCGATGCGAGGCGATGAGCGCCGTGCGGCCGGCCAGCGTCGTGCGCAATGCCTCCAGGATCTCGGCCTCGGTCTGCGTGTCCACCGCGCTCAGCGCGTCGTCGAGGAGCACCACCGACGGCGTGCGGGCCAGCGCGCGGGCCAGCGCCGCGCGCTGCTTCTGCCCGCCGGACAGGTTGATGCCGCGCTCGCCGAGCATCGTGTCGTAGCGGTCGGGCAGGGCCTCGATCGTGGACGCCAGCTGGGCCACCGACGCCGCCCAGTCGCGGGTCGAGCCGTCGGCGGCGCCGTAGGCCAGGTTGGCGCCGATGCTGTCGCTGAACAGGAAGCTCTCCTGCGGCACGTACCCGATCTCGCGCCGCCAGGCGTCGAGGTCCAGCTCGCGCAGCGGCACGCCGTCGACCAGGATCTCCCCCTCCTGCGGATCGAACAGCCGCGGGACGAGGTCGAGCAGCGCGCTCTTGCCGCTGCCCGTGGCCCCGACGATGCCCACGGTCGCGCCGGCCGGCACGGTGAAGCTCACGTCGCGCAGGATCCACCGCGGGGCGGCGCCGTTCGCCGCCGGGTAGTGGAAGCCCACGCGGCGGAATTCGAGCGTGCGGCCGGCCGCCGTCGGGGGCAGGCCGCGCGGCGCGGCGGGCGACACGATGTCGGGTGCGGCGTCGAGGATGTCGAGCAGCCGTCCCATCGAGGCCGCGCCGCGCTGGAACAGGTTGATCACGAAGCCCAGCGCGATGAGCGGCCAGGTCAGCATCCCGAGGTAGAGCCCGAACGCCACGAACGCGCCCACCGAGATCGTGCCGCGGATGGCCAGCGCGCCGCCGAGGCCGAGCACGACCACGCTTCCCAGCCCGGCCAGCATCTGGAACGACGGGTGCATCATGCCGTACAGGGTGGCCAGCCGCATCTGCTTGCGCAGATACTCCTCGCCCAGCGCGGCGAAGCGCCCGGCTTCCGGCTCCTCCTGGCGGTAGGCCCGCACTACGCGGACGCCGGAGATGTTCTCCTGCGCCATGGTCGCCATGCGGCCGAAGTGGTCCTGGACCGCCTCGAAGCGGTGGTGAATGGCGCGCCCCAGCCAGATCATCGAGATCGGCAGGAGGATCATCGGCAGCAGCGCGATGAGCGTGAGCCGCGCGTCGATGCGCAGCATGAACAGCAGGGCGAAGGTGCCGCCGGCAATCGTGTTCGTGAGGTACATGACCGCCGGCCCGGCCGCCATTCGCACCGCCGACAGGTCGTTGGTGAGCCGCGCCATCAGGTCGCCCGTGCGGTGGCGCGCGAAGTACGCCGCGTCCAGCGCCTCGAGCCGGCCGAACAGGTCGTTGCGCAGGTCGTACTCGATCCACCGGCTCACGCTGTTGAGCAGCTGCCGCATGAGGAATCGGAAGAAGCCGCCGGCCAGGGCCACGCCCACCATCCCGCCCACGAGCAGCCAGATCCGCGCCGTCGGCGCCTTCCGCATGAAGGCGTCCACCGCCTGCTGCAGGAACCACGGCCCGGCGGTCGAGAAGGCGTACGACACGACGGTCAGGGAGAGGCCCGTGACCATCTTGGCCCGGTAGGGCCGGTAATACGGCAGGAGGCGGCGCAGGGGGCGGCGGTGTGTCACCGGTCACCGCCCCGGCGGCGGGCGCACGCCCGCGCCCCGTGCCCGGGACAACGCGGCGGGACGCGGGTATACTTCATCCAGCGGAACGGCTCGGCTCCAGTGGGCGGCACGTCGTCCAAATATACCGCCGCGCGCGGGTCCGGCGGCAGACCGCCGGCGGCCCTCGGCGGGCGGCGCGGAGCCGGCCGTTCCGGCAATTCCCCGCATTCTCCGGAGGCCATATGAGAAAGAGTATTTCCCGCCTGGCCGGCGCCCTCGCGGTGGCCGCTCTGGCCGCCGCCTGCACGGGCAAGGGCGAGTCGGCCAGCGCCGACACGGCGCTGGGCAAGGACCTGCAGATGGCCGGCGGCTCGACCGCCGCCCAGCCGTCGCTCGCCGACACGGCCATGGCGCCCGGCGCCAAGGCGGCGCCCGCCAAGCCGGCCGCCGGCGCGGTCAGGACTCCGGCCACCAGGCCGGCGGAGCCGAAGGCCGCCGCCAAGCCGGAGCCCGCCCGTCCCGCCGGCGAGGTCGCCGAGGGCACCAGCCTCGTGATCCACCCCAGCGAGCGCGTCTGCACCAACACCCACAAAGTCGGCCAGATCGTCTCGGCCACCGTCGCCGATCCGGTCGACGGCACGAACGGAGTGCGCATCCCGTCGGGGGCGGTGGTCAAGCTCGAGATCGTCGCGCTCAAGCGCAGCGAGAACGTGAAGGATCCGATCGACATGGGCTTCAAGGTCCAGTCGGTGACCTTCGACGGCCGCACCTACGAGATGGCGGCCGCGGTCACGAAGGAGACCATCGAGCGCGTGCGCAACGAGCCCAAGGAGAAGGACGTGCAGAAGGTCGTCGGCGGCGCGGTGATCGGCGCCATCGCCGGCAAGATCCTGGGCAAGAGCGACAAGGGGGCGGTCGTGGGCGCTGCGGCCGGCGCCGCCGCCGGCGCGGGTGTGGCGGCGACCACCGCCAACTACGAGGGATGCATCGCCCAGGGCAGCGACATGCTGGTCAAGCTCACGGCGCCGGTGATCATTCGGTAGACTTGTTCGGGCGTCCGGGACCCGCGCGCCGCGCGGGCCCCGGACGGCTCGCCGCCCGTCCCGCCGCCCGCCACCCGTGGCCCGACCACCCGCCGACCCCCGCATCACCGAGCAGCGCAATCCGCGCACCGCGGACATCGACCTCGCGGCGCCGCTGGAGATCGTGGATCTCATGGCGGCCGAAGATCGCGTCGTGCCCGACGCGGTGCACCGCCAGCGCGAGCCGATCGCGGCGGCGATTGCCGAAGCGGAGCGCACCTTTCGCGGCGGGGGGCGGCTGTTCTACGTCGGCGCCGGCACCTCGGGGCGGCTCGGCGTGCTCGACGCCAGCGAATGCCCCCCGACGTTCGGCACCGACCCGGCGATGGTGCAGGGCATCATCGCCGGCGGACCGGCGGCGCTCACGCGCTCGCAGGAGGGCGCCGAGGACCGGGTCGAGCAGGCCGGCCACGACCTCGCGGCCGCCGGCGTGCGGGCCGGCGACTTCGTGATCGGGATCGCGGCGTCGGGCACCACGCCCTACGTGCACCGGGCGCTCGCGCACGCCCGCGGCGTGGGGGCGCGCACCGCGCTCATCGCCTGCTCGCCGCCGGGGGCGGACGCGCACGAGGCGGACATCGTGATCCTGCCGATCACCGGCCCCGAGGCGGTGACCGGCTCGACGCGCCTCAAGGCGGGCACGGCGACCAAGCTCGTGCTCAACATGATCACGACGGGCGCGATGATCCGCCTCGGCAAGACGTTCGGCAACCTGATGGTGGACCTGCAGGCCACGAACGCCAAGCTCGCCGACCGCAGCGAGCGGATCGTGATGGAGGTGTGCGACCTGTCGCGTCCGGCGGCGCGGACCCTGCTCCAGGAGGCCGGGGCCACGGTGAAGACGGCGGTCGTGATGCACTATCTCGGCGTGCCGCGGGGCGAGGCCGAGGCCGCGCTGGCCCGCGAGGGGGGCGTGATCCGGCGCGTCATCGGGCGCACGCCGCCGCCGGTCGGATGACGGCGCCGCGCCCGCCGGTCTACGTCGGCCTGATGTCGGGCACCTCGCTCGACGGGATCACGGCCGTGGCCGCGCGGTTCCACGAGCGCGACGGCGGCTTCGCGCCCGAGCTGCTCGCATTTAGCGTTCTGGAATATTCGGCCGCGCAGCGGGACGCGCTGCACCGGGCGATGTCGGTGGGCACGGCCGAAGAGTACTGCCGCCTCGAGTTCTCGCTCGGGGGCTGGCTGGCCGACGCGGCGGTGGCCGTGCTCGCCGAGGCCGGCGTGCCGCGGGGCGAGGTGCGCGCCGTGGCGTCGCACGGGCAGACGCTCTGGCACGACCCGCCGCGCGCCACCTGGCAGATCGGCGAGCCGGCGGTGATCGCCGAGCGCACGGGCGTGGACGTGGTGAGCGACTTCCGCGTGCGCGACGTCGCCGCCGGGGGGCAGGGGGCGCCGCTCGTCCCGATCGCCGACGCGCTGCTGTTCGCCGGCGCCGACTGGCGCGCGCTGCAGAACGTGGGCGGGAT
>JAGWRI010000032.1 GCA_028876525.1 Gemmatimonadota bacterium | reverse complement strand
CTCCGCGTCCGCCACGCCCGCCCCGCCCGCCGCGCCCGCCGCGCCCGCCGCGCTCGCCCTCCGCCTTCCCCGCCCCCCTGGCGCTGTCGGCGCGGATGCTGTCGGCCCGCGCCGCGGAATCGGCCGGGCCGTACTCCGCCTTCATGTCCAGCCCGTGATAGAACCAGTCCACGTTGCGGTCGCGCCCGTCGGGCTCGGCGGCCGGTGTCACCGACACGTAGAGATTGTCGCGGATCTTCGTGACCAGCGGCGATGTCTCGGTGGCCAGCCGATAGACCAGTTCCATCAGCATCTCCGATGGGCCCGTCTCGCCCGAGTGCAGCCCGCCCATCAGATGGTAGTCCGGCTTCGTGCTCGCGATCAGCTCGTGCACTTCCGCGTCGGAGAGCCCGCGTGGATCGGCGATTCTCGCCAGGTTCGCGCGGTTCTGCGCCAGGTGCTTCATGTTCTCGTCGGACGAGACCCACACCACGATCAGCTCGCGTCCCTCGTCCGACCGGCCGATGTCCTCGACGCGCACGCGCGGCGTCGCCTTGGCCAGCGCCTTGTAGTACGCCACGATCCGGTCGTAGTAGGTGAGCTTCTTCGGCGCGCCGATGTAGTAGCCCAGGAACTGCTTCGGCGTCGGGACGCCGGGCACGACAGGCAGATGGTCCACCAGAGGGCTCCCGTGGTGCGTCCACATCCTGTAGAACGCCGGGAAGTCCGGGTCCTGCTGCTGGTGGGGGTCGCGCGTCTCCAGCACGGACTGCTGCGCGGCGAGGGTGGACGCGGCGGCGGTCAGGGCGGCCGCGGCGAGAACGACGGCCTGCATCACGCGATGTCTCATGCGCCTGGGGAGCTCGGCGCGACCGAGCCGGCGGCAGCCGGCGGGTCGCGCGGGTGGGAAGGGAACGTACGCGGGGTGGCGCCAAGGGGGTCGGCGGCCCCTAACATACGCGCCGGACCGCGCCGGCGCTGGGTCGGCGGCTACGGCGCGCGCCCCGTCCGGTCGGGCACCCAGAACCACACCGACCAGTCGCCCGCGTCGTGCTCCTCCAGCCGGTAGGCGAATCCGCGCTCGGACAGCAGCCCGATCAGCGGCGCGGGCGCGAATGTGGCCCGCACCCGGAGCACGTGCCCGGGCGGCAGCGCGTCCACCGCGGCCATGATCCGGTCGAACGGCTGGCCTCCCGCGCGCAGCACGTCGCGCACGTCCTCGTCGACCACGGGCGCGTCGGCCGGGAACTGCAGGTATTCGCCGTCGGGCGTGGTGACGTAGATCGGCTTCATGAGACGGCCATGCGGGAAGCGGCGGGCGCCGGCAGGCGCCAGCGCATGCGAATCAGCTGCGATACGAACACTACCACGGCGGCGAGAAATGCGCCCGCCCCGAGCCGGGCAACCTCCGGGCTCGCCGCCGCGATGCCGCCGCCCATCGCGGCCACTCCGGCCACGGTGAGCCCCAGCTGCCACCGGGCGGCGCCCCGCGAATACAGCTCGGTGACCTTGGGAACCGGTCCGCGATTCAGGCGTCCCGCGAAGCGGACGTTCCACGAGACCACCGGCACGATCTCGTACATGATGCCGGTGACGAACGGCACGAGCCCGCCGAGGATGGCACAGACGCCGTACGCCGTGGCCAGGCGCGGGTCGTGCACGCCGGCGGCGAGCACGGCGGGCCCGAGCACGCCGGCCGCCGTCATCCCCGCCATGCCGGCGGCCACGAACCACATGCCGACCCCGAGCGCCGGCCGCGTGCGCCGGCGGTAGAGCCCGACGGTCTGCACGAGAAAGAGGGCGAGGCCGGCGTTCATCGCGGCGCACCCGGTCCACGCGGCCGACGTCACGCCCTCGACCAGGCCCGCGGCGAGCAGCGGGGTGCCGATGGCCAGCAGCGTCACGGACGGCCCGGTCCACGGGCGCGGCGCCTTGGGCGCGGCGAGGAACATCGGCAGCACCCGGTGCGCCACGCCGATGACGACGATCAGCACCCAGCCCACGAGCGCGATGTGCAGGTGGCCGGCCAGGACGCGGATGCGAGCCGCGGCAATGAGGCCGTTATAGAGATTGCCCGACAGCACGAGGCCGAACACCAGCGCGGCCAACAGGAACAGGTGGCCGAGCAGGAGCGCGGTGCGCGTCACCGATCGTTCGCGCACGCCGAGCATCGCGACGGCCGCGTTGGTGGCGGCGATGGACACGCCGAACCCGACGAGCACCGCCCCGCCCACCAGGGCGGGCACGTTCCCCGTGATCACGCCGGCCGCGAATGCCGCGATGCCAGGGGCGAGGAGCCAGAGCGCGAATCCCGCGACGCGCGCCGAGTAGCGCGTGGCGCCCAGCGCCACGGGCAGCAGTTGCCCGAGCGCGCCGAAGATCGTGAGGGTGAGGAACCCGAGCGTGAAGAGGTGCGTCGTCCCGGCGACGCGCGGGTCGAGGAACATCCCGCGCGCCAGGTCGGGCGCGGCCCACGTGAGCCCCACGGCTCCGGCCAGCAGGAAGGCCGCGGCGGCGGCGAAGTAGCGGCCGACGACGGCAGTGCGGCGCTGGGTGATTGCGGCATCGGGCATTGTCATCGAGTCGGCTCCTCACGCGGACGGGCGAACGATGGCCGTCCGGCCCGGCGCCGGGCGTGACGGTTGTCTCACCCCGTGACAACAGTCACGCCCGCCGGCCCGGCCACTCGCGAGACTCCGTTGCAACCCGGAGGTGCGGATGCCGCAGACGACCCATGCAGTCGACGTGACGATGACCGTGAAGGAGCTGGTGGACCGCGAGCCGCGCGCGCGGGACGTGTTCGCGCAGTTCGGCATGGACACCTGCTGCGGCGCCACCGTGCCGATCGCCGAGGCGGCGGCGCGCCACGGCATCGAGCTCGGCGCGCTGGTGGCGGCGCTTGCCGGCGCCCTGGCGGCGTAGGTGCACTCGCTGGTCCGCCGGTACGTCAAGACCGCGATCGCCTTCCTGATGGCCGGGTTGGCGATTGGCGGATGGATGATAGTGCGCCGTGAGCTGTGGGGCCGTTATCCGTCGCCCTACGAGATCAGCGCGCACACGCACGCGATCTTCGTGGGCTTCGTGATGATGATGATCATGGGCGTCGCGCTCTGGCTCTTCCCCCGCCCCGACCGGGCCGACACCCGTTACCGGCCGGCGCTGGTGGTGGCGGCCTACTGGTGCATGACGGTGGGCACGGCGGCGCGGGTCGCGGGCGAGCTGCTGCGGGTGGGCGTGGACGCCCCCTGGCTCCGCTGGGCGGTGGCCGCGAGCGGCCTCGTGCAGGCCGCCGGGATGGCGCTGTTCTTCTTCACGATGTGGTCGCGCATCCGCGGCGTGGGCAGCCAGGCGCGCGAGGCGGCGGGCGAGCGGTTCTGAGCCCGGCCCCTTCACTCCACCGTCACGCTCTTCGCCAGGTTGCGCGGCTGATCCACGTTCAGCCCCCGCTTGGCCGCGATGTAGTACGCCAGCAGCTGCAGCGGCACGACCGCCAGCACCGGATACAGCATGTCGATCGTCTCGGGAATCCGGATCTCGAAATCGATCTTCCCCGCCAGGCTCGGCTCCTCGCGGCTCGTGATCACGATCACCCGCCCGCCGCGCGCCTTCACCTCGCTGATGTTCGACACCACCTTCTCGAACACGCTGTCGTGCGGCGCGATGAACACCACGGGCATGTTTTCGTCGATCAGCGCGATCGGTCCGTGCTTCATCTCCGCCGCCGGATACCCCTCGGCGTGGATGTAGCTGATCTCCTTGAGCTTGAGCGCCCCCTCGAGCGCCACCGGGAAGTTGTAGCCGCGCCCGAGATACAGGAAATTCGTCGCGTCGCGGAACCGGTCGGCAATCGCCTCGACGGCCGCCGCGTTCTCCAGGATCTGCTGCACCTGCGCCGGCAGCGCCTCCATGGCCTGCGCAATCGCCCGCCCCTTCTCCACGCTCAGCGCGCGCAGCCGCGCCAGCTTGAGCGTGAGCAGGGTCAGCGCGATCACCTGGCTCGTGAACGCCTTGGTGCTCGCCACGCCGATCTCCGGCCCGGCGTGCAGGTAGATCCCCCCGTCGTCCTCGCGGGCGATGGTCGAGCCCACCACGTTCACCAGCCCCAGCGTCTTCGCGCCCCGCCGCTTGGCCTCGCGCATCGCCGCCAGCGTGTCGGCCGTCTCGCCCGACTGCGAGATCACCACGCACAGGCTCTTGTCGTCCACGATCGGGTTCCGGTACCGGAACTCCGAGGCGTACTCCACGTCCACCCGGATGCGCGCCAGATCCTCGATCATCAGCTTGCCGATCAGCGCCGAGTGCCAGCTCGTGCCGCACGCCGTGATGATGATGTGCTCGAGGTCCAGCATCTCCTGCTTCGTGAGGTTCAGCCCCCCCAGCTTGGAGAACCCCTCTTCGGTGACCAGCCGCCCACGCATCGTGTTCTCGATGGTCTGCGGCTGCTCGAAGATCTCCTTGAGCATGAAGTGCTCGAACCCGCCCTTCTCGATCTGCTCCAGGTCCCAGTCGATGCGGTTCACGTTCTTCGGCACGTCGTTCGCTTCGAGATCGAACACCCGGTACGTGGTGGGCGTGAGCACCGCCATCTCGCCGTCGTCCAGGTACACCACCTGCCGCGTGTGCTGCAGAATGGCCGCCACGTCGCTCGCCACGTAGTTCTCGCCGTCGCCCAGCCCGATGAGCAGCGGGCTTCCCTTGCGGGCCGCCACGATCTTGTCGGGGTCCTGGCTCGAGATCACGGCGATGCCGTACGTGCCCTCGACCAGGTTGAGCGCCTCGGTCACCGCCTCTTCGAGGTTGCCCTTGAATGCCGCCTCGATCAGGTGCGCCAGCACCTCGGTGTCGGTGTCCGACTTGAACACGTGCCCGGCCTCGATCAGCCGCTTGCGCAGCACCGTGTAGTTCTCGATGATCCCGTTGTGCACCACCGCAATCGTGCCGGTACAGTCGCGCTGCGGGTGGGCGTTCTTCTCGCTCGGCGCCCCGTGGGTGGCCCACCGCGTGTGCCCGATGCCGGTCGTGCCCTCGATCGGGCGTGTGGCCACCGTGGACTCGAGCGCCGCGATCTTCCCCTTGGCGCGGCGCAGGTCCACGCCGTCGTCGCCCAACAGCGCCACGCCCGCCGAGTCGTACCCGCGGTACTCCATCCGCTTCAGCCCCTCGATCAGCATCGGCGTCGCGATCCTCGGGCCGACGTACCCCACGATTCCGCACATATTATTCCGCCTCGTCCGAATTATTTCGCCAGCGCGTCGAGCGGCGCCCGCGACCGCTGCACCAGCTCCCGAGCCGCCGCCTCGGTCGGCGCCTCGGCGATCACCCGCACGATGGGCTCCGTGCCCGACGGCCGCACGTGCACCCACCGGTCGGCCCAGCTCAGCCGCAATCCGTCCTGCGTGTCGGCCACGCCGTCCGGGAACGCGGCGCGCAGCGCGCCATACACCGCGTCCAGGCTCGCCGCCGGCCGGTCCAGCTTGTCCTTCACGATCACGTAGCGCGGCAATCCGGCCACGACCGCCGACAGCGGCCGCGCCTCCTCGAGCATGAGCTGCAGCACCAGCGCCGCGCCAACCGGCGCGTCCCGCCCGAGATGTACCTCGCGCAGAATCACCCCGCCATTCCCCTCCCCGCCCACCGCCGCCTTCGCGTCGCGCATCGCCACCGCCACGTTCACCTCGCCCACCGGCGCGCGCACGAGCGTCGCGCCTCCCGCCACCGCCGCATCCTCCACCACGCGGCTGGTGGAGAGGTTCGTCACCACCGGACCCTTCCGGTAGCGCAGCACCAGCCGCGTGGCCAGCGCCAGCGTGTAATCCTCGCCGATCGCCTTCCCTTCGTTGGATACGATCGCCAGCCGGTCCACGTCCGGGTCAACCGCGAACCCGACGTCGGCCCCCGTCTCTCGCACGAATCGTTCCAGCTCGCCCAGGTTCTCGGCCACTGGCTCCGGTGAACGCGGGAATCGGCCGTCGGGCTCGCCGTTGATCACGCTCACCACGCACCCCAGCCGGTCGAGCAGCGCGGGCATGATCACCGAGCCGGCGCCGCGGCAGCAGTCGAGCGCGACCTTGAACCGCCGGCGCCGCAGCCCCTCGACGTCGACGTAGGGTAGCGAAAGGACACTCTCGACGTGTCGCAGAACGGCACGATCGTCGGCCTCGATGGCGCCCAGTGCGTCCCACGGCGCGTACGGGATGCCGGTCTCGATCAGCGCCCGCATCGCGGCTCCCTGGGCGGCCTCGAGGAACAGCCCGCTGGGCCCGATGAACTTGAGGGCGTTCCACTCGATGGGATTGTGGCTGGCCGACAGCATCAGCCCGCCCGCCGCGTGGTGGTGCTCCACGGCCAGCTGACAGGTGGGCGTCGTGGTGAGGCCGATGTCCATGACCGTGCACCCCACCGATTGGAGCGCGCCCATCGCCACACGGTGGAACATCGGCCCCGAGACCCGGCTGTCGCGCCCGAGCACGATCGTGCGCGAGCGGCCGGCCGCCGCCGCCCAGGCGCCGAACGCCGCCGCGTAGCGCGCGACCACCTCCGGCGTGAGCGCGCCGCCCACCCGCCCCCGAATTCCCGACACGCTGACCATCAGGCCGTCGTGGCCCATGCGCCCTCCCTCTGCGAGAGCGAAAGCTAGCCCCCCGGCCCGAGCGCGCAAAGCGATGCGCGGCCGGCGCTTTACACCCCCCCCGCGCGGACCTAACTTGACGCCGCCAGCCATGAACGACGGCACACTCTCCCCGCCGCAGGATACCCGCGGCACGATCCGCTTCCCGTTCCGGCTCAAGATGGCCGCGATCAGCGCGGCGGCCGTCGTGCTGACGCTGGCGGTTATCATGGTTCCGGTATACGTGGCGACGCGCACCCAGCTGGCCAAGGTGCACGGCGACCGCCTGCTGGGCATCGCCCGCGGGGCCCGCCTCGTCGTCTCCGCCGAGTCGCTCGACGTGGTCGCCCGGAGCGGCGAGGACACCCCGGCCTTCCGCGACAGCCGCTCGGCCCTGCTCCACGCCTGGATCGCCAACGGCGCCAGCGAGAGCGACCTCGTGAACGGGCTGGAGATCGTGCGCCAGGACAGCGCCGGGGCGTGGCACGTGCTGGTCCACGCGTCGTGGCCCGCCGGGTCGCCCCAGTACCGCCGGGGATGGGCCGCGCCCCCCGGGCTCGCCGACACGCTCGCCCTGGGCCACGAGGGATACACCGGCGTCTACCTCTCGGGCGAGGCGTCCCTGCTCTCCGCCGCCGTTCCCGTCGTCCGCCCCGACGGCACGATCGCGGGCTTCATCGTCGCCACGCTCCGCGCCGATCAGTTCCTGAGCGATCTGCGCTGGCAGCTGCTGCGCTTCGTCCCGTTTCCGCTCGTCGCGCTGCTGCTCGCGCTGGCCCTGGCCTACTGGGGCGCGGCCCGGCTCACGCGCGGGCTGGACGACGTCACGCGCCACACCGACGCCGTGGCCACGGGCCAGCTCCGCCACGAGCTGCACTACCTCTCGGGCGATGAGATCGGCGCCATGGCCGAGTCGGTGCGGCGCATGACCACCGGGCTGCGCAGCCTCCTGCTGGAGCTCGACCTCGGGGCCGGCGAGGTCGCCGCGACCGCTGAACAGCTCGCCGCCAGCGCCCAGCAGATGACCGCCAGCACGGGGCAGGTCTCGGGCGCCGCGCGCGCCATTGCGGGCGCCACCGCCACGCAGACCAGGAACGTGAAGGCCGCCACCGACGGCGCCACCCGCGTCGCCGACCGCGCCTACACCGTGGCCGGTCACGCCCGCAACGCCCAGAACGCCTCCGACATCGTGGCCCGTTCGGCGGCGCGCGGCGTGAACGCCGCCGGCGAGGCGCTCGAGAGCATGTCCGCCATCGCCACCGTCACGCACGATGCCGTCCCGGCGGTGGTCGAGCTCGGCGAGAAGTCGCAGCGCATCGGAAAGATCACCGACACGATCGCCGCCAT
>JAGWRI010000326.1 GCA_028876525.1 Gemmatimonadota bacterium | reverse complement strand
GCAAGCACCGCCGTCACGTTGTGGTCCTAAATCGTTAACGGGTTGACCGCCCGGCCCGTCTCATTGGCGAGATTCCTGACTAGGGGGCAACTGCCATGCGGTACCGAATCCCCGTTCTGAGCCTGGCCGGAGCGCTGGCCGGCCTGCTGGCCTGCGCCGGCGGGTCCACGCCTGCGCCGGCCCCGGGACCGGCGATGGCGGTCCCCTCCTCGGCGGGCGGACCGCGCGAGCAACTGCCCGACCAGCAGGTGCTGCAGGCGCTCAATCGCCTCGGCTTCGGCCCGCGCCCCGGAGACGTGGCGCAGGTGCGCGCGATGGGCGTGGACCGGTGGATCGACCTCCAGCTCCACCCGGAGCGCATCGACGACCGCGTCGCCGACTCGGCGCTCGCCCGCTACCATCTGCTCGACGAGCCCACCGGCGACATCGTGGCCGCGTACCGCGAGGCGATCGCGGCGCAACGCCAGCTCCAGCTCCAGCTCAAGGGCGACGACAGCGCCTCGCAGGCCGACGCGCGGCGCCGGTACCGGCGCGCCAACCCGCAACTGCGCCAGATCCAGCAGCGGCTGCAGGGCCCCGTGCGCGAGCTCGAGTCGGCGAACCTGATGCGCGCCGTGCTCAGCGAGCGGCAGCTGCAGGAAGTGATGGTGGACTTCTGGGAGAACCACTTCAGCGTCTACGTGGGCAAGGGGCTGACGCGGGTGTTCCTCCCCGAGTTCGACCGCGACGTGATCCGGCCGCACGCGCTGGGCAAGTTCCGCGACCTGCTGGGCGCGGTGGCCCACAGTCCGGCGATGCTGTTCTACCTCGACAACTGGGAGAGCCAGGCCGACAGCACGCACGCCACGCTGGCAGCGAACGGGCGGGTCGTGTCGGCCGAGCAGCGGCGCCGCGTGCTGGACATGATGGAGGACCTTCCGCCGGGACGGCTGCCGCCGCGGCTGCGCAACCTGTCGCCGGAGCAGCGCTCGCAGATGATCCAGCGCCTCAAGCAGGCCGAGGGGCGCGGGCTGAACGAGAACTACGCCCGGGAGCTGATGGAGCTGCACACGCTGGGCGTGGACGGCGGGTACACGCAGCGGGACGTGATCGAGGTGGCCCGGTGCCTGACCGGCTGGAGCATCGACCTGCGCACCGGACGGTTCGTGTTCCGGCCGCAGCTGCACGACGCCGACGCCAAGGTGGTGCTCGGCCACCGGATTCCCGCCGGCCGCGGCGAGGCCGACGGCGAGGAGGTGCTGGACATCCTGGCCGGCAGCCCGGCCACGGCGCACTTCATTGCCCGCAAGCTCGTCGTGCGGTTCGTGAGCGACAGCGCGCCGCCGGCCCTCGTCGAGCGCGCCGCGCAGACGTTCCTCCGCACCGGCGGAGACATTCGCGAAGTCGTACGGACGATCGTGACGTCGCCCGAGTTCTTCAGCACGGCCGCGTACCGGTCGAAGGTCAAGACGCCGTTCGAGCTGGTGGCCAGCGGGCTGCGGGCCATGGACGCCCGGCCCGACACCACCCCGCGGCTGGCCCAGCTCGTGGGCCTCCTCGGACAGCCCCCCTACGGCCGGCTGACCCCCGACGGCTGGCCCGACCGCGGCGACGCGTGGATGAACACCGGCGCGATCCTGAACCGCATCAACTTCGGCCTCCTGCTCGCCAGCGGGCGGTTGCCCGGTGCGCCGTTCCGGGCGTGGCCGTACGCCGATTCGCTGCGCTCCCTGCCGCACGACGGGCAGGTGGACGGCGTGATCCGCCACATCCTCGGCGACCAGGTGTCGCAGGTCACGCGCGACGTGCTGCGCACGGGCGAGAATCCGTTCATCAAGAGATCGCAAGCCGACTCGATGGCCGAGCTGGCCGATGCGATGCCGTCCAGCGCGGGGGGCCGCGGGTCCGGCCAGTCGGTGCTCACGCGGCCCCTTCAACTCACCGGGCTGCAGCAGGTCGTGGGTCTGGCGCTCGGCGCGCCCGAATTCCAACGCCGGTAGCGAGGGAAATGCCATGAATCGCCGGGTCTTCATGAAGTCGGGCGCGCTCGCCCTGGTGACGATGGGATTGTCGCCCACCTTCCTGCGGCGCAGCGTGTTCGCCGCCGGGCTACCGCGCGCGCGGCAGAAGGGAAAGACGCTGATCTGCATCTTCCAGCGCGGCGCGGCCGACGCGCTGAACGTCGTCGTGCCGCACGGCGAGGCCGCGTACTACCGGATGCGCCCCACGATCGCCATTCCGCGCCCGTCGGCGGGCGTCGACGGCGCGGCGATCGACCTCGACGGATTCTTCGGGCTCCACCCGGCGCTCGCGCCGTTCAAGCCGCTGTGGGACCGCGGGCTCCTCACCGCCGTCCACGCCGTGGGCAGCCCGAGCAACACCCGCTCGCACTTCGACGCGCAGGACTACATGGAGAGCGGCACGCCGGACGACCGGAACACCCCCGACGGCTGGCTCAACCGCTATCTCGCGGCCCGCGGCACCTGCGCCGAATGCGAGGTCACGCCCTTCCGCGCCGTCTCGATGACCCCGCAGACGCCGCGCATCCTCGAGGGCGCGTCGCCCGTCGTGGCCATGAACGACCTGGACGAGTTCACGATCCGCACCGGCGGAAGCGCCGAGGCCGAGCTCGAGGCCCTGTACATGACCGGCTCGTCCGACGTCGTGCACGCCGCCGGCAACGACATGTTCGAGGCGATGAAGGTCCTGCGCGCGGCGAACCCCGAACAGTACCAGCCGCGCAACGGCGCCGAGTATCCGAACACGGACTTCGGCCGGCACATGAAGCAGATCGCACAGCTCGTCAAGGCGGACGTCGGGCTCGAGATCGCGTTCGCCGACGTCGGCGGGTGGGACACGCACGTGAACCAGGGCGCCTCCACCGGCCAGCTCGCCGGGCGGCTGACCGACTTCTCGCGCTCCATCGCGGCGCTGGTCGCCGACCTGGGCGACCGCATGTCGGACGTCGCCATCCTCACGATGTCGGAGTTCGGGCGCACGGCGCGGCAGAACGGCAACGGCGGCACCGACCACGGCCATGCCGGCGCAATGTTCGTGATCGGCGGCGACGTGGCGGGCCACAAGGTGCACGGCCGGTGGCCGGGCCTCGAGCCCGAGCAGCTCAACCAGGATCGCGACCTCGCGCTCACCACCGACTTCCGCAGCGTGTTCTCGGAGGTCGTGGGCAAGCACCTTGGCGCGACCGCGTTCGAGCGGATCTTCCCGAATTTCCCCGCCGACCGGACCCGGTGGGCGGGAGTGATGGCCGGCGAGCCGGCGAGTCGGTGACCGGCGCGCGCAGCGCCCGCCTCGCCGACGTGCCGTCAGAACCGGATCAGATGCCGCAATCCGCGCGCGACGAGGGCGCGGACCCAATCGCCGAATCCGTCGGCGAAGCTCGGCGCGGGCGGCTCGGTGTGCATGGTGCACGTGTCGGTCGGCGCCGAGCCGGGGCGGAACCAGACCGTGTCGCGGTGCGGGCACCAGGGCCCGGCCAACTGCCCCGACTCGGGATCGATCACCGCCGGCACCATCCCCGCCGGCGGCACCCAGCGTGAGCTGTCGGGCTCCCGCCAGCCGGCGCGGACGATGGCCGCCCATGCCGGCGCCGCGAGCCGGCCGCCGGTGGCGCTGGGGCTGATCGCGCGGGGGGTGTCGTAGCCGAACCACACGCCGGCCACGAGCGTGGGCGTGAACCCCACGAACCAGACGTCGGCGTTGTCGTTGGTGGTGCCGGTCTTTCCGGCGACCGGCCCCGTGATGCCCATGTCGCGCACGACGCGCCCCGTGCCGTAGTCCACCACGCCCTCGAGCATCGACGTCATTTCGTACGCGTTGCGCGGATCCATCGCCGGCGCGGTCTCGACGGCGCTGCGCCAGAGCACGCGCCCGCCCGGGCCCTCGATGCTGGCCACGAGCCGCGGCGTCACGCGCCGCCCGCCGTTGGCGAACGGGGCGTACGCGCTCACCAGCTCCAGCGGAGTGACCTCGAACGCGCCCAGCGCGATGGCAGGCACGGGAGCGAGCCGGCTCGTGATGCCGTTGTCGCGCGCCGCGGCGATCACCTGGCGCTCGCCCACGCCGTGGCTCAGCCGCACGGCGGCGGCGTTGGAGGAAATCATGAGCGCGCGCCGCACCGTGATCGGCCCGGTGTATTCGCCCCCGTAGTTCGCCGGCCTCCACATCCGGTTCCCGCCCAGGGGCACGTCCACCGGCTCGTCCTCGACCATCGACGCCGGCGAGACGCCGGCGCGCAGGGCGGCGCTGTAGACGAACGGCTTGAATGCCGACCCGGGCTGGCGGCGCGCGTCGAGGGCGCGGTCGAAGCCGCCGCGCACGACGTCGGTGCCGCCGACCAGCGCCCGGATGTCCCCGCTGGCCGCGTCGAGCGCCACGAACGCCCCTTCGGCGGGGCCGGGCGCGCCGCCGTAGGCGGCGTCGGTCTCGCGCTCGATGGCGCCGGCCTGGGCCGGGATCACGCGGTCGGCGGCTCGCTGGAGCGTCCAGTCGACGGTCGTGCGCACCGTGAGGTCCCCGGACCGGCGGCCGGCGGGGAGCACCGAGTCCACCACGGCGCGCACGGCGTCCACGACCGTGGACGCGTCACGCTGGTCGGCGCGCCAGCCGCGGTCGGCCAATTCGATCGGGGTGTCCTGAGCCGCGGCGGCGCGCTGGCGCGAGACGTAGCCCTGGTCCGCCATCAGACCGAGCACGAGGTCCCGCCGCGCCCGCGCCCGCGCCTCGTCGTGCCGCGGCGAGTACGCCGACGGCCCCTTGGGCAGCGCGGCCAGCAGCGCTCCCTCGGCCAGCGACAGCTGCCATACGTGTTTGCCAAAGAGATCGCGGCTCGCGGCCTCCACGCCATAGACCCCGTCGCCGAGGTAGATCGCGTTGACGTACAGGTCGAGAATCCGGTTCTTGGACAGGTCGCGCTCGAGCAGGCGCGCGTAGCGCATCTCGAGCAGCTTGCGGCGCAGCGATCGCCCGTCGTAGCGACCGGCGAGGAACGTGTTCCGCGCGACCTGCATGTCGATCGTGCTGAACCCCTCGCGGACGCCCAGCGCCGCCGCATCGCGCGCCGCGGCACGGAAGAACCCGTGCCAGTCCACGCCATGGTGCGCGTAGAAGCGGCGGTCCTCGGTGGCGACGAACGCGTCGCGCACGTGCTGCGGCACGCGGGCCAGCGGAACGTCAATGCGGTTCACGAACGACAGCCGCCCGATCAGCCGTCCCGAACGGTCGAGGATCCGGCCGCCCTCGTCGGGGCGGTAGGCCCGGACCTCGGCCGGTGACGGGCAACCGGCGAATCCGCAGCTTCCCAGCCAGGCGTCGAACAGAACGAGTCCCGCCAGGACGATGGCCAGCGCCGCCGTCTCCCGGTGCCCGGCGCCCAGCCAGCCGCCGCGTCCAAAGACCCGCCGGCCGGTCCTTTGGCTCCCATGTCGCACACGGGCCGCACCGGCCCGCAGACGCGCTGTGACGTTCATGCCCCTGCCGTGGTAAGAGGCTCTGGAACAGCGTACGGGCTCGCCCGTCGCGGGTTTCTCCGGGCGTGACTAGACTTCGGTCCCGGCGTCATTCTCTCGATCCGAGCAGGGCAGTTTCCAATGAGTATCCGGTGGGGTTTGCGGCTGGCGTGCGTCAGCGCCGCAGCCGCGATGGTGG
Source organism: Gemmatimonadota bacterium (assembly GCA_028876525.1). Taxonomy (GTDB): domain Bacteria; phylum Gemmatimonadota; class Gemmatimonadetes; order Gemmatimonadales; family Gemmatimonadaceae; genus JAGWRI01. The sequence goes on along the minus strand of JAGWRI010000326.1, from coordinate 2,836 downwards.
GGCAATCGGCCGGCGCGCAGGCGCCGGCCTCTCGTGCTTTGACACCCCTGGCGGGCGCCGAGGTTCGCGGCGAACCCCGTTCGGCGGGCACCGTGTCGCGAACCGACACGCAGGAGCCCGCGGTGCGCGCGCCGAACCGCGACGGCCGGGTGCCGATCCTGGAGTACCACCTGATCGCGGACAGCGATTCGAGGTGGGGGCGCGGCTGGCGCCACTTCGCGCAGGATCTCCAGTTGCTCTACGACCGCGGCTACCGCCCGGTGACCGTGTCGCAGCTGGTGGACCGGTCGTTCGACCTGCCGCCGGGAACGTCGCCCGTGGTGTTCACCTTCGACGACGCGTCGCCGGGGCAGTTCCGCTACATCGAGCGCGACGGAAAGCTCGAGGTCGACTCGACGAGCGCGCTCGGCATCTGGCTGGCGTTCCACGCCCGGCATCCCGATTGGGGCAACCGGGCGACTTTCTGCATGCTCCCCGCGGCCGCCGCGGGCCATGCCTTCTTCGGCGACCGGGGCGTCCAGGGACAGCAGACCGCCTGGCGGTTGAAGAAAGTCAAATATCTGGCGGAGCTCGGCTTCGAGCTATGCGACCACACGCTGTGGCACGCCGAGCTGGACAGGTACAGCGACGCCGTGGTGCAGGAGCAGATCGCCCGCGGCATGATGGCGATCGACTCGGCGGTGCCGGGGTATCGGGTGCGGACGTTCGCGCTCCCGCTCGGCGTGTGGCCGAAGAACCGCGCGCTCGCGAAGTCGGGCTCGTGGACCGATCCCAGGACGGGGCGGGTATACCGATACGACTTCGACGCGATTCTCGAAGTCGCGGGCGGGCCCAATCGCAGTCCGTACGATCCGAAGTTCGATCCGCTGCGCCTCCAGCGGATTCAGGTGTACGACGGCGAGCTGATCCGCGTGCTGGACATGCTCGACCGGACCCGGATGCGTTACGTGGCGGGGGCGGAGACCCACCGGGCAGGAGCCGCCGGCCGCTGACGGCCGGCGCGTCCGCCCCCCCGACCCTGGCGTCGGGCAGGTCGCGGCGGTATTACCGCGGGGGCACGGACTCGTCGAGCGCCGTTGGGCACGTCGGATTCCGGAGGGCAGGTTCGAGTGATGACCAGACGTAGCGCGGTGTCCAGCCGGAGGCCATGGGATGCATGATGCGCGTATCCGGGCGCGGGCTCGCGGGCTGCCGCGCGCGTTTCTCGACGAGCTGACGCGCGCCGGCGAGGACGACGCGAGCGCGCAGGCCGCCGTCGCGGGGCTCGTGGTGCTCCGGGTCGTGGATCGCTGGGTGGCGGGGGGGTGTCCGGGGGGCTTCGACGTGGTGGGCGCGATGGCCGCCGTGTCGGCGGTGGACGCGGGGCAGCCGGTGAAGGCGCTGCTGGCGCAGGTGCTGGAAGCGGTCGCCGGCGGAGGCCCCGGCGCGGCGGCGACGACGACGGACCGGCTGCTGCAATACGGCCGCGCGCTGGAGCTGGACGCGAAGTGGTCGCTGGCGCTGGCGGTCTACGATTCCGTCGTCAGCCATGCGGGGGTGGGGAGTTCGGACGCGGCCACCGCATTCGCGCTGACGCGCCAGGGCTACTGTTTCCGCGTCGTCGGCGCCTTTGACGAGTCTCGGGGTGCGTATCGCCGGGGACAGGAAATCGCGCAGCGGGCCGGCGACCTGAACACCGCCCTGCTGGCCGAGCTCGGGCGGGCGCTGACCGAAGCCGCGCAGGGGACGGGGGACGACTCCGAGAGCGCGTATCGCGACATCGCGCTTCGTGCGGCGCGGGCGGGCCTTCGAAACGTCGAATGCCGCGCACTTCACGAGCGCGCGGTCCTGGCCGGGAACCGGGGCCAACCGCTCGAATCGGCGCGGCTGGCATACGCGGCCCTGGAGCGCTGCGACGTCCCCGCCGATCGGGACTCGATCCTGAACGACCTGGGCGAGAGCCTGCGGCGGCTCGGCCTGAAGGACGCGGCGCGCGACGCCTTCCTCGTGCTATCGTGCACGGCGAGCCCGCAATACACGCGGTGGATGGCCATTATCCACCTGATGCGCATCGCGGGAGAGGACGGCGCGGCCGCGGCCTACCGCGCGTATCGCCGCGATCTCGAGCGCCAGCCCCTGCCCCCGCAGCTGAAGATCGAGATGGAGACCCAGTCCGGCTACGCGCTCCGGGCGCTGGGGATGGCCCCGGCAGCAGGCAGAGCGTTCCGGCGCGCGATCTCGCAGGCAACCGAGTACGGCTTCACGAGCGGCCTGTCCGAACTGCGGCGCGCTCTGGCGGGCGGGTGGGACTTCGTCCCCTCGCCGCCCGAGCGCACCCCGCGCGACCTCGTGAAGATCGTGAAGGCGCTCCGCGAGATGCGCGAGGCCACCGTCGTCGCGTAACGGCGGCGCGAGGTCGCGATCAGAGCTGCCGGTAGGCCCCCCAGATCCCCGGCAGGGCGGTCACGACCCACAGTCCGATGCCGAACGCCCACGCCTTGGCCTTGGGAAGCCTGCCGATCGTCGCCACGCCGATCGCGATCAGCACGAGCCCCCAGAGCAGGAACAGGTCCAACCGGTCACACAGCGCGCCGACGAACGGGTTCACGGTGCTCGCATCCACGAACCGGCCCGGGCCGATTCCCATGCTGAACCGCGAGGTCAAGCTCGTCGGATCCACGAACAGCCCCTCGATGGAAACGAAGATCTGCTGCACGACGCGGGGGACCATGGAGTAGGCGACCACGACGAGCGCGGCGTTCCACGACAGTTTTGCGTCCACGAACCGCGCGCCGATCCACGTCACGAAGCCCACGAAGAGGACCAGCAGCGGGACGATCACCACGGAACCGTACTG
>JAGWRI010000325.1 GCA_028876525.1 Gemmatimonadota bacterium | reverse complement strand
GTGCCGTGCTCGTCGGTCACCTTGCCGGTGACGACGGTGCCCTGCGCCAGTGCCGTCTGTGCCGTGAGCGCTACCAGGCACAGCGCCACCAGAGGGCTCAGCCAGCCTCTGATTCGATCCAAGCTCATGTTGTCGGTCCTCGTTCAGGGACGTCCCTGAGAGAGAAAGGGAGGGGATTTCCCGACGCGCCGGAGCGTTCGCGACGGCCAGGAGAGGGGAGGGCGGCATCCGAACCAGGGACGGTCCGGCGCCATTTCCAGGTGGGTTGGTGCGTTGTTGCGGCCCCCAATTGTGGCCACCAACGCCTTGTCCCGCAAGGATTTCTTTATCCTTTCTAACTCATTTCTTGACGAAACGCGTCACATGAATCTTTGCATCGATTCACGGCCGGCCTCTCGGCACATGGCAAGTATTTGCAGATAAACGATTTACCGTTCTGCAATTGGGGAGCCGAAGGGGCGGGTTCGACACGCCGCCGGCATCCCGTGCAGCCGCTGTCGGGCCTCTCAGGGCCGCTTCACCGCCGAGTCGGGCTTCACGGGGTGAAAGTCGAAGGGCATCTCGACCAGCTGGCGCACCTTGGCCCCCGCGACCTTCGCCGGCGTGAACGTCGCCGAGCGGAGGGCCTGGCGCACGGCCTCCGCGAACGCCGGCAGCGTGGCCGATACGATGTTCACGCTTGCCTGCTCCACCGCGCCCGCCGTGTCCACCACGAACCGCGCCACGACGTGCCCCGGCACCTCCGCCCGGAACAGCGAGTCCGGGTACGCGGGCGCCGCGGTGCCCTGCACGTAGCGCACGGGCTCGTCCACCGTGCCCGCGGTGTACACGGCGTCGGCCTTGACCAGCGAGTCGAGATTGAGCGGATGCTCGGGCGGGAGCTGGTTGGCGCGTACCGTGGGGCGCATGGGCCGGGACCAGATCGCGATCACGCCGCAGTTCTCCATGCCGTAGGGGCCGGCGAGCGCCGGCGGCACGGACGCGCCGTTCTGATAGACTTCGATGCCCTCGACGGACGAGAGATCGATGATGTTGAGGTCGAACCGGCCCAGCGCGGCCGGGAATCCGTCCACCATCACGAGCGGCGGGCACTGCTCGCCCGCGAATCGCACCGTGGTGCCGCCGATGCCGGGGATGTGGTACGCCTGGACCCCGGGCAGGCGCTGCAGCGCGTCCGTCATCACGTAGCTGTGGCCGCGCTCGATGTCGGCCCGCGTGATGTACTGGCCGAGCTTCTGCTTGAGGCGGAGGTTGAAGCCGGCGAGCCGGGAATCGTAGGGCTCGCGGCGCGATTGGATGCGCACCGCCGGAAGGACGGCCGGGAAGGCGTGCAGCCGGAGGTCGAGCGCCAGGGTGATCGGCCCGAGGTCCCACTGCGACACGAGGGGCGCGAACCCGATGCGTCTGACGCGGAGGATGACGGGGCCACGGGGCAGGCCGTGGAGCGCGAAGGCGCCGCCGGAATCGGTGGTGGTCACGAATCGCGGGAGCACCTCGACGCGGGCCCCGGGAATGGGGTTCCCGGCGCTGTCGCGGACGGTGCCGATGATCCGGCCGCTCGCGGTGTCGGTGTCGGCCCGGAGGGCGGGGCGCGCCGGCCCGGCGCCCCCGCCCCCCTGGGCCGGCGCCGGGCGGCGGCCGGGCAGGGCCAGCGCGAAGATCGCGGCCGCACACACGACCAGCCCGTTCGGGCTGCGTGACTGGTTGCGCGTGTAGAGCACGGTCTCCTCCGATGCCGCTCGGACAATCCATGCACACGCCGGAAACCGCGCGCAAGCCTTGGCGGCCGCGGATGGCGCATCTTACGAAACCCGCACATCTGGCGCGCCGTCGCAAAGGGCTCTAAATCGCATCCTTTGTTTTTCGCCAACGCCGGATCCCGATCCCGATGACCATCACCCACGTTTCCGACACCGCCCGCTGGGTCGCCGTGTACCGCGCCATGGAGACGGCGCGACCGGACGCGCTGTTCCGCGACCCGTTTGCCGCCCGCCTGGCCGGCGCGCGCGGCGACGAGATCGTGGACGCCATGAAGCAGGGGCGCGCCATGGCGTGGGCGATGATCGTCCGCACGGCGCTGTTCGACGAGCTGATCGCCGACGCGGTGACCCGGCGCGGCGTGGACACGGTGGTGAACCTCGCCGCCGGGCTCGACGCCCGCCCCTGGCGCATGGACCTGCCCGCCGCGCTGCACTGGGTGGACGTGGACCTGCCGGACATCCTCGGCCACAAGACGGAGGCGCTGCGCGGAGAGGCGCCGCGCTGCCGCTACGAAGCGGTGGCCGCCGATCTCACCGACGACGCGGCGCGCCGCGCGCTGTTCGCGCGCCTCGGCGCGGGGACCGCGCGCGCGCTCGTGGTGAGCGAGGGGCTGCTCGTCTATCTCGCCGAGGCGCAGGTGGGTGCGCTGGCCGACGACCTGCATGGGCAGGCGCCGTTCGCCTGGTGGCTGATCGACCTGGCGAGCCCGCGGCTGCTGAAGATGATGGAGCGCACCTGGGGGAAGGGCGTGGCCCGGGGGAACGCCCCATTCCGCTTCGGGCCGGCGTCGGGGACGGCGTTCTTCGCGCCCCACGGCTGGCGCGAGGCCGAGTTCCGGTCGACGATGGACGAGGCGCGCCGCCTGAAGCGCGAGATGCGCGGCATGTGGTTCTGGCGCCCGCTCATGCGGCTCTATCCTGCGCGGCTGCGGCAGGAGTTCCGCCGCATGTCGGGCACCGTGCTGCTCGAGCGGGCCTGACGGCCGGCGCCGCCGGGGCGCGGCGCCGGACCGCGCTCAGTGGATCGCGTCCTCCCGGCGCGTCGCCCGCTCCTTGTCCACCTGCGGCACGCCGTTCTTCATCCAGTCGGGCATCGGCGCGCCCTTGAGGTAGTGGTCGAAGAACTGCTTCATGCGGATCTGGAAGTCGATCTGGTTGGCCTTCCTGGCCAGGTGGTGCGGCTCGCCGGGGTAGGAGAGGAAGATGACCCGCTTCCCGTTGCGCCGCGCGGCGTTGTAGAACTCGAGCCCCTGGTCCCAGTCCACGGCGTTGTCCCTCGTGCCCTGGAGGATCATGAACGGCGTGGTGATCTTCGTGACGTTGAACAGCGGGGACTGTTCCATATAGAGCTGCGTATGGTTCCAGGGGGTGACGTTCTCGCCCATGCGCACCTGGCCGACCTCGGTGATGCCCTGCTGGACGGTGCCGGTGCCGGGATACAGCTCGTCGTAGAAGCTGATCAGGTCGGTGGGGGGCGCGCCGGTGACGACGGCGGCGAAGATGCTGGTCTGCGTCAGGATGTACGACGACTGATACCCGCCCCAGCTGTGGCCCTGGAGCCCGATGTGGGCCGGGTCGGCGTAGCCGAGGTCGATGACCTTCTTCACGGCGCTGGTGACGCAATCCACCGCCGAGGTGCCGGGCGCGCCGATCTGGTACACGACGTCGGGCTGGAGCACGAGATAGCCGTTGCTGGCGTAGGTGGACATCTGCGGCCGGTCGTCGTACACGGGCATCGAGAACTGGTGCAGCGTGTTCGACATGATCTCGTAGAAGTAGACGATCATCGGGTACTTCTTGCCGGGCTCGTACCCCGCGGGGAGCGTGAGCACGGCCTGCAGGTGCTGGCCCCTGCCGTTGGTGAAGTCGATGAGCTTGCGGCTCCCCCATGCGTACTGGCCGATGAACGGATCGGCGTCGGTGATCCGGCGCGGCGACTGGAACTCCGCATTGGTCACCCGGTAGTCAGGGAACTCGCGGAAGGTCTGCTCGGTGTAGAGCACCCGGTCGGCGTCCTCGGCCTTGGTGGCCTGCCCGATCATCCTGTCCGCATAGATGAGCGGCCGGGGCGGCCGGCCCGGCTCGAGCGTCCAGTAGCCGGACTTCTTGGTCCACTCGCCGTACGCGGAGAGGGTGACGGGCCTGGTGAGGTCGACGCCGTGGTCCTCGACGCGCGGCGCGGGGCCGAACCCGCGCCCGCCGCGGCCGCCGCGCCCCCCGCCGCCCGGGAGATCCAGGCGCACGACGCGGAACTGGATCTGCTGCGCCCTGCCGACGCCGCGGGTGAGGTTCTCGGGGCGGCCGCCGTCCAGCGGCAGCCGCCAGACATCATACTTGTCGTATACCAGCACCGACCGGCCGTCGCGCGACCACCCGGCCAGCCCCCAGATCGGACGCTCGTAGGCGTGGTCGTCGTCGGTGTTCACGAAGGTGATCCCGCCGTCCACCTGGCGGCTCGCGCCCGCCGCGGCGTCGTAGGCGAACAGGTGCCCGTCCTGCAGGTACAGGAACCACCGGCTGTCGGGCGAGATGCCCATCGTGCGCACCAGCCGGCGCGCGATCAGCGACCGCGCCCCGGTTGCCGTGTTCACCCGATAGTAATCGGCGTGGCCGCCGCCCCACGCCACCTCGCCGCGGTACGTCGTGTCGTTGCGCCCCACCGCCCACGCCCCATCGGGCGCCTCGTCCACGGTGGGCATCGCGCTGTCGGCAAGCTGCGCGAACTTCCCCGACGGCACGAGCACCGCCGACGCGAAGGTGGCGTGCAGCGCCTGCTGCAGCCGCACCATCTGCACCGACTGCACCTCGGCGTCCTTCCAGTGCCAGACGTCCACGTCGGCCGCCGGTTCGTCGCGCTTCGGCAGCTCGTGCTCCTGCTGTCTGATTCCCACGAACACGCGCGACCCGTCGTCGCTCCACCGGGGCGCGGCGAATTCGCTGAGCACGAACCCCTTCGGGAAGTCGGCCGCCCCGGCCGGGTCGTACACCGTCGCCGGGCCGGCCGCCGGCAGGCCGGTCCAGGCCAGCAGCACGTTGTCGCGCTGCGTCATGTCCCTGGTCTTCGTGCCGCGGAGCACGGCGAGGTCCGCTCCGGAATCGCTCCACGCCAGCCCGTCGTAGTCCTCGGCCGCCGCGTCGAGCGCGCGCGTGGCGCCGGTGGCCAGGTCGACGAGGTACACGCCGTTGCCCATCCGCTCCGCCGCGTCCACGGTGTACGCCAGAAGCCCGCCGTTATGATCGAACGCGTATTGCCCCACGTTGCCCACGTTGCGGGTGGCTCCCGAGCCGAGATCCCGCACGAGGAGGTCCGACCCGCGGTGCGTGGTGTCGGCGCGCGACGCCCGGTCGAGGTGCACGGCCAGCGTCCCGGATCCCCTGGCGAAGGCGAACGCCTGCGCGCCGGGCGCCGACCAGGTCTCGCCGGTGGCCAGGTTGCGCAGCTCGAACCGCCGCGGCGCGGACGCCGCGCCGCCGCCCGCGCCCCTGCCCCCCTCGGGGGCCGGCGGCGCTCCCCGCCCTCCCCGCCCACCGCGGCC
>JAGWRI010000324.1 GCA_028876525.1 Gemmatimonadota bacterium | reverse complement strand
GCACGCGACGCGGACCTCGCGGGCGAGGGCGGCGACGGCGGCGGCGTCGCGTCCGGTGAGCAGAGCGGCGCCGCCGGCGGCGGCGTGGCGGGCCAGCAGGGCGGCGACGACGGGTCGCGCGTCGGCGTGAAGCGCGTCGGCGGTGCCGTCGAGCAGGAGCAGCGGGTGGCGCACGGCGAGGCCGACGGCCAGCGCGCAGCGGGCGCGCTCGTCGGAGGTGAGGCTGAGCTGGCCCGCGCGCAGGCGCGGGGCGAGGGCGAGTTCGCCGAGCAGCGCGGCGAGCCTGGCAGGGTCCACGCCGGGATCGCCGCAGGCGCGGTTCATGGCGTCGCGGACGGTCTCGCAGGAGTAGGCGGCGGGGGCGATGGCGACGATGCGCGGCCGGCGGGCGCTCTCGTGCCACCAGAGGGCGCCGGCGTCGGGGCGCGCCAGCCCGGCCACGCAGCGGACGAGGGTGGTCTTGCCCGCGCCGCGCGCGCCGAGGACGCCGACGATCTGCCCGGGGGCGAGCTCGAGGTCGACGCCGCACAGGACGCGGACGGTGGCCGAGCATCCGGGCAGGCCGGCGGCGTACGACTTGTGGAGGTTGCGGGCGGTGAAGAGGGCGACGGACACGCCCCGAGTCTGCACCGTCGGGGGGCGGCGAGCGCCACCGGAATGCCGCCCGGAGGAGCGAAACGGCGCGGCGGCGGGTCCGGAAGGCGGCGACCGGCGAGGGCGAACGCCGCGGCCGACTTGCCGGCGTGCCGCGTTACCGGGTCAGCGGGCGACCGCCGTTCCCGCGCGGCGCAGATGGAACTCGTGAATCGCCGCCACCAGCGGCTCGGGGTCGAAGCGCACGGGATCGGTGGCCGGGAGGCCGGTGTCGCGCGCGGTGCGCGCGACCGCGGCCCGGGCGGCGGGCTCGTCGAGATCGTAGGTATTGAGCGCGACGCCGATGACGGGGGCGGGGCGCAGGACCACGCGCTCGTGCAGCGATATGAACTCCGGCAGCGGCGGGATGGACAGCCATTCGTTGTTCCGTATAGCCGTGCGCGTGGGCTGGGTGCACATCACCTGGGCGTGCGGCATGGCGCCGTGCATGAGGCCGTAGGTGACGCCGGAGTAGCTGGGGTGGATGATCGAGCCCTGTCCCTCGACGAGGATGACGTCGTGATCGGGTGCCGCTTCGAGCACGAGGCGCTCGGCGGCGCCGGCTATGAAGTCGCCGATCACGGCGTCCACCGAGATGCCCTTGCCGTCCACGAGGATGCCGGTCTGTCCGGTGCCGGCGAACGCGACGCGATGGCCGCGGGCGCGCAGCCCGTGGAGGAGCTGCAGCGCGGCGGTCATCTTGCCGATGTTGCAGTCGGTGCCCACGGTGAGCACGATCGTCGCGGCGACGTCGCGGGCGCGGCCGCGGGCGATCTCGAGATCGGCGGGGGGCCGGCGGAGATCGCGGATCGCGGCCCCGGAGGCGCGCGCGTGGGCGGCGAACTCGGGGTCGTCGCCGAGCATGGCATGGAGCCCGCTCCACACGTCGAGCCCGTCGTCGAGGGCGCGGCGCACGATGGGGCGCCATTCGGCGGGGAACTGCCCGCCCTGCGGCGCGATGCCGATGAGCAGGGCGTTGGGGCGGTGGGCGAGCCCCTCGTCCATCGAGCCGACGACGGGGATGGCGCCGCCGAAGCCGAGCACCTGCTGTGCGGTCTTGCCGCGCTGGGTGGAGTCGAGCACGGCCGCGACGCGGCCGGGCGAGTAGCGGATGCAGGCGTTGGCGGTTTTCGAGCGCAGCGGGTTGAACGATCCCTCGGCGAGGATGAGGAAACGGGGGTCGCGCGGCATGGGGCGGTCGGTCGGGGTCAGGAGTCGGGGGGCGTGTCCGGTGGGGCCGCGGCGGGCAGGGTGAGGGGCATGGCGGGATCGACGACCAGCCCGCCGTCGTACACGCCGTGCACCACGAGGCGCCGGATCAGCACCATGACGATGGCCAGGGTGGGCACGGCGATGAGGAGCCCCAGAACGCCGAGGATCTCGCCCATGACGAGCACGCCGAGGATGCTGAGCACCGGCGGGAGGTCGACCTGCTCGGACATGACCATCGGCGCCAGCACGTTGCCCTCGATGAGGTGGATCACGACGCCGAGGCCGAGCACGAGCAGCGCGCGGGTGCCCCCGTCGGGGGTGTTGAGGACGAACAGCGCGGGGAGGGTGGTGGACAGCAGGGTGCCGAAGAAGGGCACGATGGCGGCGACGCCGGAGAAGACGCCGAAGGTGAGGGCGTAGGGGACGCCGAGGATGTAGAGGCCGATGGCGCTGAGCAGCCCGAGGACGGTCATCGTCACGAGCTGACCGACGATGTAGGCGCGCAGGGTGTCGCCCAGCTCGCGGAGGATGTGGTGGACGAAGGGGCGGCGCACCGGCGGGAACAGCGACTCGAGCATCCCGGTGTAGGTGTCGGGAGCGACGGCGAGGTAGATGGCCATCACGGCCACCGAGAAGACGTTGATCAGGACGTGGACGCCGAGGAACAGCTTGGGGAGGACGTTCTGGACGGCGGCGGCCAGCTGGTCGTAGAGGGCGAGGACGATGCTCCGCTGCGGGGGCACGACGTCGGCCAGGGCCGGGATGCGGGCGACGAACGATTCGAAGGTCTGCTGCCAGAGCGCGGTGTACTGCGGGAGGAGCTTGAGGAGCTGCTGGGTCTGGGTGACGACCGGGGGCACGAGGATCGTGAACAGCAGGAACAGCGCGGCGATGCTGGCGGCGAGGGCGGCCGGGAAGGCGAGCCGGCCGGGGACGCGGACGCGGCGGCGGAGGACGGCGGCCAGCGCATTGAGGTAGACGGCGAGCAGAATGCCGATGAACAGCAGCATCACGACGTCGGCGACGGACCCGACGAGCAAGAGGATGAGGACCGTCAGGACCGTCGCCGTGAGGACGGGCGCGTAGCGCAGGCGCCGCGGAAGCGGCTCGCTCAAGTCGTCTTCTTCTCTTCGGGCAGGTCCTCGACTTCGGCGGCGATTTCCTCGTCGGCGGCGCCGGCGCCGATCTGCTTGGCCGGCTGCGCGCCCGCGGAGAGGACGCCCATCTTCTGCTTGAGGGCGAGGAGCTGCTGGTCGACGCTCGCCCCGGTGGAGCCGCGCTCGAGCTGCTTGAACTCGCGCTGCAGCGTGTCGCCGGAGAATTCGTCCTCGATCTCGCTCGCCGCCTTGAGCTGGCGCTCGTTGGTCTCGATGCGCTCTTCCATGCGGCTGAACGCCTCGAACGCCGACTTTTCGGACAGCGACGACATCGTTTCGGCGATGCGCTTCTGGGCCTGGGCGCGCCGCTGGCGGGCGATGAGCAGGTTCTTCTTGCGCTTCGCTTCCTCGATCTTGTCGTTGAGATCGCGCAGCGAGTTCTTGAGCTTCTCGGTCTCGAGGCGGTGCGTTTCCCAGGTCTGCTCGAGCTGCTGGCCGGCGTTCACGTGCTCGGCCTGGCGCACGAGCGCCTGCTTGGCGAGGTCGTCGCGGTTCTCCTGGACGGCGAGCATGGCGCGCCGTTCCCAGTCCTGGGCCTGCTTGTACTCGGCATCCGCCTGATCGCGCAGCCGCTTCTCGTCGGCGATCGCGGTGGCGACCTGCTGCTTGGCCTTGGCGAGCTGCGAACGCATGTCCGCGAGAATCTGCGTGAGCATCTTCTCGGGATCTTCCGCTCTCGAGATCAGGTCGTTGATGTTCGAGCGGAGCATCTGGGACAGCCGGTCGAAAATCCCCATGGGTCAGTGTGCCTCGCGGAACGAGCCCAGCTCGCGCATGTGCGACGCCAGTGCCAGGGTCATGCTCTCATAACTCGCCAGGAATTCGTCGTAATCCAGGTGCTCCAGCTCCAGCGCCTCGGTGAGCACGACCGAGTCGCCCTGGATGCCGTAGGATCCGTGCAGGAGATCGCTCGCGTTCAGTTCCAGCAGGCGGCGGGTGAGCGTGGACAGGGTGCCGTTCTGTCTGGGCAGACTCATCACCTTGACGCGGAGCAACAGCACCGGCGGCGAGTAGTGGACGACGACGTCGAAATCCTGCGATCCTCCGGGCTTCACGACCCAGAGTCCGGGCTCGACCTCGGAATGGGTGGCCCCATCCACGCTCAGGCGATCGAGATAGCCTTCGACCTCTTCTTTGGTGACCATCGGCGCGATCCCGTGATAGCTCGTGATCCACCCTACGGATTGGGCGACGCGGCGTTTCAAGCCCTGGGGTCAAGCTACCGCCCCGCATGGGGGCGGGCAACGTCCGGGCCGGCCCCTCTCTCTATAGTAGGGGCGTTCCCGGCGCCCCGCCCGAGCGCTTGATCTGCACCAGCCGTTCCCGGGCCAGCCGGCGGCCCGTCGGCGTGGCGGCCAGCCCGCCGCCGGCGGTCTCGCGGTAGCGCACGTCCATGTCGCGGCCGATCTCGCCCATGACGTCGATCACCTCGTCGGGGGGAATCGCGAACTCGATGCCGGCCAGCGCCATCTCGATGGCGGCGAGCGCGATCGCCGCGCCG
>JAGWRI010000323.1 GCA_028876525.1 Gemmatimonadota bacterium | reverse complement strand
GTCGTACACCCATGCGCGGGCGCAGCGCACGACGCACGAGTCTTCTGGCGGCGGTGGCACTGGCCGGCGTCGTGGCCGCCGCGTCGGGCTGCCGCACCGGCGCGCCCCTTGGCACCGGCGCGCCGCGCGTTCGGACCGCCACGCTGAGCGTGCAGAACAACGACATCGACGACCGGGTGGTCTACGTCTCGCTCGACGGCCTGCGCCAGCGGCTCGGCATCGCGCGGTCGGCGGCCACGACCTACTTCACCATTCCCGCCACCTTCGTTTCCGGCTCTCCCCAGGTGCGCTTCCTGGCCGAAGTGCTCGGCGGCGTCCGACCGTCGGTGAGCCAGCGCACGCAGGTCGCCGCCGGCGACACCGTGGAGATGGTCATTCTCCGATAGCGCCCGTGGGGCCGATCCAACCGCCCGCTCGGGGGTACCACCCCGTTGGATCGACAACGGAGGCATGCACCATGCCATCGCACATCGGGATTCGAACGGGCACACGCTGGGCGCTGTCGCTGGCCGGCTTTCTCGCCGCGACCGCCGCGTTCCGCCCCGCCGCGGCGGCGGTCCATCACCCGGCCCGCCGCGAGACGGCCGTCCTCAAGGTCGAGAACGACGGCTTCACGGACCGCATCATCTACGTCGTGACCGAGAGCGGCATGCGCCAGCGGCTCGGCACCGCCACCGCCGCCACGACCACCACGCTCACCATCCCGCCCGTGTTCCTCCACGGCGCGTCGTACGTGTGGTTCGCGGCCCGCCGGTTCGCCGGGTTCGGCTACGAGTGGAGCCCGCAGACCTATCTGTCGCCGGGCGACACCGTGCGCATGATGATCCAGTCGGGAGTGGGCGCGCTGGAGCTTGCGTCGGTGAGCGGCGGGGGCTGATCCCGTTTCGGCGAGGTGGGCGGGGCGCGGCGCCGGCAGGGTTCCGGCGTCGCGCCCGGCGCGTATATTCGCCACCTTCCCGCCCCGAAGCACCCCGAATTCCGGTGAACCGAATCGTGAAGCCAACCTTCGTCGCGGCCGTGCTCGCCCTCGCCTCGCTCGGATTCGCGCGTTCGCCCGCCCGCGCCCCCGCCCCCGTTCGCGTCTCGGTGGCCGGCCTCCGCGCCGAGTACCTGGCGGATCCCGTGGGCATCGACGCCGTGCGCCCGCGGCTGAGCTGGCGCCTGGCCACCGACGTGCGCAACACGATGCAGGCGGCGTACGAGGTCCAGGTGGCGCTGAGCGAGGGCGACCTCGTGCGGGGGGCGCACCTGCTGTGGGATTCCGGGCGCGTCGAGTCGCCGGCATCGGTGTTCGTGCCGTACGCGGGCCCCGCCGGCCAGTCGGCCACCCGCTACTGGTGGCGCGTCCGCGTCTGGACCGCCGCCGGCGACGTCTCGCCGTGGAGCGCGCCGGCGTACTGGGAAACGGGGCTGCTCCACCCGTCGGACTGGACCGCGAAGTGGATCGGCACGCCGGCGTCGCCCGCCGACACCGGCGAGACGCCGTCGCCCCTGTTGCGCCGCGACTTCACGCTCCACGGCCGCGTGGCCCGGGCCCGCCTCTACGTGACCAGCCTCGGCCTTTATCGAACGTATATAGACGGCCGTCGCGTGGGCGACGACGAGCTCGCGCCGGGCTGGACGTCGTACCATCACCGGCTGGCGTACGCCACCTACGACGTCACGGCGCTCGTGCGCGACGGCGCCAACACTGTGGGCGCCATGCTCGGCGACGGCTGGTACCGCGGCTACCTGGGGTTCGACCATGGGCGCGGCCTGTACGGCGACCGGCGCGCGCTGCTGCTGCAGCTCGACGTGCGCTACGCCGACGGCCGCACGCAGACCGTCGTGTCCGACGGTTCGTGGACGTACGCCGACGGTCCCGTGCGCAGCGCCGACATCTACGACGGCGAGACCTACGACGCGCGCCTCGAGCGCGCCGGCTGGGACGCGCCGCGCTACCGCGACTCGACGTGGAAGGCCGTGGCCGTGATGGCCGCGCCCGCCGCCCGGCTGGTGGCGCCCGTGGCGCCCCCGGTGAAGCGGGTGATGGAGCTGAAACCGGTGTCGGTGACCCGCGCCCCCGACGGCGAGTGGCTGTTCGACCTGGGGCAGAACGAGGTCGGATGGGCGCGGCTCCGCGCCAGCGGGCCGCGCGGCACCGCGGTCACCATGCGCTTCGGCGAGGTGCTGGACCACGACGGGAATCTCTACACCGGCAACCTGCGGCGCGCCAGACAGACCGACCGGTACGTCATGAAGGGCGGGGGCCCCGAGACGTACGAGCCGCACTTCACGTATCACGGCTTTCGCTACGTGGCCCTGTCCGGGCTGCCGGGTACGCCCGACGCGTCGACCGTCACCGGCATCGTCGTGTCGTCGGACCTCGAACAGACCGGCACGTTCGTCACGTCGGACACGATGCTCAACAAGCTGCAGCACAACATCGTGTGGGGGCAGCGCGGCAACTTCCTGAGCGTGCCCACCGACTGCCCGCAGCGCGACGAGCGGCTGGGGTGGACCGGCGACGCGCAGGTGTTCGCGCCTACGGCGGCGTTCGACATGAACGTGAACGGCTTCCTGGCCAACTGGCTGGCCGACGTCGCCATCGACCAGCACGCCGACGGCAGCCTGCCGTGGGTGATTCCCAATCCCATGGGCGGCGACAGCACCGACAAGGCCGGCACCGCGGGGTGGGGCGACGCGGCGGTGATCGTGCCCTGGACCCTGTACCTGGCCTACGGCGACAGCGCGCTGCTGGCCCGGCAGTACCCCAGCATGCGCGCCTGGGTGGACTTCGAGGCGCGGCAGGCGGGGCCCAGCGGCGTGTGGCGTCCCGGCTGGCAGTTCGGCGACTGGCTGGCCTACCATAGCACCGACGCCGGGTATCCGGGGGCGACCACCGGCACCGATCTCATCGCCACGGCGTACCTGGCGCATTCTGCCGACCTCGTGGCGCGCTCGGCGCGCGTGTTGGGCGATGCGGCCGACGCCGCGAAGTACGCGGCGCTGTTCGAGAAGGAACGCGCCGCGTTCGACCGCGAGTTCGTGACACCGGCGGGCCGCGTCGGGGAGAACACGCAGACCGCGTACGCGCTGGCGCTGCAGTTCGGCCTGCTGCCCGATTCGCTCCGCGGCACGGCGGGAAACCGGCTGGCCGCCGACGTGCGCTTGCACGACGACCATCTCACCACCGGGTTCCTGGGCACGCCCAACCTGCTCGACGCGCTCACGCGCACCGGGCATCTCGACGTGGCGTACAAACTGCTGCTGCAGCGCACGTATCCGTCGTGGTTGTATCCCATCACCCGCGGCGCGACCACGATGTGGGAGCGGTGGGACGGCATCGAGCCCGACGGGAGCTTCGAGGACCCGAGCATGAACTCGTTCAACCACTACGCCTTCGGCGCCGTGGGGAGCTGGATGTACCGCACCATCGGCGGCATCGCGCCGGATCCGGAGCACCCGGGGTATGAGCATTCCATCATCGCGCCCGACGTCGGCGGCGGGCTGGACAGCGCCCGGACGTCGGTCGTGACGCCGTACGGCCGGCTGGGCTCGGCGTGGCGCATCGCGGGCCGGACGTTCACCCTGGACGTGACCGTGCCGCCCAACACGTGGGCGTCGGTCACGCTGCGGAACACGACGCCGGATCGCGTGCGGGAGGGCGGCCGCGTCCTGGCCGGCGATCCCGGCGTGCGCGGCGTGCGGCAGGCCGGCGCCGACGTGGTGGTGGACGTGGGGTCGGGGGAGTATCGGTTCGGCGTCGGGGCCGACGCGCCCTGAACGGGTCCCATGTGGCGCCGGCGCCCGGGTCGCGCCCCGCGGGCTGCCGACCCGAGACGCGTCAACCATTCGGGGACGCGTATGCCGGCCCGTGTCAAGAGGCAAACCCTGATTGACCAGCGCCGGCGGGGCCACGATACTGGCCGCGCATTATGAGTATTCCGATTCCCCTCAATTGCGACTGGAGGACTCATGAAACGCGCGATGCTGGCCCTCGTGGCCGGCGTGTTCCTCACGGCGGGCTGCTACCACGCCACCGTCACGACCGGGCTGGCGCCGTCGCCGGAGAAGATCGACGTGCAATGGGCGCATGGATTCCTGTGGGGGCTGGTGCCCCCGTCCACGGTTGACGCGACGAGCAAATGCAAGAGCGGCGTGGCGCAGGTGGAGACCCAGATGAGCTTCCTGAACCTGCTGGCCAACTTCCTCACGAGCGGCATCTACTCGCCGATGCAGATCACCGTGACGTGCGCGGCGCGCGGCACCGCGTCGGCCGGCGGCGCCGGCGTCGTCCGGAGTCACAACAATCCGCAGGCGGCCATTCAGGAAGCCGCCGAGCGGTCGGCGCAGACCCACCAGCCGGTGTTCGTGACGTTCTGAGCATCGCGCCGGTGTGAGGCATGGTTGGGCGCGCGGAGCACCGCTCCGGCGCGCCCCCATGCGCGCCCGGCCACGCACATCCCGTCCAGTCCGGCGGACGCTGTGCGCCGAGCTGAGCGGGCACGGATTCCTGGGCGACGCCGCTCATCCCGGTGTGGATCCCATTTCATCTCGCCGTCGCGTATCTCACCGGCGCCTGCCACCTCGCGGCCGGGCTGGGAGTGCTGTTCGGGGTGGCGCCGAGGCCGGCCGCCCAGATGGAATCGCTGATGCCGGGGCTGTTCACGGCGCTCGTGTGGATGCCGCGGGTGGCCGCCGACCCCGGCCGGCCCGGCAACCGGACCGAGATCTGGGTGTCGTTCGCGCTCACCGCGGCGGCGGCGGTCGTGGCCGCGGCGACGCCGGCGCGGGAGCAGCGGAGGGTGCGATGCGTTGACATCATGGTGGTGATGCGTTAGCATCAACCCATGCGCACGACCGTCGACCTCGATCCATATCTGCTGGACCGCCTGCGCGACGAAGCCCATCGGCGGGGGGTGGCGTTCAAGGACTTCCTGAACGCCGTGGTCCGCCAGGGGCTCGAGCGACCGCCCGCCGCGCGGCCCAGGCCGTACCGCTGTCCCAGCTTCGCCATGGGCGCCCCGCTGCGTCCGCTGGACAAGGCGCTGGCCATTGCCGACGCGCTGGAGGACGACGAGGTCGCGCGCGAGCTGGCGCTGCGGCGGTAGGCGGGCGCGCCCGTGAAGGTCGTCGATCTCAACCTCCTGCTGTATGCGGCGAATCGCGACGCTCCCGAGCACGCCCGGGCGCGCGCCTGGCTCGAGCGCATTCTTGGCGCCAGCGAGCCGGTCGCGCTGCCGTGGGCCGTGCTGCTCGGATTCCTCCGGGTGGCCACGAGCGCCCGCGTCTTTCCCCGCCCGCTGTCGCCGGCGGCCGCGCTGGAGGTGGTGGATTCGTGGCTGGCGGCGCCGGCGGTGGTGGCGCTGTCTCCCGGGCAGGAGCACTGGCCCGTCCTGCGCCGCCTGATTGCCGAATCGGGCACGGCGGGGAACCTGACGACCGACGCGCATCTCGCGGCGCTGGCCATCGAGCACGGCGCCGAGCTGTGCTCGACCGATGCGGACTTCGTCCGATTTCGGGAGCTTCGGTGGGAGAATCCGCTCGTCGGGTAGGCAGCTCCCCCCTCCGCGCCGCCGGTGCTGCCGGCACGTCGTTGCTCGTTCCGAATCCGGAACGAGCGATCCCCGCCGACGGCTCAGGACCTGATGGGCAGCGCTCGCCGCATCAGCGCCCACCCGCTGCCCGCCGCCACCAGGCACACCGCCCCGCCCAGCGCGATCGGCACGCGTCCTCCCGCGACGTCGGCCAGCCGGCCCAGCATCGGCCCGCCCACCAGCGCGGTGCCGCCCATGATCACGGTCTGCAGCGCCAGCACCCGCCCATGCATGTCGCGCCGCGTGCCCACCTGCGCCACGGCGTTGGTGGCCGTGCCGTAGACGATGGCCGCCATGCCCACCACGAACACCGCCGGAACGGTGGCCGCCACGCTCGGCATGACCGACAGCACGAGCAGCGCGGCGCCGAGCAGCGCGGCGCCGACAATGGCGTGCTCGAGCCGCACGAGG
>JAGWRI010000322.1 GCA_028876525.1 Gemmatimonadota bacterium | reverse complement strand
TGGCAAAGCTCGGGCTCACCGGGGTGGTGGCGGGCGCGGCGCTGGCTCCGTAGCCGGGGTGCGCGCGCCGTGCGGGTTTCGCCCACGCGGCGTGCGTGTTCTCCACCGGCGCCCCGCCCGCCGGTGGGGTGTACGTTCCGACAGGGGCGCCGGCCGGAGATGAGGCGGCGGCGCCCCGCGCGATGGGGCGACCACCGAACGGAGGACCAGCGATGCCGACGAAACCCACGAAGAAGCCGGCCAGGCGGCCGGTGAAAGCGCGCCGGGCGGCGCCGAAGGCGGCCAAGGGGCGCGTCCGGAAGGCCGTGAAGCCCATGGCGGAGCCGCCGCGCACGACCACGGGCAAATGGTTCACCGCGCCGAAGTTCGGCTCGGCGGGGTCGGGCGGGGCGGAATTCGAACCTGGACCGGAGCGCGCTTGACGTAGCGGGGCCGGGCGGGGGGCGTACATTGAACGGCGCGTGCCGGAGCCGGTGCGCGCCGTTCTGATTTCCGGGAATGCCCCATGCCCGCCCGTGTGCAAGCCGTCCGCCCCCCGCTCAGGGTCCGCGTCGTCGTGCACGACCTCATGCAGCAGGGCTACGTGTACCACCGCACGGAGCCCGAGGGGCAGCACTTCGATCCCCGCTTCGAGCCCGACCTCTCGCCCGCCGAGATGCTGGCCGTGGGCGTGTTCGGCGGTAAGTACATGACCGACTGCCGGCAGGAGTTCCCGGCGTCGTGGTTCCGCGCCGCGAAGCTCTGCCACGCTCGGCACGACCCGAAGCTCAACTGGTTCGGCGTGAACGCCTCGAAGCCGCTGTCGTACTGGGTCGAGAAGGGATGGATCCATCCCGACGACCCCCGCGGCTGGTTCCAGTGGTATTGCCGCTATTACTCCGGCCGCCGCCACGAAGACGACGCGCGGCAGATCGCGCGCTGGAAGGCCATCGCGCGCCACGCGGCGCAGATCCGCAAAAATTGCACAAAGGGTGATCTGTCGTGCCGCCGGCGGCAGCGGCAGGCGTTACTTCATTGGGCTTACGACAGCCGGAGAATCTAGATGAGAGCCGCCGCCGCCCTCGTTCCGCTCACGCTGGCCGCCGCGCTGGCCGCGTGCAGCTCGAAGCCGCCCGACCCCACGGTGCAGTTCGCCACCGTCGGGTTCATCCTGCAGCTCCCGACCGGCATGCAGCAGGCCCTGGACGCGGCCGAGCCGGGCTTCCGGATCATCACGCCCGACAAGTTCCGCTCCGACGTCTCGCAGCAGGCCGCGATGGGCAGCGGCACGCTGTCGCCCCTGTTCGCCACGCTGGGCGACTTCGACGGCGACGGCACGAAGGACGCGATCGTCGAGGGGATGGTGCCCGGCGACTCGGCGCTGCACGTCGTGGCGATCATGAACGGCAAGACGCCGCACGCGTTCGAGGTGACGACCTATCCGGTGTTCGACGCTGACGCCGTGGGGGTGTATCTCACGAGCGCGCCCGCCGGGAAGAAGGGATCGTTCGAGATCATCAACTACCCCGACGCGTCGTACATGTACACGTATGCGGGCGGCCAGTTCACGGGCACCAAGATCTCGAACGGGGGCTGACGGGCGCGCAAACCCCCGTGCGCGCGGGGCGCGCACGGGGGAGCGAAGCGCCGTGGAGCGAACCGGGCGCTAGAGCGACGCCGCGAGTCGGTCCAGGATCGCCGCCTGGTCGGCGGTCAGCGCCTTGCCCGTTTGCGCCGCGACTTCGTTGACGAACGGCCGGATGTCGCCGTGCTGGAGTTTGACGCAGAGCGAGTTGGCCAGCCCGGCCGGCGTCACCCACTGGTCGATCAGCGAGCAGACCGAGGCCGCGGTAACGGACACCGTGAAACTCGTGCTCTGCGTGCCGCTATTGCCCGCGCGATCGGTGGCCGTGGCCGAGAACGTGTTCGTCCCGGCCGCGAAGGTGTACGCCGGCCCGCTGATGTCCGCGCAACTGGACGACGCGACGCCCGACAGCGTGTCGGTCGCCGTGCACGTGATGTTCACCACGTCCATGGGCAGGTACGAGCCCGCGTTGCCGGCATAGGTGATCGTGGGCGCCGTGCCATCGGAAATGACCATGAACGACGCGGCCTGGGCCGTGGTCGAGTTGTCGGTCGCGCGCCCGAAGCCGCCCTCGATCCACCAGTCGAACTGATAGTCGAGCGAGCTGCCGGACCCCACGTAGTACGCGCCCTCGGCCGTCGGCGCGTGCGTCGTCCAGTTGAAGGTGCCGCTGGCGCCGGGGTTCGGATTGGGGTAGTACGTCTGCCCGATCCACAGCCCGGCGTTGCGGGGCGTTGCGCCATTC
Source organism: Gemmatimonadota bacterium (assembly GCA_028876525.1). Taxonomy (GTDB): domain Bacteria; phylum Gemmatimonadota; class Gemmatimonadetes; order Gemmatimonadales; family Gemmatimonadaceae; genus JAGWRI01. Next base: position 7,818 of record JAGWRI010000322.1, on the reverse strand, counting down.
CCCGAGGCCGGCGCGATCCACGCCACGTACTCCTCGATGATGCATCCCGGGCAGTAGCCGGTGTTGGTCACCGGCCCGATCTGCCAGTTGCCGGTGAGGCGGACCGCGGCGCCCGGCTGCACGAACGCCGTGTCACCCGCGTGCGACCCGTTCTGGGTCGCCGCGATGCCCGTGTTCCAGTAACGGATCGAGCCGTGGAGCATTCCATAGGTCACGTCGCCCAGCACCGTCGTGTCGTTCGACGAGGCGAGGGCGAAGCTGGGGCCACGGGGCCGCGCGGCGGCCTCCGTCGCGATGGGGGTGGTGGGGGCCTCCTGGCAGGCCGCCAGAAGGGTGGCCGCCAGCAGGGCGGCGGCCAGCCGCAGGGGGCGGTTGCCGAGGGTGAAACGAAGCATGCGGGCTCCGTGATGATAGGGAGGCCAATACTACCGGCCGGCCCTCAGGCAGGACATGACCGTGCTGTAACGAAGCACACTCTTTGTGCAATCTTAGTCAGATGTCGTGCACGGCCCGGATGACCATCGTGGCCGCGGCCAGCGCCCCGGCGTACACGGCCGCCACCGAGGGGCGGAGGCGCACCTCGCCCGGCGCCGCGCGGGTCGCGCCGGTGCACGTGTAGACGAAGGCCGGCGGCGCATTGCGCACCGTGAACCCGATGTCCACCTCGGCGTAGCGCTCGGCGAGCTTCGCGTAGTGGCTCAGACTGTACTGGTACTGGTGGAACCGCCCGTCGGGGTGCAGGCAGGCGCGGCTCGCGTCGAGCACACGGTCCACCAGCGCCTGGTCCATGATGCGCAGGGGCAGGCTCGACACCACGGCGTCCACGTCGTCCACCCCCTCTTCGCCGAGCACGCGCAGGAGGTCGCCGGCGCAGGCGTTGCGCAGGGTGAGCCGCGGGTCGCCGATGCGGCGCGCCACGTCCAGGAACGCGGGATTGATCTCGAGCGACACGAGCCGGGCGTCGGCGCGCATGCGCCGCAGGATCTCGCGCGTCACGCAGCCGGTGCCCACGCCCAGCTCCACGATCACGCGGGCGTCGGCGAAGTCGATGCCGGCCAGCAGGCGGTTCACCAGAAACCGCGAGCTGGGCATGATGGTGCCCGAAGTGCGGAGGTTCGCCCAGTGCTTGATCACCGGACGCTCCGCGCCATGGATGCATCTCCCACCGCTGCGAAGCAGGCCGCCAGCCGCTCGAGGCCTCGGTCGAGCACGTCGTCGGGCTGCAGAAAGGCGACGCGCAGGAACCCCTCGCCCCCGGGGCCGAACGCCGAACCCGGGAGCACCGCGACGTCGAACTCCTCCAGCGCCCGCGCCGCCACGTCGCGCGAGGTGAGCCCGGTGCCGGCCAGCAGGGCGCGGAGGTCGGGAAAGGCGTAGAACGCGCCCCCCGGCCGGTGGCAGGTGACGCCCGGCAGCGCGTCGAGAGCGTCGGCCACGCGCGCCGCCCGCGCGGCGTACCGGCGCCGCGACGCCAGCACCGAGTCCACCGGCCCGGTGAGCGCCGCCAGCGCGCCCAGCTGCACGAAGGTCGAGGTGCAGGAAAAGTTGTGCGTCACGAACCGCTCGAACGCCGCGGCGTGCCCGCGCGGCACGAGCGCGTAGCCCAGACGCCAGCCCGGCATCGCGAAGTTCTTCGACAACCCGTCCACGACGATCGTGCACCCGGCCATCTCCGGCAGGGCGGCGATGCTCGCGAACGCGCCGTCGAACTGGAGGTCGCCGTAGATCTCGTCGGTGATCACCACGAGGCCGTGGCGGCGCGCGAAGTCGGCAATGGCCGGCAGCTCGCCGCGAGCGATGGTCCCGCCCGTGGGGTTGTGCGGCGCGTTGAGCATCAGCACGCGCGTGCGCCGCGTGACGCGCCGCTCCAGCTCCGCCACGTCCACCGCGAAGCCGCGGCCGGCGTCCAGATCGTACGGCACGAACCGGCCGTCCAGGAAGCGCGTGATCTGGGCGTTGGGCGGAAACCCCACCGACGGCCCCAGCACCTCGTCGCCGGGGCGGACGACGGCGGCCATGGCCGCGAACAGCGCCGCCTTGGGCCCCGGCGTGACGATGACCTGCTCCGCCGCGACGTGCACGTCACGCGTCGCGTGGTAGCGGGCCACCGCGTCGCGCAGCTCCAGGAGGCCGGCGGCCGGTGCGTACCCCGTCTTCCCCTCGCGCAGCGCGCGCACCGTGGCGTCCACCACGTGGGGCGGCGCCTGGACGTCGGGCTGCCCGATCTCGAAGTGCACAACGTCGTGTCCCCGCGCCTCGCGGGCGCGGGCGGCGGCCAGCACCTCGAACGCGGATTCGGCGCCCAGCTCGGAAAATCGGTCGGCCAGCTCGAAGGGCATGGGAGTCTGGGGTGGGTGAGGAATTATAACGCGACGGCGAAGTCGCGGCCCTCCCAGGCCCCGGTGCCGCTCCACCGCACGGTGAACACAAGGCGCCGGTCGGGAGACTCGGCCAGCCCCTCGGCCGGGAGCGCGATCTGATGCACGTCGAGGCCGAGCGGCGCGGTCGGGTCGTCGTGCACCGTCTGCCAGCCGTCGGTGCTCCAGTGCAGAACCGCCGGACGGTCGAAGTACAGCAGCAACCCGGCGCCCGCCGGGACCGCGTCGATCGGGGCTTGCAGGCTCCAGCAGTGCCAGTCGGGTGCGGGCGCCGCGCCGTGGTAGCGGCTCCAGACCGCCTCGCTGCGATCCACGGGCCGGCCCTGGCGGATGCTGGCCGCCAGCTTCACGTATTCGGCGTGCGCCCAGACCAGCGGCATCGCCGAGCCGCTGGGGCGCCCGGGGTAGAGGCCTCGCTCCGGAATCGGCGCCGCGTCCCACACCTGCTCGGGCATGAGCCCGCCGGGCCCGGTCATTCGTGCCATTGCCTCGAGATATGGAAGCGCGTCCTCGCCCGCCGCCAGGGCGTAGTGTCCGCGTTCGCCGGTGAGCAGCGGCCAGGCGCGTCCGCGCCCCGTGCCGTCGAAGGGCGCGCCGTCGTCGTGTTCGCCGTAGCCGTCGCCGTTGTACCGGTGCCAGGCCGGGCCGTTGGGGGTCTCCACGCGCAGCATTTCATCGGCCACCCGCACGCTGCCGCGAATCACGGGGTCGTCGGCCGGCCGCAGGCCCAGTCGCACGAGCTGCAAGAAGTCGCCGCCGATCTGGTCGTCGGCCGCCAGCCCCGGGTCCACGGCGCAGTTCTTGATGGCCAGCACCTGGTGCAGGGCGTCGTGCGACGACACCACGCCCGGCGGCGCGACGCGCACGTAGCAGCGCGACACGCCCAGCGACCGCCCCAGCGGCGTGTCGCACACCGTGGTCCATTCTTCCACCTGGCCGTTCCAGAAGTCGGCGAGCCGCAGCGCGAACTCGCGGTCGGGCCCGTCGAGGAATTCGGCGCCGGCCACCAGCGCGGCGATGCACGCGGCGAGGGTGAACGGATTGACGCCGCGGTCCTCCTCCCACCGGTCCTGGTCGCTGGACGGGCCGGTGAGGGCAATGAATCGCAAGGCGCGGCGCACCATCGCGCGCACGGGGATCCCGTCCAGCGCGTTCCGCTCGGCCAGCGCGCCGGCCAGCAACACGGGAAAGGCGGCCTCGTCGAGCTGAACGCCGTTCCAGTAGGGCTTGCCGCCCAGCCACTGGTTCTGGAACCAGTGGCCGTCCTCGTTCTGCGTGGCCGCGAGGTAGCGCAGGACGTCGCGCGCGTCGGCCACGGCCCCCAGGGCCAGCAGCGCGCCGGCGCTCTCGCACAGGTCGCGCGCCCACACGAGGTGGTAGCCACCCAGGTCGTCCTTGCTGTTCCCCCAGGGAACGCTGAGGCTGGCCACCATCGCGCCGCGGTACGTCTTGTCGTGATGCGCGCGCAGCACCATCGCCGACGTGCGCAGCGCGCTGTGCAGCAGCTCGCCGTGCGTGCCGAGGTCCAGGTCGCGGTGCGCGCGCGTGTGCTCGTGCCACTGCGTCCAGCGCCTGGCCTCGCCCGCCCACACCTCGTCGAATCGCTGCTGCAGCGCCGAGTCGGCCAGGGTGGCGGCCGATTCGCTGCTCGTGCCGAAGCCCAGCGCGAGGAGGGCCGTGCGGGGCAGCTCGCCCGTGAGGGCGACGTTGCCCGGGCCGGCGCGCGCGTACTCCCAGGTCATCGCGCCGTTGCGGTCGAAGTCCTGCCAGCCGTCGCTCGTGCCGACGTAGCCGGCGGCGACGCGCGACAGCGCGTCGCGCCCCTCGGCGTCGCGGGCGACGAGCGCGAGCCCGAACGGGCCCTGTTCCGCCCACAGCGTGTTGACGCCGCGATGGCGCACGGCCTCGGCGACGTTGCCGTGTCCCGTGCCGCCGAGGTGGGGTGCGAGCAGCACGTACGGGCGGAGCGACTCGTCGCCCGTGAGCGTGACCTCGAGGAGCAGGACGTCGCGCGCCGGATCGGCCACCACGCGCAGGGTCAGCTCGAACCGGTCGTGGCGGTGGATGGTCTCCACCACCGGCACGCCGGGGGCGGGCAGGCGCAGCTCGTAGTTGGCCAGGCGCTTGATCTCGACCCAGAAGCCGCGTCCGTCGGCCACGATGAAGCCGAGGTCGCGGATCTGCGGGATGTCCACGCGCGGGTGGTAGACCTCGTTGAGGATGCCGAACCCCATCGTGAACCACACGCGCGACGACCCGAGGGAGCAGCCGACGATGTCCTTGGCGCTGCTCGACCAGGTCGGCGTGATGCCGGGGGCGCCCGGAGCGTCGGACGCCGGTTGTTCGTTACCCATGTCGGTCTCCACTTGCCGGTACGGCGGGGCGGACTCCGCGTGGAGGGGGGCTCCGGTAAGTCTAATCGGCGGCCGGGGCCGCCGGGTAGCAGTGTTCCGGCGCCGGAAAGGCGCCGCTGCGCACCTCGGCCGCGTAGGCGGCGAACGCGCGCTCGACGTCGGCGCCGACGTCGGCGTAGCGCTTCACGAATCGGGGCGCGATCTCGCCCACGAACTGGCCGAGCATGTCGTGCGAGATCACGAGCTGGCCGTCCACGTGCGGGCCGGCACCGATGCCGTACACGAGGAGGTCCACCGCGTCGCGCACGCGTGCCGCCGCCTCGGGCGGAAGCGCCTCGACCAGCAGGGCGAAGGCGCCGGCGTCCTCCAGCGCGCGGGCGTCGTCGATCAGGCGGTCCACGGCGGCGCGCGACCGGCCCTGCACGCGGTAGCCGCCCAGCTGGCCGAGGCTCTGCGGCGTGAGGCCGAGGTGACCCATGACGGCGATGCCCGCGTCGGCCATGGCGCGCACGCGGGGCGCGACCCGGGCGCCCCCCTCGCACTTCACGGCGTCGCATCCCAGCGCCACGAACCGCCCCGCGTTGCGCACCGCGTCGGCGTCGGCCGGCTGGTACGAGAGAAACGGCAGGTCGCCCACGACGAAGGCGCGCGGGGCGGCGCGGCACACGCTCTTCACGAACACCGCCATCTCGTCCATCGTGATGGCGACCGTGGCGGGCAGGCCCATCATGGTCATCGCGGCGGAGTCGCCGACGAGGATCAGGTCCACGCCGGCGCGGTCGGCGCGGACGGCGGTGGGGTAGTCGTACGCGGTGACGAACACCGCCTTCTCGCCGCGGGCGCGGAGGCGCGCCAGGGCGTGGGTCGTGACTCTGGGACGGACGGGCGCGGACATCGGGCCTCCCCAAAAAACACGAAGCCCGCGGGACGGACCGCGGGCCAGATGCTTTTTAGCGAATTGTTTAACGTGGCTGCAATACGCGGCAAATCACCACGGGATCGGTTGTGGCTACAAGCCTACGCGCGATGGGGCCGCCGGGTCAAGGGGCGGCGGCCCGCGCGGGCGCCGCGCGGGCGCGTGCGATGGGGTGCGCAACCGGACGGGCGCGGCCGGAACCCGCAGGGCTCGTCGGCGATTCGTGACACGGCTCCCCCTGTCGGCGACCCCGACGACCCGTACCTTCCATGCGGTTCTGTTTCCTACATGCGCAAATGGTTACATATAGAGGAGCCATTCGCCGTCCGCCTCCGGAGAGGATTCCCATGAAATCACGTCTGCTCGCGCTTGCGCTCGCCGCCGTCGCCGTCGCCTCGTCCACCGCCCGGGCCCAGCAGGGCGCCGACTTCTGGACGAAGCCGGCCATCAAGGACTACGGACCCGTCCACGTCTGGCCGCAGGCGGTGCTGCGTCCGGACGCCAAGACCACGTACAAGGCGGTGTTCGACGTCACGAAGGCCGGCCCGGAGGACAAAGTCAATCCGTCGCTGGACCATATTGCCCGCACGGTGAACGTCTTCGCCGCGGCCGGCGTGCCGCTCACGCACCTCAAGTTCGTGGTGATCATCCACGGGCCCGCCACGCCCGCGGCGCTGAGCGACCAGGAGTTCCAGGCGAAGTTCAACCGCGCCAACCCCGATGCCGCCGTGCTCGCGCAGCTCGCCAAGGCCGGCGTGCAGGTGCTGGTGTGCGGCAACGCGCTGGGCGACTTCAAGTACGATCCCTCGATGGTCAATCCGGGCATCAAGGTCGCCCTGTCGGCCATGTCCACCCTGGTCATTCTCCAGGACCAGGGGTACGCCGTGATGTACATGTAGCGTCCCGCGTTCGCCTTTGCGCTCGACTGGAGGAGACCACATGACACGGCAAGCCCGGCGGTGGCTGGCCGGCGCGGCCGCGGCGCTCGCCGCCGTCGGATGCACGACGGGCGGCGGAGCGCGCGGCGGAGCTCCGGCACCCGTCCCGCCGCCGCCGACCGCGGCCGTCTATCCGCCCTGGTCGCACGGCGAGAACAATCCGGCGCTGGACAAGGGCCTCGAGTTCACCGTCCCCGAAGTGGACAACCTGCCGGACTTCCACGGCAGCCTGACCGACCCGCGGCTCGTGATCTTCGTGGGAGGGAACTACTATTTCGCGATGGCGCCCCTGGTGCGGGAGTTCGAGAACGAGCACCCCGACCTGCGCGGACGCATCTACTACATCACGATTCCCCCCGGGCTCCTGGTGAAGATGATGGAGCAGGGGAACACGATCACCGTGGGCAACATGACGTGGACGGTGGCGCCCGACGTCTTCGCCGCCGGCCTGCGGGCGGTGGACGCGCAGATCGAGGCCGGGCGGGTCGTGGGACCGGCCACGCGCTACGCCACGAACGACCTCACGATCATGGTGCCGAAGGGAAATCCGGCCGGCATCAGGACCGTGGCCGACCTGGGCCGGCCGGACGTGCGTCTGGTCATGCCGAACCCGGCGTGGGAGGGCGTGGCGAGACAGATCGAGGCGACGCTGGAAAAGGCGGGCGGCCCGGCCCTGCGGCAGGCGGTGTACGACACCAAGGTCAGGAACGGAACGACGCTGCTCACGCAGATCCACCATCGCCAGTCGCCGCTCTGGCTCATGCAGGGACGGGCCGAGGCGGGCATCACCTGGAAGTCGGAAGCGATCTTCCAGGAGCAGGCCGGCCACCCCATCAGCCACGTGGATATCTCCGCGCAGTACAACACCACCGCGGTGTATGCGGCGGCGATGGTCAAGGGCGCGAAGCATCCCGGGGCAGCCAAGTCCTGGCTTGAGTTCCTGCGTTCGCCGACGGCGCTGAAGATCTTCGAGCGTTACGGCTTCAAGGCGGCGTCGAAGTGAGGACGGTCATGAGCATCGGCAGTCGGGCGTGCATCAGTCTTTTCGTCTTGATAGTTGTGACTGCCTCGCTGCCGGTGACGAACGCTGCGGCGGCGGCGTCCATTGCCCTGCAGGGCAATGGCCGCGGCGCGCCCGCATGCACCGGCTGCCACGGTCCACAGGGGCAGGGCGGCGGCCTGTTCCCGCGCATCGCAGGACAGCCGGCCGGCTATCTGCAGCGCCAGTTGCG
>JAGWRI010000031.1 GCA_028876525.1 Gemmatimonadota bacterium | reverse complement strand
TGTACGGCGCGCTGACCAGCTCCGACTCGGTGATGACGTCGGGGTTCCGCAGCGGCGCGCTCGAGGCGCCGGTCGCGCCGCCGCTCGCGCAGCCGGCGGCCATCGTCAGGCACAGGAGAAGAGCGGAGAATCGCATGGGGAGCGGGAGCAGAGGGAACGACCGGGGCCGCGGCGGCGGCCCCTATGGCCGCCGCTCCGCGCCGCCCGTCAGCGCGAGACGAGCAGGATGACGCCGCCGGGATTTCCGGTTCCGAAGCGCTGCATCGCGCGGGACGGATCCAGATAGCGGATCTCCCGGATCGTGGATAGGGGCACGCCGCGCAGGCTCGAGATGTCGCCCAGCCGGTTGTCGTCGAGATAGACGTGCACGGCGTAGTCGTCCGAGTTCCGTTGCGCCGCCGAAATGGACGACGACTCGGCCGCCAGCCGCGGCCGCAGCATCGAGGGGCGGACCTGCTGGATTGCGTCGTAGGCGTTGGCCGCGCTGGCACGCTGCAGCTCGGCCAGCGTGATCACGTTCGGGTCGGGGGCCGGCCCGCCCGCGGCCCGGCCAGCCGTGCCCGCGCACGCGGCGAGCGCGAGCCCCGCCGCCAGCGACTGCAACTTCCGGAACTGCATCGTCGATCCTCCATGTGGGCGTCCGCCCGTCAGGTAGCCAGCACCTCTTCGTGTTCCTTGCTCGATTCGGCGATCACCTTCTGCGCGACGTCGGGCGGCATTTCCTCGTAGCCGTGGAACCGCCGCGTGAACGTCGCGCGCCCCTGGGTCATCGACCCCAGCGCGCTGGCGTACATGTGCAACTCGGCCTGCGGGATGAACGCGCGCACGCGCGACCCGTCGGGGGTCGAGTCCGTGCCCAGGATGTGCCCGCGGCGCGACGACAGATCGCCCAGCACGTCGCCCAGGTACTCGTCCGGAGTCAGGATCGCGATCTCGTCCAGCGGCTCGAGCAGCACCGGCTTGCACTTCGGGGCGACCGCCTTGAACGCCAGGATGCCCGCCATCTTGAACGACATCTCGTTCGAGTCCACCGTATGGAACGAGCCGTCGTACAGCTCGACCTGGAAATCCACCAGCGGGTACCCGGCCAGGATGCCGCGCACCGACGCCTCCTGGATGCCCCGGTCCACCGCCGGAATGAATTTGCTGGGAATCGAGCCGCCCACGATCTTGTCCACGAACTCGTAGCCGGCCCCGCGCGGGCGCGGCGCGAAGCGGACCCAGCAGTCGCCGAACTGCCCGCGGCCGCCGCTCTGCTTCTTGTGCCGCCCCTGCCCCTCGGCCCGCCCCTTGAGCGTCTCGCGGTAGGCGATGTTCGGCTTCGTCAGCTCCGCCTCGACGCCGTACTTCCGCTTGAGCTTGCTCATCGTGACTTCGAGGTGCCGCTCGCCCATGCCCGAGACGATCGTCTCGTGCGTCTCGGCGTTGTAGTGCATCTCGAACGTCGGATCCTCGTCGTGCAGGCGGTGGAGGCCGGCCTGCAGCTTCTCCTCGTCGGCCCGCGCCGCGGCGTGCACCGCCATCTGCAGCACCCCCTCGGGGAAGGCGATCTGCGGCAGCCGCACCGGGTGCTGCCGCGTGGAGAGCGTGTCGTTGGTGTGCGTGTTTCGCAGCTTGGCCACGCACCCGATGTCGCCGGCGTGCAGCGCCGCCACCTCGGTCCGGTCCTTGCCCTGCGAGATCGAGAGATGGTTCAGCTTCTCCGACCCGTCGCGCGTCGCGTTGAACACCTCGGCGCCGGCCTCGACCCGGCCGGAGAAGACGCGGAAGAAGCTGACCTCGCCCACGTGCGGCTCCGACATCGTCTTGAACACGAGCGCCGCGAACGGCGCGTCGTCGCTGGCGTGGATCTCCACCGTGTGGTCGCCCTCGGCGCCCGTGAACGCGTGGACCTCTTCCATCTCCCACGCCGTGGGCATCAGCTCCACGATCGTGCTCAGCACCGCCTGCGTCCCGTAGTTCAACTCGCTCGACACGCAGAACAGCGGGAACAGCTCCATCCGCTTCATCGCTTCCTTCATCGCCGCCACGGCGTCGGCGCGGGCAATCTCCCCGCCCTCGAGATACCGCTCGAGCAGCCCGTCGTCGGTGGCGGCAATCGTCTCGATCAGCTGCTCGTAGTACTTGTCGAATACCGGACGCAGCTCGGCCGGAATGTCCACCTCGTCGTAATCCCCGCCCTTCACGCCCTGCTTGTAACGGTGGGCCTTCTTCGAGAACAGATTGACGATCCCGTGGAAGTCGGGCCCCTCGCCGATCGGCACCTCGACCGGAATCACCTTGGCGGTGAGCTGCTCCTTGATCTGGGTGTACACCCGGTCGAAGCTGGCGTGCTCCTTGTCCATCATCGACGCGACGAACAGCACCGGGTCGCCCCGCCGCACCGCCTCGCGGAACATCCGCTCGGTGCCCACCTCGATGCCCGCCGTCGCGCTCACCACGCACAGCGCGCCGTCGGCGGCGGCCAGGCCGGCCACCGCGTCGCCCTGGAAGTCGAGGTACCCCGGCGTGTCGATCAGATTGATCTTCGTGTTCAGCCACTCGGCGTAGGCGCAGCCGAGGTTGATCGAATAGCCGCGCTCGATCTCCTCGGGCGCCGTGTCGGTGAGCGACGTCCCGTCCTTGATCGATCCGTGGCGCTTGCTGGCTCCGGACACGAAGGCGAGCGCATCGACCAGACTGGTCTTGCCGCTCGCCCCGTGTCCCACTACCGCTACGTTCCGGATCTCCGACCCTCTGTATTCGGGCATTGGCCGTTCCTCGCCGGTTCAGGTGAGCGTGCCGAGGCGAGGCGCGACCGACAGCCAGGCGCGGAGGGTATCCTCTTCGACGTCGCCGACGCTGCCGGGCAGGTCCACGGCGAGTGCTCGGCCCGACTGCCGCACTTCGCTGACGCAGGTGAAGACGACCGCATTGGGGCCGCCTCCCTCACCCTTGATGTACGCCGCGCTCCACGTGCGGCCAAGCGCGTCGGTGAAGACGCGCTCGCCGCCGGAGGGGCGGCGGGGAGCGGTGCGGATGGACTGCCTTGGCACGATACGGTAAACCTCAGTATCTGAAAGCGTGTCCCCCCGGCCCTGGTTCGTCAAGTGACCCCGGAAACGCCGCCGGGGAGCGCGGCTGCGCTCCCCGGGGCTCACTGCTCTGACGTGTCAGTTGTCGTCTTACTCCCCCTCGTAGTCGAAGGCCAGACCGTCGGCTTCCCGCCAGCCCTCCAGCACGTTCTCCAGCGGCTTTCGCACCGGCGCCGTGAGGCCCAGCACCGGGCCCAACGAGACCGTGATCGCCCGCCGGGCCCCTTCGGGCCAGTCGGGCATCGACAACCCGGCCACGAGCCGGCCGATCACCTGGCCGCATTCCCGCATCAGCTGGGTGGCCGTCGCGTGGAGAATCTCCAACGGGATCTCCAGATCGCGCGTCACCAGCCGGCCGGCGCTGTCCCGCCACGCCGCGTCCCCCACCGCCCCCCGCTCCGCCCACACGCCCACGTGGCGAATGGACTCCAGACTCCCTGCCCCTTCTTCCTCCCCCGCGCGGTGGCACTCCACCGCCGCCGCCAACGCCAACGCAATGGACTCCGGACTCGGTGCGCCATACAGCGTCACGATGTCCCGGGACGGCCGCTCCGAATCGAGCGGTGCCGGAACGGAGTTCACGTGCGCGAGCACCGGCGACTGGTCGGGGTTCTCCTCGAGCATCACGAGGACGTCCATACCCCCTCCTTGCTGAACCTGCGATACCATCGCCTTGCTCCCCTCAACGAGTGGCCGGCCCGCCGAGTTTCATCCCCTGCCTCGCCCGGCCGCGCCCTCGCTCGTACAACCACGCCGGCCCGCCTTTCGTTCCCGTCGCGGAACGCCCCGGCCCGCGGTGTCGTTTCTTCAACTCGCCCAATCGCCGCGGCGTCACGTCGAATGCACGAAGGGCCCCGCGATGCGGGGCCCTTCGCGTGACCGTCGTCACCACGCGCCCTACTGCGTCGTGATCACGGTCCCCACCGGATAGCATCCGTCGTCCACGTACGGCGTGCAGTCGTCGATCATGCCGGAGTGCACGTTGTACCCCGTGAAGTGCTTGATGCGGCGCCAGACGGCGCCCGTGCGGATGTTCACGTACGTCGCCAGCGTCGGATCGGTGGCCGACTCGTCCACGATGGGACCGCCCGGCACGTCGGAGAACAGGATCGAGAACCGGCGCAGATCGCCCCGCCCGCCGATTGCCGCCAGCCGGAAGGTGTGCAACGTCACCCAGCCCGACTGGCTCGAGCTTGGCACGAACCGGATGTCGGGCTTGAAATCCACGTAGTCGCGCCCGTCGATCGTGGTCACCGAAGCCGTGATCGGCACCGGGGCCGCCGCGGGCGTGCACGGATCGTCCCACGTGCCCGGACCGTACGACGAGCTGGCCGGATCGCAGACCGCGTGCGGGGGAACGACGAGCAGGTACTGTCCCACCCAGTAGACGCCGCCGCGCGGCGAGATGGAGAAGCTGTACTGCGGCCCGCCGACCGGGAGCCCGCCCCGCGAGAACGAGGGGGTTGGTCCGGCGGGCGCGGTCGCCGTCGGAGCGACCTGGTCGCCGCAACCGGCGACGACGGCGAGAGCGGCGATGACCACCGCCGAGGAAAACCGGCGCATTGAACCCTGCCTGCTTGAAAGAAAGAGTCCCGGACGTCGGTCACCCATCGGCGAGCGACCACAGTTCTACTGTCGGGTCAGACTCTTAATGTTACGCGTATTGATAGTATGGGGCCAGCTTCGCGCGGCTGTTTGTGATGGCCATCACGCCTGTTCGTCCAGCGCCCCGAACTGTTCGGTCAAAGCGACGAATCCCAGGGATTGCACCCGCGAGGCGTACCGCTCGATGGCCGCCCGGGTCCGCCCCCGGTCGATCCCGAACAGCGCCGGGGCGCAGGTCGCCGTGAGCCACGCCGCGGCGTAGACGTCCGCCGAATCGGCCAACGTCCGGGCGCTCTCGAACTGCTCCATGGCGTCCGCCGCCCGATGCTCGGCGGCCGCCACCAGCACGCGGAGGCATTCCACCAGCTCGCGACCCTGGAACCACTCGCTGCGCATGGCCATCCGGCTCTCCGCCTCCGCCAGCGGGCGCCGCGCCTCGTCCAGCCGGCCCAGGGCGAGGAGGCAGATGCCCTCTCCCGCCCGGGCGCCGATCTCCACGTCGGACTGCCCGATGCGCTGGGCCAGCGATGCGGTCGATTCGTACAGCTCGGCTCCCGAGGCATACTCGCCCAGCTCGCGCTCCACGTGCGCCATGTTGAACAGCGCGTACAGCTGGAGCTCGCTGTTCTTCACCTTCGCGAACAGCGACAGCGCCTCGCCGAACAGCTGCCGCGCCTGCTCCAGGTCGCCCAGCTTCTGCAGCATCACGCCGAAGTTGAGCGCCGCCGTGCCCCAGACGTCGGGCATGCCGGCCGCCCGGGCCAGCGAGATCGCCGTGGTGAGCGATTCGCGCGCCAGGTCCATCCGGCTCTCGAGCTGGGCCACGATCCCGAGGTTGTTGTAGCAGCGCACCTGGCCGCGCACGTCGCCGGTCTCGCGGAACAGTTCGAGCGCGCGCTGATAGTATTCGTGCGCCCGGGCCGGCGATTCGGGCTCGAGCGTGATCGCCAGCCGGTTCAGCGCTTCGGCAAGGAGCGACGGATCGCCGACGTGTTCGGCGATCGCCACGCACTCGCCGGCGATGCGCGCCGCCTCGCGCGGCTCGCCCAGGCGCCCGTGCACCTGCGAGAGCAGCGTCAGCGCCGCCACCCGTTCCTCGTCGAAGCCGAGCTCGGCCGCCTCCTCGTCCAGCGCCCGCAGGGCGTCCAGCGAGCGGCGCGCCGGCTGGCCCAGTTCCTTGCGGGCCCGCTCGCGCATCCGGCGCACGGTCAGGGCCCGGCGCGCGTCGCCCTGGCTCCCGTACCAATCCACGGCCAGGTCGCAGAGCTCCTCTTCCTCGTCGTAGTGACCCAGCGCGTCGGCGATCTGCGCCTGGCGCACGCGCGTCTCGGCGAGCTCGTCGGGGCCGGCCGAGTTGCGGGCCGCGATCTGCACCAGGTCGCGCGCCGTGGGCAGGGCGTACAGCGTCTCGGCGTCGGCCGCGGCCTGAAGGGCCACCCGATACGCGTCGGCGCCGGCCGCGGCCGCGTCGTAGTGCAGCGCGATCTCGGCCGCGGTTCCCTCGCCCCGCGCTTCCAGCGCGCGGGCCACGCGCTCGTGCTGCCGCCGCAGCTCTTCCGCCGTCATCGCGCCGACGAGCGCATCGGCAATGGACTCGTGCGCGAACAGGAACGCCTTGCGCCGCCGCTCGAACGTGTACTGCAATACGCCGGCGTCCATCGCCTCGTCGATCGCGGCCTCCACGGCACGGGCGTTCCCCGCCCCGGCCGCCTCCATCAGCGCCACGTCGATTTCGCGCCGCACCACGGCCCCGGCCGCGAGCACCGCCCGTGTGCCGGCCGAAAAGCGCTCCAGCCGGCGCGACACGATACCGTCGGGCCCCGCCGGCACCCGCAGTTCCGACGCCGGCTTCCACGCCCACCGCGTGCCGTCGTGCCACAGGGAGCCATCCTCGGCCAGCGCGCGCACGAGCTGGGTGAGGAGGAACGGGTTCCCCTCGGTGTGCCGGTAGACGTAGGCCAGCAGTTCGCGTCCCACCTCCTGGTGGTTGAGCGCCGCCTCGAGCCACCGCTTGACCTCGTCCCGCGTGAGCCGCGACAGCAGCAGCTCGTGGTAGTTCGGGCGACCGGCCAGCGCCGTGCGCCGTTCCGCCGCCGGCGTGTATTCCGCTCCGGTGCGCATCGTCACGCAGATCATCAGCTGCTCGTCGGCCAGCTGATCCGCGAGATGGTCGAGCGTGTCCCACGACGCCTCGTCGGCCCACTGCATCTCGTCGAGGAGGATCACCATCGGCCAGCGCGCCGCGGCCGCGCGCACGTAGGCCGCGATCTCTTCCATCAGCCGGTACTTCGTGCCGGCGGGCAACCGCCCGCCCTCGCGGCTTCCCGGCAGCAGCTTGGGCAGCTCCCGCCACGACGCGTCGAACGGCTGGCTCACGCGGCGCATGGTCTGCAGCACGCCGGCCCACGGGCCGTACGGCTGGCGCACGGCCATCTGCCGGCCGCGGCCGTAGACCAGCGACCCGCCGAGGATGCGCACTTCGGGCTCGAGCTGCCGCGCGAGGGTCAGCGTGCCGCTCCCGGGCTCGCCCACGATCGACACGATGCGCGGCCGGCCGGCCGCCGCCTCGTCCAGCAGCTGGAACAGCAGGCGGCGCTCGGCCTGGCGGCCGGCGAACCGCATCACGTCGGGCGTGACGCCGAGGGCCGCCGCCGTCGCTTCGGCCGCGACGTCCACGCCGTCGCCCCCGCGCGTCGCCACGCGGCCGCGCGCCTGTCGCGCCGCGTGCACCAGCCGCTCGGCGTCCGTGCCATGGTCGGGCGCCGCCGCGACGCCGGCCGAGACCGTGACCCGCGGCGGGGCGGGCGTGGCGCGCCGCGGGACGGGAATGCCGAAGTCGTGAGCGCGCACCGCCGCCCCGATGCGGCCCGCCACCTGCCGCGCGTCGCGCGCGCTGGCCCCCAACAGCACCACGACCAGCTCGCCGTCGGACACCCGTTGCACGTAGTCGCCGGTGCGCAGGATCTTCTGCAGCATCCGGCCGATCTGATCGCACACCGCGTCGGCGCCCGACGCCCCGAGCGACGACTGGAGTGCCTGGAGCCGATCGAGCTCGATCGACACCAGGGACACCGGTCGGGTCGCGGTGCTCGTCTCGGCCAGCGTGGCCGACACGACGTCCATCAGATCGGGCATCGAAGCGGTGACGGGGGTGGCGGTTGCCCGGTCGTGGGCATGGCGGGTGCCGGAGTGACCCGTGTCACCGAACCGTACGCACGGCCGGGCCACTCTGGCAAGCGCAGGTGTCACGTTGCGGCCAGAAATCGTTAACGGGACGACCGGGCCGTCCGTCACACGGACAACATTTCCGATTCGGGAGGGCGCACGATGCGGTTCCGAGTCCCCATGCTGAGCCTGGCCGGCGCGGCCGTGGGCCTGCTGGCCTGCGCCGGCGGGCCGGCCCCGGCGCCCCGGCC
>JAGWRI010000321.1 GCA_028876525.1 Gemmatimonadota bacterium | reverse complement strand
GCCAATCGCGCCAGGCGGCTCAGTCGGACTCCGTCTGCGCCGCGCGGGCGAATTCGATCACCAGCGCGAACAGCCGCCGCACGTCGGCATCCGACACCCCCTCGGTCCTCGCCAACTCCCCCACGCGCTGCAGCACCGCCTGCTCGCGATCCGGGTCCACCGCCGGCATTCCCGCGGCCCGCTTGACGACTCCCGTGTCGCGCGCGAGCTGCACGCGGCGCGCCACGAGCCGCACGATGAGCTGGTCGATCTGCTCGATCTGCGAACGCAGCTTGGCCAGTGCGTCGTGCAGCTCGGCGTCGCCGGGCGGCTCGGAACCGGACTGCGAGGGGCTCACCGGGCGAACAGCACCTTGGGAATCAGCACGTGCACGCCCAGCGTGCCGTCCACCAGCTCGGTGACGTCGACGTCGCACGCCGTGCTCACCAGCATGTAGGCGTCGTCGCGGCTCAGGCCCTTCTCGGTGACCAGGAAGTCGATCGCCTGGCGGATGGCGTTCTTGGTGGCCACGACGAGGTTGCTGTCTATGCCCATCGCGATGTAATCGGTGGGCGTCTCGGCGCGCGGCCACTGCAGGTGCATGTCCTTGCGCACGATGAGCTGGAAGCGGCCCACGAGCGACGTTTCCAGCGCCGTGATGTCCGACTCGCCGTTGCCCTGGCCGGCGTGGCCGTCGCCGATCTCGAGCAGGGCCCCCCTGGTCCACACGGGAATGTAGAGCGTGGTGCCCGCCACCAGATCCTTGTCGTCGAGGTTGCCGGCGAATATGCCGGGGGGCGCGCTGCTCACACGGCCCATCGCGGCTGGCGGCGCGTCGCCGATGCTGCCGAAGAAGGGGTGCAGCGGGATGTCCACGCCGGGCGCGAAGTGCGCGAGCTTGCGCACCGTGTCGAGCGGAATGATCCGCATGCGCGCGTACGGGAAGTCCTCGGGAATGAACCCGCTGCGCGGGCCGAACGCGTTGTACGCGTATGGGATGGAGTAGTCGATCTTCTCGATGCGCACCTCGAGGACGTCGCCCGAGTCGGCGCCCTCGACGTAGATCGGCCCCGTGAGGATGTGCCCGCCGGGCCCGTGATCCTTGACCGAGTCCACGATGTCGCGCAGCGACTGCTGCACGTCGGCGGGCGCAACGCCGGCGGCCTCGAGCCGCTTGGGCACCGAGGTGATGAGCGTGCCGACCTCGACCTCGTCGCCGGAGCGCACGCGCAGCACCGGCCTGGCGCCGGCCCAGTAGTAGCCCCAGGCCACGGTGCTCGGCGTGGGAAGGAGCGTGTGGAGACGGCCCGGCGGCGTGGGCGGGGCGGGGTGCTGGGCGGCGGCCCGCAAGGCGGCGACGAGCAGGAGCGACGTGGCGAGGCGGAGCTTCACGCGATCTTCCTCCGGAGAGTGGTGGCCCCGGGCCGGGGCGCCGCTCTATCTTGCACCAACCCGCCACCGGGAGCCAGGGGAATGGGAATGGCGTCGGCCTGGGTGAAGCTCGCGACCTACGCCTCCGCGCTGGAGGCGGACGTGGCGGTTTCGCAACTGGAAGCGGCCGAGATTCCGGCCGTCTCCCGCGGCAACGACATCGTGGGGATCTTCGGCCCGGGGTTCCAGGGGCCGACGGCCAAGGGCGTCGACGTACTCGTGCCGTCGGCCGCGATCGAAGACGCCCGGGCGCTCCTCGGCATGGACGAGGAGTAGTCGCGCCTAGGGAGGCAGCAGCGCGCGGTTGGGCTCGTTCATTCCGCGGTGGCAGGTCACGCACTCGATGTGCGGCCAGAATCCGCGGCGGTTCTTGAGCTGCGGCAGGTACGCGGGTGCGTCGTTGATCGAGTCTTCCATGGCGATCATCATGCGCGCGACGGTCTTCTCGTGCCGCTCGTCGCTGTCCCAGTGGTGCACGTCGTGGCAGAAGTTGCAGCTCCGCCCGATCGCCTTGCCGTAGTCGTCGTTCATCTGCTTCACGAACTCGCCGGCGGGCATGTTCTTGAGGAGCTTGACATTCTTGAACACCTGGCCGGCGGGGTCGTTCTCGCGGCCGACGATGGACTTGAGCACCTCGTCCATGAGGCGCTGCCGGTCGGCGGTGAGGGAGTCGCGCCGGGCGGCGCGCTGTTCCGGGGTGAGCGGCACGCGGCGCCGCCGGAACTCCGGCGGCATCTCGCCGCGTCCTTCGGGCGGTCGTTCGTCGCCGCGCGGGGCGGCAGCGGGCGCGGGGGCCGGGGCGGGCGCCGGCTGGGACGACCGGCAGGACACGCCCAGCAGCAGCGCGCAGGGGACGAGCAGGCGAACGGTTCGCGGCATGACGCTCCTCTGAATTAGTATCAGCTTGACAATAAATAGGGACATGGGGAACGCCCGCCGACGATGGACTGTCGGCGGGCGTTCGCGCCAGTTCAGCGTGCCCGACTACGGATCGCGCCGGTCGTTCGTGGCGCCGAAGCCGAACCCGCCGGCGGCACCGCCGCCGGGCAGGCGGTTCACGCGGAGCACCTGCTTCTGCGTGTCGCCGTTCACGGTGATGGTCACCATGTAGTCGCCGGCGTCGACGATGGTCGCGCCGCGGCCGCGGCCGAAGAAGCCGCCGCCCCCGCGCCCGCCCATGCCGAGCAGGTCGGCGAGCTGCATGATGCCGCCGGGGAACATGTTGGCGATGTCCATGCCGGACAGTGCGGCGCCCAACCGGGCTGCGCCGCCGCGTCCGCCGCGCTCGCCGACCACCGGACCTTCGGCGGGACGCGGATTCCAGCCGGCCTCGCCGCCGCGGCCGCCACGCCCGCCGCGGCCGCCGCCGAAGAACGCTTCCATCGGGTTCGACGCGGTGGCGATCTGGCGAATGCGCTTCACGACGTTGGAGTCCATGCCCGCGGTTTGCAGCGAGTCGAGGACGTGGTTGATGCGCTGCGCGTGGGTGATGCTGTCGCGCAGCTCGGACGGCGAGAGCTTGGCCGCCGCCGGCTGCACGGCCGACTGGAAGTTCCAGGTGACCGTGTGGAGGCCGACCGCGCCCGGGCCGGTGATCCGGCCCACGGTGTCACCCTGCACGTCCTGAATGATGACGCGCACCGGGCCGCGGACGGCGGTCGTGAGCCGGTAGGTGATGTTGGCGCCGTACTCGGGGCTGTCGGCCGCGTACACCTTCTGGCCGTTCCCGTTGGCCGAAGCGCCCATCTCCGGGCCCTGTCCGTATTCGGATGCGGCCACCGGCTTGAAGAGATGCACGTTGGAGGCCAGCACCTTGGCGTCGATCTGCTCGAGCGCGGCGATGTTGGCAATCCAGATGCCGCGGCCGAAGGTCGCGGCGATGAGGTCGTGGTCGCGCGGCTGGATCTTGAGGTCGTATACCGGAACGGTGGGCATGCCGGCCATGAACCGCTGCCAGTGGGCGCCGCCGTCGATCGAGGCATACGCGGCCCGCGAGGTGCCGACGAACAGCAGGTCCTTGTTGTACGGATCCTCGCGGATCACGTGCACGTAGTCGGCTCCCCCCGTGGGCAGATCGCTGGCGATCGAATGGAAGGTCTTGCCGCCGTCGTTCGTCTCGTAGAGGTAGACGCCGAAGTCGTTGTTACGGTGGTTGTCGAACGCGAAGAAGACGGTGTTGGTATCGAAGTGCGACGGCTCGATGCGGCTCACGTACGTGCCGGCCGGAAGGCCCGGGAAGCGGCCGTTGAGCTTTTCCCAATTGGCGCCGTCGTTGTGCGTCATCCAGGCGTTGCCGTCGTCGGTGCCGGCGTACAGCCAGCCGGGCCGCAGGTACGATTCGGCGAGCGACACGACGGTGCCGAAGTTCTCGGCGCCGGTGGCGTCGTTCGTGATGCCGCCGGTGGTGACCAGGCTGACGTGGATCTTGGCCGTGTCCTGCGTCGACAGGTCGGGCGAGATGGGATAGAGGTCATCGCCCCGGTCCATGGACTTGAGGACGCGGTTGCCCGCCATGTAGAAGACGCGCGGGTTGAAGTTCGAGATGAGGAACGGCGTCTCCCAGTTGAAGCGCATGTCGAGGGCGATCGAGTCGTTCTTCTGGGCGGCGCGGAGCTCGGCGAGCTGCTTCTTCTGGGCCGCCGTCTCGGGCCTGGTGGTGTCGCCCCGCACGGCGAGGATCGAATCGGCGTAGACGCGGTAGCTGTCGCGCCAGCTGGGCTTCTGCATGCTGGCGCGCTCGCCGGTCTTCAGGTTGGTGCGCACCACGCCGCCTTCCTGCGACTCGCCCCACACGATGTTGGGGTTGGTCGGATCCTGGGCGGTGTAGAACCCGTCGCCGCCGGAGATGGTGAACCAGTAGGCGTTGGTGACCCCGCCCTGCTTGCGCCGGCTCGGGCCGCACCAGCCGCCGTTGTCCTGCGCGCCGGAGCACACGTTGTACGGCGTGGCGAAGTCATAGCTCACGTCGTAGAACTGGGCGATCGGAATGACGTTCAGGTAGTCGAAGTTGCCGCCGCGGTCCCAGGTCTGGGCCACGCCGCCGTCGTTGCCGATGAGCCAGTGCTGGCCGTCGTTGGGGTCGATCCAGATCGCGTGGTCGTCCACGTGGACGTTGCCGGTGGCCGTGCGGGCGGTCTTGCCGCCGTCGTCCGAGAACAGGAACGGCGTGGAGGAGAAGTACACGCGGTCGGGATTCTGCGGATCCACGTCCACGCGCGAGTAGTAGAACGGGCGCGTGTCCTGGTCGTTCATCCAGCGCCAGGTCTTGCCGCCGTCGTCGGAGCGGTAGAGGCCGCTGAGCAGGCGCTGCTTCTCGGGCGCCTTGGGCTTGTCGCCGATCGAGTCGCTGGCCGGCGCGAGGATCGGATGGTTCTTGCCGCGCATGGAGTCGGCCTCGACCATGGCGTACACGACGCTGGGATTGCTGCGCGAGAAGGCGAGGGTCATGCGCCCCTTCTCGGTGGACGGGAACCCGCCACCCTTGACCTCGCTCCACGTGGCGCCGCCGTCGGTGCTGTGCCAGAGGCCGGAGCCCGGGCCGCCCGACTTGAGGAAGTACGGGCCGCGGATGCGCTGCCACGCGGCGGCGAAGATGTCGTTCGGGTTGGACGGATTGATCTTCACGTCCACGAAACCCGTCATGTCGTTGATGTACTTGATGCGCGTCCAGGTGTTGCCGCCGTCGGTGGTCTTGTACAGCCCGCGGTCGCCCTTGTTGTCCCAGGCGTGGCCGAGCATGGCGACGTACACGACGTTCGCATTGGTCGGGTCGATGGCGATGTTGCCGATCATCTGCCCGCCGGCGAGGCCCATCATCTTCCAGGTGAGGCCGCCGTCCGTGGACTTGTACACGCCGTCACCCGGCTCGATGGTGTTGCGGCTGTTCGGATCGCCCGTGCCCACCCAGACGACGTTGGTATCCGATGGCGCAATGACGAGGGCGCCGATCGACGCCACCGGCTCGTCGGTGAACAGGGGGCGGAAGGTCGTCCCGTTGTTGGTGGTCTTCCACACGCCGCCGCCGGCGGCACCCACGTAGAAGGTCTTGGAGGGGAAGCCGATGCCGGCGACCGCGTTCACGCGGCCGTCGAAGTTGGCCGGTCCGATGTTTCGCCAGCGCATGCCGGCGATGGTTGCGGAGTCCACGGTTTGCGCCGGAGCCGTCGAGGCCACGGCGATGAGGGCTCCGGCAAGGACGGGAAGGAGCCGGGAGCGTTGCATGAGATATCCGGTGAAGGTGCAGGGAAGGCGCCCGGGCAGACCGGGCCTGGCAGGTCCGGACGGGCCCGCGTGGAACGAGACAATACGTTATACGGGAGCCGATGCGCGAATGTTGAGCGCCGGAACGAAGTTCCAGCCCTGGGGCCAGGCGCCGGTCGCTCCACCGTTCGATGCGCGGCGGTGGGGGGGCGTTGTCCCGCCTCCCCCCCAGGTTCTGGCGCCGGACGGAGGTCCTGTGTCTCGTCCTGCGACAGATTTTCGGTCAATCTGGCCGCGTGGCGTCGCGTCTTTGCGTTACGCCCACACGCCGGCTTCTTCTATAATGTGGCACTACGCGCGGCCCCGCCGCCGCGACCACTCGCGCTCTCTCTTGGCCGGAGTTCTTCCCATGTCGCTGGGCGAATTTCTCAAAAAGCAGTTCATCGACGTCATCCAGTGGACCGAGGATGGCGACGGGACGCTGGCCTACCGATATCCCATGCAGGACATGGAAATCCAGTACGGGGCGCAGCTCACGGTGCGCGAATCGCAGATGGCGCTATTCGTGAACGAGGGCAAGGCGGCCGACACCTTCGGGCCGGGGCTCTACAAGCTCGAGACGCGCACACTTCCCCTGCTCACGAACCTCATGAACTGGGACAAGCTGTTCCAGTCGCCCTTCAAGTCCGACGTGTACTTCTTCTCGGCGCGAGTGCAGACCGACCAGAAGTGGGGCACGCAGCAGCCGATCACCATCCGCGACAAGGATTTCGGCATGGTGCGGCTGCGTGGCTTCGGCATCTACACGTACCACATCGTGGAGCCGCTGAAATTCCACCAGAAGCTGAGCGGCACGCGAGAGATCTACTCGGTGGGCGATCTCGAGGGGCAGCTCCGCAACACGATCCTGGCCCGGTTCGCCGACGCGTTCGCGCAGAGCGGCGTGCCCTTCCTGGACATGGCCGCCAACCAGGGGCTGCTGGCCGACAAGCTCAAACAGGGGCTGGCGCCGGCGTTCGGCGACTTCGGCCTGACCCTCGATCAGTTCGCGGTCGAGAGCCTCTCGCTGCCCGACGAGCTGCAGCAGAAGCTCGACGAGCGCATCGGCATGAACATGGTGGGCAACATGCAGCAGTACACGCAGTACCAGGTGGCGCAGTCCATGCCGATCGCGGCGGCGAACCAGGGGGGCGGGGCCGGGCTGGGTGCCGGACTGGGGGCCGGGATGGCGATGGGCAAGGCGATGGCCGAGGCGGTGGGCGGTGCGGCAGCCGCGGCCGGTGCGGCCGCTCCGGCAGTGGGGGCGGAGACCAAGTTCTGCGTGTCGTGCGGCAAGCCGATTCCGAAAACGGCGAAGTTCTGCCCCGAGTGCGGCGGCGCGCAGGGGTGAGCGCCGCTCTCATTTCTGGCGCACGATGACGGCCGCGGCCACGACCTGCCCGAATTGCGGGGCGGCGATCCGTTTCGCCTGGTCGCAGGCGGTGCAGACCACCTGCCCGTACTGCCAGTCGGTGCTGATCCGCGACCAGATGGACCTGAAACGGGTGGGCACGGTGGGCGACATGCCGGCCACCAGCTCGCCCATCCGGCTGGGGACCACCGGCGCGTTCCACAACCGCCGATTCACGGTGGTGGGGCGCGTGGTGTACGGCTACGACCGCGGCTCGTGGAACGAATGGCACGTGCGGTTCGATGACGCCGGCGAGGGCGACACCAGCGCCTGGCTGAGCGACGCACGGGGGGAATACGCCTTCGCGGTGGCGACCGGGGGCCAGGAGACGCCGCCGCTGGACAAGCTCCACCCTGGCGCGAACTTCGCCTGGGACCACCGCATCTACAAGCTCATGTCGGTGACGTCGGCGCAGTACGCGGCCGCGGAAGGCGAGCTGCCGTTCACCACGTGGGACCGGCGCGAGGCAACGCTCGCCCAACTGGACGCGAACGACGGTCACATCGCGACGCTCGACTACCGCGGCCAGCCGCCCGCATTACTGCTCGGGGAATGGACCGCGTTCGACGCGCTGCAGCTCGACAACCTCCGGGAAATCGAAGGATGGCCGCGCCCGGCGTAGCGGGGCTCGCATGCCCCAACTGCGGCGCGGCAATCACGATCCACGCGCTGCAGCAGACGCAGACGGTGGTGTGCCCGTCGTGCCACGCGGTCCTGGACTCGCGCGACCAGCAGCTCCGGGTGCTGCAGCAGTACCAGGCGCAGATGCGCTTTGCCCCGGAGATCGCGCTCGGCACGCGGGGCATGCTGCGCGGCGACGCGTACGAGGTGAGCGGGTTCCAGGTGCGCACGGTGCGCCAGGACCAGACCGAGTACTACTGGCGCGTGTACACCCTGTGGAACCCGTACAAGGGGTACCGCCACCTGATGGAGTACGACGGTCACTGGTGCGATTTCACGGTGAGCCGCATCGCACCGTCGGAGCTGGTGAGCGGTCGGCAGCCGTACGTGACGTTCGACGGCACGACGTTCCAGCACTTCCGCACGACGACGGTGACCACCGAGTTCATCCTTGGCGAGTTCCCGTGGGAGATCCGGAGCGGCGACCGGTTCACGATGCGCGAATTCGTGGCGCCGCCGCGCATGCTGGCCGAGGAGGTCACCCCGGCCGCGACGGTGTGGACGCTGGGGCACTATGTGGAACCCGGAATGATCGCGCACGCGTTCAAGCTCACCGATCGTCCGCAGGCGCCCAAGGGGATCGCCCCGTGCCAGCCCAACCCGTATCCGGCGCGGCGCAACCGGCGACTGCGCCTGGCCATTGCGGCGGCGATTCCGATCGTGCTCGCGCTGCTGCTGCGCCGGGTGTGGGAGCTGTACAGCGAGGGGATGGCGTCGCCGTGGCCGTATGTGGCGCTGCTCGCGGCGTGCGCCGCGCCGCCATTCTTCGCCGACCGCGACGCGACGCGCTTCGAGCGCGGCCGATGGTCGGCGAGCGATTACGCGCCGGACGAGGATTGAAGGAACCATCTTGTGTTCCGGCGAACAAACGACAATTGTAGTAGGCATGCAGGACGACGTGGCGCGCGCGGTGCGCGTGTGCCGCAGATCGTTCCGGGTTCGTCACGCTACCGGGAGCGTGGCGCGGGGTCGAATCGGCGGCGGGGGCCGGCTCGTACTTCGCGAGATCCGCAAGCGCCCCGCCTTGGCCACAGCGCTTGCGGGTCTCGACCCGAACGATGCGGCGGCCCCTACGGCCGCCGATCCACCAGCGACTCGAGCGCCTGCCGCGCCCGCGGATCGGACAGCCGCCCCAAGGCGTCCACCGCCCGCCGCCGCGCCGCCGCGTTCTCATCCTGCTTCGCGATCGCGATGAGCTTGTCGGTCGCGGCGCGATCGTCGGCCCGGGCCAGCGCCGAGACGAGCGCGTCCTGCAGTTGCGGATCGGTCACGCGATCGTACATCGCCACCAGATCGGACGTCGGAACTCCGGCTTCCACCGCGCCGTCGAGGGCACGGCGCCGCACGCTGGACGTGGTCCCCATGTCGCCGGCCAGGGCCATGAGCCAGCGCACGTTCTCGGCCCCGCCGAACTGCGCCGCCGCCGCAATCGCGGCGCCCTGAGCGCGGTCACCGGCGAGTTTGGGCCACACGTCGCGAATGACGGCGACGTCGGCCGCACTCGCGTACTGCGAGCCAAAGCTGCGGATGGCCACGGCGAGTGCCTGGTCCGGGAGCGCCGCGGCGCGTACGAGGCCGCGCAGGAAGTCGCGAGAGCGGGGGTCGCCCGACGCCGCCACGACCTGCAGCGCGGTTCGCCCCAGCCACCCGCCGGTCGAATCGCCGGCCAGGCGGATGAGCGTCTGAATCCCGGCGCCGTCGGGCGCGCGGGCGAGCGCGCTCAGCGCGCTCTGGCGCACCGAACGTCCGTCGGCATCGTCGTTGGCGATCGCGATCAGCGTCCGCACGGCTTGTCCGGCGTCGGTGGCATCGCGACCCAGCCACGCGATCGCGGCGCGGCGCACATCCTGCGCCCGCGCGCGGTCACGGGCGATGGTCGCGAGCGCGCTCTGATTGTCCACGCTGTCGGCGAGCATGGCGGGGAGGAGGGCGTTGCGCGCCACGGCACCCTGCGCGGACGACGCGAGCTGCAGCAGATATCCCGCGGCATCGCGGGCCGCAACCGCGCCGAGGTCGGTGGCACCGTCGGACGCCGGCGGCCCGACGTACACGCGAAGCGCGACGATCTCGCCGTCCGCGCGGTCGAGCACGACCCGCGCCGGGCCGTGCACGCACGGCTCGGCGGTGAAGCCGCCGTACGACCCGTAGAACTCGTTCACGCCGTCGTCGCCCACATGGACGTACGCCCGGCCATCGCCGCAGACGCCGGGCCGCGTGGCGTAGCTGAACTGGACGCGCTCGCCGGCCGCGTGCGCGACGCGGTCGGCGAGCGATTGCGCACCGGCGCCGCTCGGGATCACGGCGCCGAGTCCGGCCAGTGCGGCCGCGAGATACCGCCGCCCGGCGCTCACCGGCCCACCAGGTCGGCGAGGAACTTGGTGACGCGCGGATCGTCGCGTCGGCGCGACAGCGCGTCGATCGCGAAGCGGCGAACGCTGGGATCGGTGCCGTTCTTCGCGACGTCCATGAGCTTGTCGGTGGCCGCGGAGTCATTGCGCTGCCCCAGCGCGGCGATGATCTGCACGCGGAGATTCCGCGAATCGGCGGCGTCGTAGAGGCCGGTCAGATCCGACACCGGGACGTCGGACAGCCGGCCGACGGCTTCGATGGCCGCCCCGCGGACCTCGCTCGACTCGCTCTGATTCCGGGCCACGGCGAGCAGGAACTGCACGTTCACCGAGCCGCCGACGCGCGCCAGGGCCATCAGCGCGGCGCGCTTCAGCCGCTCGCTGGGGAGCTTGGGATAGAGCGCGCGGAGGTACGCGGCATCGTCCGACGAGGCGCTATTGCCGCCTAAGAACATGATCGCGTCTGATCGCAGCGACTCCGACACGTCACTCCGTTCGATGAGCGCGCGAATCGCCTGACGAGCCTGCGGGCTGTCGTTCTGCGCCAGCGCCAGAATCGCGGCCCGCTGCACGCGGTCGTCGGTGCTCGACTTGACGAGGGACTCTATGGTGGAGAGCGCCTGCTCGCCCGGCATCCGGGCCAGAAAGGTGATGGCATCGGTCCGAAGCCCGGGATCCTCCTTCTCGTCGGTCGCCACGGAGATCAGCGTGTTCGTGGCCACGGTGTCGCCCTGCCGAACGAGCATGAACAGCGCCGATCGCTTGAGCTGTGTGGAGCAGCTGTCGGTGCGCGCGAGCACGCGGCGCAAAAGCGGCGTGGCCGCGGCGGGATCCATCTGGCCCAGCGCGTTCAGCGCCTCGGCCCTGACGCTCATGTCCTCGCGGTCGCAGCCGCCGTTCTTCTGGGCCTCCCGCGCGATCTGGGCCGCCGCCTGGGCATCGCCGCGGGCGGCCAGCGCCCCGCGAATGCGCGCCGCGAGCGCGGCGGCGTCGGCCTTCCGGGAGCTGCGCGTCGCGGGGCCGTTCTGGTCGGCGAGCAGCGCGAGCGCCTGGTGCAGTTCGTCGGTGGTGCCGATGCGGTAGCGCGAGAACGCCTCGAAGTACGCGCAGTCGGCCACGTACGCCGAGTTCGGATACTTGTGCACGACCTGGGAGAAAAGGTCGGACGACTGCCGCCAGTCGCCGCGATTGAACGCTTCGCGGGCCGCGCGGTAGAGCGAGTCGGCCGGGTCGCCCTGCGCCCACGGGGCGCGAGGCGTGTGCGCGAATGCCTCGCCTGCGAACGCGTCGCCCATCCCCGAGCGGTCGAAGTTGCGCATCGCGTCGAGCGCCTCGCTCGAGGCGAAGTTGCGCAGGCGGCCCACGTCAAGGCGCGCCAGGGCGCGCTGGGCCTGCTCCTGCGCCCGCTCGGCGATGTCCTGCGAGCGGAGCTGGAGGTCGCCCAGCCGGGACTGGAGGTCCATCTGGAGATTTTGATCCAGGTTGAGCGAGATGTTGGGCGCGAGGTCCCAGAGATCCGGACTGGGCGCCGGCATCGGCCGCGGGGCGGGCAAGGGGCGCGGCCGCGCCGGGGGCTGCTGGGCCGCGAGCGCCGAGGCGGCGAAGGCAAGCGACGAGACAAGAACGGCGAATTTCATGGGGGCGAGTCCTCAGTCGGCGGAAAGGTCGGCGGCGGCGGTGCGCAGCCGCGGCAGTACGTCGTGCTGCTCCAGAGCCTGGTTGATGAGGTCGAGATCGGTGTGATTCTGCTCGTCCTGCAGCCTCACGATCTGGGCCAGCACGACCTCGAGATCGTCGAGCAGTCCGTGCAGCTTGGCGTCCTGCGCGGCCGGCGAATCGAGCAGGAGCCGCGTGGTGAGCAGCAGGTTCGTGGCGCGGGCCATGAACTGCTTGTCGGGCCGGCCGGAACCCGCCTCGCTGGGGAGCGAGACCAGGAGCGCGGCGGTCTGATCCAGGTACTGGGACGTGGTGGGTTCGTACACGGCGGGCAGCGGCAGTTTGGCCGGCGCCGATGCGGCGACGGACGCCGCAGGTGTGAGCGGCGCCGCCGGGGCGGGGTGCAGCAGTCGGTCGAGGGGCGTGAACCGGCCGATGGCGATGCCCACCACGATGGCGGCGGCGAGGCCGAGCCACTGCGGCACGCGGTAACGCCGCGGTGCGCGATGGGTGGACGTGGCGGTCTCGATGCCCGCCCACATGCGATCGCGCGTGTCGTTGTCGAGCGCGGGCGGCTCGTGGTAGCGCCGCGCGGCCTCGTGGTACTTAGGTTCGAAGTGATCGTCCTGCATGGCCTACTCCTTCATGAACGGGGCGAGGGCCTGGCGCAGCATCCCCCGCGCGATGAACAGCCTGCTCTTGCTCGTGCCCTCCGCGACGCCCAGGACCTGGGCGATCTCGGCGTGGGTATATCCTTCGACATCGTGCATTACGAAAGTCGTTCGATAGATCTCGGGAAGCCGGTCGATCGCGGCGTGCATCCGGTCCCGGAGATCGGGGTCGGCGCGGGGGGCGGGATCGGCGCCCACGCCGGCCACCGCGTCGAGGTCGGTCTCGCGGTCGCGGCGCTGGTACTTTCGCCGGAGGTTGGACGACACCGTGACCGTGATCCGGTAGAGCCAGGTGGCGAGGGCCGAATCTCCGCGGAAGCGGCGGAGCTGGTCGAAGGCGCGGATGAACGTCTCCTGGGTCAACTCCCGCGCCCGGTCCTCGTCGCCGACCAGGCGGAAGGCCAGGCGAAAGACGCGGTCCACGTGCGCGTCGTACAGCTCGCGCGCGGCCGGCCGGTCGCCGTCGAGCACGCGGCGAATGAGCGTGCGCTCAGTCGCCCGCTGACTCGGGGCGGGGATGGAGGGGCGGGGTAGGGTCACAGGGCGCCGGTGAATAGACACGCGGGACGGGGAAAGCGTTCGAACGGGGGGCCTGCCGCCCGGCGTGCCCCTGGCAGGCCAGTCCCCGGCGAGCATCTTTGGCGCCATGTCCCAGACCCCCGAAGCACCCCAGCTGGCGCGGCGGCTCGGCGCATTCGACGCCACGATGATCGTGATGGGCGGCATCATCGGCGCCGGGATCTTCATGAATCCGTCGGTCGTGGCGCGGGCCGTGCACACGCCGGGCCTCATCCTGGGCGCGTGGATCGTGGGCGGCGCCATCGCGCTCGGCGGCGCGTTCGTGTACGCCGAGCTGGCGCAGCTCCGGCCGCAGGTGGGCGGACAGTACGCGTACCTGCGCGACGCGTTCCATCCCATGGTGGCGTTTCTATATGGATGGGGGCTGCTGCTCGTGACGCAGACCGGTGGCATGGCGGCGGTGGCCGTCACGTTCGCGAACTATTTCCGCGAGCTGACCGGCGTCGGCATGTCCAGCGCGTGGCTGGCCGTGCTTGCGCTCGCAGTGCTCACCGTGGTGAACTGCTTCGGCGTGCGATCGGGGAGCAACGTGCAGAGCGCGCTGATGGTGACCAAGATCGCGGCGGTGCTGGCGCTGGTGACCATCGGGTTCCTGGCGCCGGCGGCGAGCGCCGCAACGGCCGCAGTGGCGCCCGGCGGCGACAAGCCGGTGTGGATCGCCTTCGCGGCGGCGATGGTGCCCGTGTTGTTCGCCTACGGCGGGTGGCAGACGTCGAGCTTCGTGAGCGGCGAGCTGAAGAATCCCACGCGCGACCTGCCGCGCGGACTGCTCATTGGCGTGATCGGCGTGATCGTGCTGTACCTGGCGGTGAACGTCGTGTGTCTGCACGCGCTGGGCACCGCCGGCCTGGCGGCCACGACCACGCCGGCCTCGGCGGTGATGCGGCTCGCGCTGGGCGCCACGGGGGCCCGGTTGCTCGCCGCGGGGATCGCCGTCTCGACGATCGGGTTCCTGAGCCAGGGGATGCTCACCGCGCCGCGCGTGTACTACGCGATGGCCCGGGACGGCGTGTTCTTCAGGAAGGTCGGATGGCTGGATCCGCGCTCGCGGGTGCCCACCGTGGCGATCGCGCTGCAGGGCGTGTGGGCGGCGGTGATCGCCGTGTCGGGAAAGTACGACCAGATCCTGAACTACGTGGTCTC
This sequence comes from Gemmatimonadota bacterium, assembly GCA_028876525.1. Lineage (GTDB taxonomy): Bacteria > Gemmatimonadota > Gemmatimonadetes > Gemmatimonadales > Gemmatimonadaceae > JAGWRI01. Next base: position 7,928 of record JAGWRI010000321.1, on the reverse strand, counting down.
GATGGATGCCGTGTTCTTCGGGCTCACGGGGGCGGCGCTGCTCGTGCTGCGCCGGCGCGAAACGGCGCGCGGAGGCGACGCCGCGGGCATGGGCGCCGTGACCATGCGCATGCCGGGGCACCCGTGGACGACGCTGGTGTTCGTGGCGGCGTTCTGGGGGCTGGCGCTGAGCACGATTCTCCAGTTCCCGGGGGCGTCCGGGGTGGGCGTGCTGATCATGCTGGCAGGGGTGCCGGTGTACCTGCTGTGGGCGCGGCATGGGCGCCGCGCCGTTGGCCCCTAGATGGCCGCGGACACGGGCGGCACGTCGGCGAGCGGCAGCCGCACCCGCGCGACCGTTCCCCGTCCGAGCTCGCTCTCCAGTTCCAGCGTGCCGCCATGCTGCTCGGCCACCCAACGCGCAATGGGAAGGCCGAGCCCGGTGCCGCCAGGATCCCGCGCCCGCGCCCGGTCCCCGCGGTAGAATCGCTCGAATACGTGCGGAAGCGCGTCTTCCGCGATCCCGACGCCGCTGTCGCGAACGGTGATGTCGGCCCACCCGCCGTCGGTGCGCAGGGCGATCGTCACGCGACCCGGCGGCGGCGTGTAGCGGATGGCGTTGTCCATGAGATTGAGCAGCAGCTGCCGCAGACGATCCGGATCGCCGGACATCGCGGCCGGCTCCACCCCGCCCACGACGAGCTCGTGGCCGCGCGTCATGTGGCGCGCGTCGGCCACCACGTCGACCAGCACGCGGTCCAGCTCCACCGGCACACGCCGAAGTGGGACGCCGGCATCGGCGCGCGCGAGCGCGAGCAGATCGGCGACCAGCCGCGTCATGCGCGTCGCCTCGGCGAACGCCTCCTCCACCGCGCGGGAGCGGTCATCGACGGGCATTCGCTCGGCGCGCCGCAACAGGTCCAGGTTGGCCTGAATGACGGTGAGGGGCGCCCGCAACTCGTGCGAGGCATCGCTCACGAACCGCTGCTGGGCGAGATATGCCTCCTCGAGGCTGCCCAGCATGCGATTGAACGTGCTGGCGAGGCGCGAGAGTTCGTCGTCCGTAGCGGGAACGTCGATTCGCCGTGAGAGCTCCCGCGATCGGGCGATGGTGTCGGCGGTTTCGCGCATCGCCGCCACGGGGCGCAGCGCGCGCCCGGCCAGCAGCCACCCGGCGGCGAAGCTCAGCGCGCTGCCCACCACGGCCATGATCGCCATGAGGCGCGCGAACTCGGCCACGGACTCGTCGATCTGACCCAGGGGCGACGCCGCCACCAGCAGCCGGCCACCCGGCAGAGGCAGGCCGAACAGCCGCCAGCGTTCGCCGCCGGCGTCGCGCGTCACGTCGTAGCGTCCCGACGCGTCGTGCACGTGATGCAGCGATGGGGCCAGCGCCGGCAACCATCCGAACGGGGACCGCTCGGGACGCCCGAGCGCACGCGGGTCGGCGAACGGCAGCTCGGCGTCGAGTCCGAGTCGCAGGCGGCCGTCCGCCCCGTAGATCCGCATGCGCGAATCCAGGACGCGTGCGGCGAGCAACACGGACCGTTCGTCCGCGACGGAGCGGGCCGCGGACAGCTCTTCGGCCACGTGATGCGCCGCGTCGGCCAGCAGTTGATCGGCCTGATCGTAGTGCGCGCGGGCGTGCACCGCGTAGGCGTAGCCGCACACGACGATCACCACGGCGCCCGTCAGCGCGGCGTGCCACGCGGCCAGCCGGAACCGGATGGTCCGGATCATGGCTCGCGCAGCACGTAGCCGGCGCCGCGGATCGTGTGGAGCAGGCGGGTCTCGTGGCCGGGGCCTTCGAGCTTCTGCCGGAGCTGCCTGACGTACACTTCGAGCAGATTGGAGCCGCTTTCGAGGTCGTAGCCCCACACGCGATCCATGAGCGTGTGCTTGGCGAGCACGCGCCGGGGGTGGAGCAGGAATTGCCGCAGCACCTCGTATTCGGTGGTGGTCAGGTCAATGTCGCGGGCGCCGCGCCGGGCGCGCCTCGTACCGGTGTCGAGCGTGAGGTCGGCGAAGCGCAGCACCTGGGCGCGATCGGAGTCGTGGCGGCGGAGCAACGCCCGAACGTGCGCCACCAGAACGTCGAACGTGAACGGCTTCACCAGGTAGTCGTCCGCGCCGGCTTCGAGGCCCATGACCTGATCCGCCGGCGCGTCGCGCGCCGTCAACATCAGCACCGGCAGGCGTTCGTCCGCCTCGCGAAGGCGGGTGAGCACGTCGAATCCGTCGAGTCCCGGCAGCATCACGTCGAGGATCACGAGGTCCGGCACCCGATCGCGCGCGATGGCGAGTCCCTGCGCGCCGGTGGCGGCCGTGTCCACGGCGAAGCCCTCGTACGCCAGGCCGCGCTTGAGCACGCTCGTCACCGCCAGGTCGTCGTCAATCACCAGAATGCGCTGCATGAAACGACCTCCGATCGTTTCGGGCGCCGGCCGATGGCACGCGCCACCGCGCAGACTCCACCATGCTCCATGGTCAAATGTCGCCTGACAGTCCCGGCGTCAAGCTGAAGGCCGGCTGAATGCGCGCTGAGCAAACGGTGCCGAATACCCCACGGCACCGGCTCGCACGCGTGCCGCTCGTGCGATTGCCGGACACGCTTTGGCACGTTCCCCGACTGTGCGCCGTACTGCAACGCGGAAAATTCGCGTTCGCGTAACGACGTCGTCGGTCGGGCACGCCGCGGGAACAGCCCGCAGAACGCGAACGACACTCTCAAGAGACCACCAATGTCAACCGCAACGCGATTCATTCTCCTGGCTGCCGGCGCTTCCTTCGGTCTCTCGGCGTGCGGCGCGTCGTCGTCGCCGACCGCTCCGACCGGCCCGTCGGCCGCCGCGCAGGTGACTTCGGTGAGCCCCGCCGGCGGCGCCATGAACGTCGGCACGTCGGGACCCATCGTCATCACGTTCTCCCACGCCATGCGCGCCGGATCTGAAATGTACGTCTCGCTGCACGAAGGCACGGCCACCGGAGCCGCCGTTGCGGGGCACGCCACCTGGTCCACCGATTCCACCCGCCTCACGTTCACCCCGAACGCTCCCCTCGCCGCGCACTCGACGTACGTGCTCCATCTCGGAGGCGGCATGATGGACAGCGGCGGCCGCGCCGCGGACCTGAGCCGGTGCCCGCAGTTCGGCGGACAGGCGGCAACCGGTCAGATGATGAGCGGCGGCATGATGGGCGGGTCCGAAATGGGGGCCGGGTGGCAGACCCCCGGCACCGGAACGTACGGGATGATCTTCACCTTCACGACGGCATGAGCGAATCGGTCGGGCGGCGCCTCAGCGCGCCGCCTGACCCCTCATCATCATGTCGTGGTTCGCGGGCGCGCTCTTCACGAGCGAGCGGTACTGATCCGGCGACAGCGCGGGCAGCCGCTGCAGGAAGGCCACCATGTCCCAGATCAGCGTGTCGCTGTGCGTTCTGCCCCACGCGGCCATGCCCGTCATCTTCATTCCGTGCTTGATGATCCAGAACGACTGCGCCGGCGTCAGGTCGCGGCGTCGATCCAGCTCGGGCGCGGGCGGGTAGAGGCCCCGGCTGATCTCCGTCCGTTCCATGCCCGGCGCCAGGTGGCAGCTGCTGCACATGTCGTCGTAGAGACCGGCGCCCGCCAAAATGCGCGCCGTGTCCAGCAGATCGGCCGGCACCCGAACGTCGCGCGCCCGCACCGCGATCGAGCGATCCCGCGCGACGCCGAGCAGCCAGAGCACCGGGCGCGTGTGGGGAACGTCGGCCGCCACGTCGTACACGCCGAGGTAGATCGCGGCCGCACCGATCACCGCGGCCACAAAGGCCAGGGCGCCGGCAATCCGCGCAACGCGCCAGACCCGATCAGCGCGCATTCGGCATCATTCCGCCGGGCATCATGCCGTGCATCTGCATCCCCGCCATGGCCGAGGCCAACGGCCGCAGCCTGAAGAACACCAGAAACCCGACGGGCGTGCGCGAGCCGTAGCTCCGCTCCAGGCCCACGGGTACGAAGTTCACCGTCGCCATGGCGCCCAGGCCGAGCGTGGCGTGCGTCCAGTTGGCGAACTCACGCACGTAGCCGGCCGAGACCGCGGCCACCGGGAACAAGTGCGTTGCCGAGACGCCGAGCGCGGCCGGATCGAGCGCCAGGTCGTCGGAGTTCTTCTGCACGAACTCGGCGCGGCCGAACACCGAGTTGCGGCTGCCGAGCACGGCCTCCGATTCGACGAGCAGGCTGCTGGCCAGGCCGGACACGCCCGAGTACGCGTTGGCGCCCCAGATCGCCGTGCTCGCCCACGTTCCGCCGTTGCCGAGAGCGATGCTGCGCATGAGCGACCCGGTGATCCGATGCTGGGACTGTTGCGGGTGCAGGGCATCCGGACTGGCCAGGAATCCGTAGCTCGCGCTGGCGGTCCACTCGGCGGTGGGCGCGTAGCTGACGCGCCCCGCGTACGAATCCAGCCGCACGGGATCGATGTTCCAGCGATTCTGATCGGGCTCGCGTCCGTTGAACGCCGACCCCTCGATCTTCCACCGGGGGGTGAACACACCGGCCGTGACCACGCCGTACGATATGTGGGTGGCGTCCTGCCAGTGATGGCCGATCGGGGCCGTCGGGTTGTCCATGGCGGAAGGCCGGTGCATGAACGCCGTCGGGCCGAGCGCGGGCTCGCCGACCGGCGCGGCGTAGAACTCGACGCTCACCGGGCCGGCCAGGGGACGGTCGTAGAGCGCGCCCGCTTCCATGAGGACGTCGTGCGGGTGCTGCCGGTCGTGGAGCGGCTGGCCGTTGTAGCTCTCGCCGGATTGCAGGAGCAGCGGGTAGCCGCGCGGCGTCACGCCCAGCACGTCGAGGCTGGCCATTCCGCGCAGCGTGAGCTGGCCGCCGGCCAGCGGGTGCCCGCCCATGATCATTCCCCAGTTGATGCTCCCGAGCTGGGAATTGCCGCGGCGCCCGTCCTGGCGGTCCCACTGCGCCGTGGCGAGGCCGTGAAGCATCATGCTCCAACCGCCGGTCGTCCAGTCTCGCCCGGGCAGCGCCACCGCCGCCGGAATCCAACTCGTACCGGACCCCTCGCCGTGCGTGGGGCCCGGCGCCGCGGCCTGGGCACGGGCGCACACGGGAGCCGCGAACAGCAACGCGGGGAGCAGCAGCCGATAGTCCAGTCGTGAAGCCATCTGGGCAGTATCGCCGTGGTGGCTGAACGCCCGCTGAACGAGTGCTGAGCCGTCAGGACGCCACCGACTGCCCGGCGGCGGGTCCGGGCGGCGCCGAGCGGGCGCCCCGCCCGACCCGCAGATTGATCATCTCCACCGCGAACGAGAACGCCATGGCGAAATACGTATAGCCCTTGGGGATGTGCTGTCCCACCCCCTCGGCCACGAGGTTGGTGCCGATGAGCACGAGGAAGGTCAACGCCAGCACCTTGATGCTGGGATGCCGCTCCACGAACTCGGCGATCGCGTCGGCGGCGAGCAGCATGACGCCCAGGGCGAGCAGCGTGGCGGCGATCATGACGCCGATGTGATCCACCATGCCCACGGCCGTGATCACGGAATCGAACGAGAACACGATGTCGAGCAGCATGATCTGCGCGACGACCGCCGGCACCGTGGCCGCGCCCCCGGGGGCCCGCACCGCGCCGCGCGCCTCGTCCAGCTTGCCGTGAATCTCCGACGTGGCCTTGGCGATCAGGAACAGCCCGCCGCCCAGCAGGATGAGGCCGCGCCCGCTGAACTCCACGCCGAGCACCGCGAACAGCGGCCGCGTCAGGCGCACGATCCAGACGATGCTCGCCAGCAGGGCGAGGCGGGTGACGAGCGCTCCGATCAGCCCCAGCCGCCGGGTGCGCGACTGCTTCTCGGCCGGCACCCGGCCGGCGAGGATCGCGATGAAGATGACGTTGTCGATGCCGAGGACGATCTCGAGCGCCGTGAGGGTGACGAGACCGATCCAGAGGTCGGGGGAGGTGAGCGCGGTCATGGGGGGACCAGGTTCGAGAGAACGGCAGGCCCCGGAAATCTGCGTCGAAACGGTTGGGCACGCAGCAGGACGGAACCGCCCGACCGGGCGCGCGTCGTACTCTCCCCCGATGCGCCCATCGAGCGCCCTCCTCGGCTTTGCGCTCGCCGCCTGTGCGGCGCGGGGCGCTCCCTCCGGTGCGGCGAGGGATGATCCGCACGCCCTCACCATCCGCGTTCTCGACGTCGGGCAGGGGGACGCGATCTACCTCACCAACGGCGGGAGCCGCGTGATCATCGACGGGGGCCCCGACGAGGCGCGATTCGGCCACCTGCTGGATTCGCTGGGCGTGCACCACGACACGGTGGACATCGTGATCCTCACGCATGCGCACGCCGATCACTACCGGGGATTGCGCGCGCTGTTCGAAACCGCGCGTCACGTCACGGTGCGCTACTTCTTCGAGAACGCCGACCCGTCGGCCGCCGGGTCGCTGCGCGCGCTCCGCGATTCAGTGGCCGCTCGCGCGGCGGAAGGCTCGCTCGTCTACCGCGACACCGACGATCCGTGCGGCGACGGGCGGCCCATCTGCACGCTGACCCTGCGCGGCGGCGCGGTGCTGCACGTGATGCGTCCGGATCCCGCGCGCTCGACCGCGAACGACCGTTCGGCCCCCGTGAAGATCGTCGGTGCCGACTCGGCGTCGTTCACGATGTGGGCGGCGGGCGACGCCGAAACGGCGGCGATCGCGTGGTTCCTGGGCGCCGCGGGATACGCAGCCGACCCGGGAATGCGCGCCAATGTGCTCAAGGGCGACCACCACGGGAGCTGCAACGGGGTGACGCCGGCATACCTGGCCGCCGTGCGCCCGGACGCGGCGGTGCTCTCGATCGGCGCTGTGAACGACTACGGGCACATGCACGACCAGGCGAAAGCGGCGTACCGGGCGGCCGGCGTGCCGTGGTACCGCACCGATCGGAATGGGACGATCACGATTACGTCGCCGGGGACGCCGGGGGGCGGCTATCGGATCGCGGCGTCACGCCCCGGGACCGACCTGGCCGGCGCGTCCGACCGTGCCGCGTCGCCCCGCGGCTGCGGGGACGACCGGCGCCTCCCGTCGCCGCCCGGCTAGTACCGATAGTGCTCCGGCTTGTACGGCCCGTGGCCGTCCACCCCGATGTACGCCGCCTGCGCCGGGGTGAGCTGGGTGAGCTTCACCCCCAGCTTGTCGAGGTGCAGCCGCGCCACCTTCTCGTCGAGATGCTTGGGCAGCACGTACACCTTCTTCTCGTAGGCCCCGTTGTTGGCGTGCAGCTCGATCTGCGCCATCACCTGGTTGGTGAAGCTCGCCGACATTACGAAACTGGGATGGCCGGTGGCGCACCCGAGGTTCAGCAGCCGCCCCTCGGCCAGAATCATCACGCTGTGCCCGTCGGGAAAGCGGTACTCGTCGTACTGCGGCTTGATGTTGATGCGCTGCATCCCGTTGGTCTTCTTGAGCCCGGCCATGTCGATCTCGTTGTCGAAATGGCCGATGTTGCCCACGATGGCCTTGTCCTTCATCCGCGCCATGTGCGCGGCGGTGATGATGTCGCGGTTGCCCGTGGCGGTGATGAATACGTCCGCCGTCTCCACCATCTGCTCCACCGTGTTGACCTCGAACCCTTCCATGGTCGCCTGCAGCGCGCAGATGGGGTCGATCTCCGTCACGACCACGCGGGCGCCCTGGCCGCGCAGCGCCTGCGCGCACCCCTTGCCCACCTCGCCGTAACCGCACACCACGGCCACCTTGCCGGCGAGCATCACGTCGGTGGCGCGGTTGAGCCCGTCAATGACCGAGTGCCGGCAGCCGTAGATGTTGTCGAACTTGGACTTGGTCACCGAGTCGTTGACGTTGATGGCCGGAAACAGCAGCGTTCCGTCGCGCATCATCTCGTACAGGCGGTGCACGCCGGTGGTGGTTTCCTCCGACACGCCCCGAATCGCGGCGGCGACT
>JAGWRI010000320.1 GCA_028876525.1 Gemmatimonadota bacterium | reverse complement strand
GGCGAGGAGTTCCTCCGTTCGCTCGGCGTTGATGCGCTTGCCCGTGCGCTCCTCCATCCACATGCGGCCGCCGCCGGCCCCGCAGCACAGCCCGCGGTCATGGTGGCGCGACGGCTCGACGAGCGTGGCGATCGGCAGCGCGCGGCGCAGCGTCTCGCGCGGCGCGTCGTACACGTCGTTGTAGCGCCCCAGATAGCACGAGTCGTGATAGGCCACCACGAGCGCCTCGCCATCCTCGGTGGACAGCGGCACCCGCCCTTCCTGCAGCAGCCGCTCGATGAACGTCGAGTGATGGATCACCTCGTACATGCCGCCCAGCTGCGGGAACTCGTTGCCCAGCTGGTGGAAGCAGTGGGGGCAGGCCGTCACGATGGTCCGCACCTGATAGCGGTCGAGGGTCTCGATGGCGTTCTTCGCCAGCATCTGATAGAGGTACTCGTTGCCCATGCGGCGCGCCGGGTCGCCGTGGCAGCTCTCTTCCTGGCCGAGGATGGCGAAGTCGATGCCGCACGCCTTGAGAATGCGCGCGAACGCGACCGTGGTCTTCTTGGCCCGGTCGTCGAACGACCCCATGCACCCCACCCAGTAGAGCACCTGCGGCCGCCGCCCCCGCTCGAACGCCTCGGCCATGGTCGGCACGTCGAGCCCCTCGGCCCACTGCGCGCGGTCGGCGGGGCTGAACGCCCACGGCGAGCCGTTGCGCTCCAGCGACTCGAACGCCGGCTGCAGTTCGTCGGGGAAGCGCGATTCCGACAGCACCAGGTAGCGCCGCATCTCGTTGATGATGTCCAGCTGGTCGATCGCCACCGGGCACTCCTGCACGCAGGCGCGGCAGCTCGTGCACGACCACAGCTCCTCGTCGCTGACGTATCCGCCCAGCAGCAGGTGCCCGGCCGACGCGGCGTCGCCCTGCCCGTCGGCCAGCAGCCCCAGGCCGCCCACCGACTCCATCAGCCGCTGCCGCGTGTTGATCACGATCTTGCGCGGACTCAGCGGCTTGCCCGTGATGTTCGCCGGACACACCGACGTGCAGCGTCCGCACTCGGTGCAGGTGTAGCCGTCGAGCAGGTTCTTCCACGTGAGCTGCTGGACGTCGCTGGCGCCGAACTGCTCGACGTCGGCCTCGAGATCCATGTGGCGCATCACGCCCTTCGGCCCGGGACCGGCCGTGTTCGAGAAGAACACGTTGAACAGCGACGTCACGACGTGCAGGTGCTTGGAGTAGGGCAGATAGTTGAGGAACACCAGCACGAGCAGCACGTGCGCCCACCAGAAGCCGTGGGCGAGCGCGGCCGCGGTGGCCGGCGCCGTGCCCGCGACCAGCGCCGCGAGCGGACGCGACACGACGCGCTCGGGCCCCAGCAGCGCCGGGTCGGACACGCCGAGGAACGCATACATGGCCAGCAGCGTCACCATCAGCGCGCCGATCATCCCGAGAATGAAGTACGCGTCGCCGTGGTGCGTGCGGTCGCCGTCGAGGCGGCGCGGATGCAGCACCAGCCGCCGGAAGAACGCGAACCCCACCGCGCCGAGCACGATCACCGCGAACGCGTCCTGCGAGAACGAATAGACGGCGTAGGCCGGCGGCGGGAGCAGCCGCTCGTAGGTGAATCCGGGCACGAGGCCCTGGACGATCAGCTCCACCGTGCCGGCGGTGAGCACCAGGAAGCCCCAGAAGATGCCGGCGTGCATCGGGCCCGCCACGGGATCGCGGAGAATCTTCGACTGGCCGATGCCGATGCGGAGCACGTTCCAGGCACGGCGCGCCGGATGATCCAGGCGGGGATCGGCCGTGCCGCGCCGCAGGAACCGCGCCAGACGCTGCACGTTGAGCGAGAAGAACCCCGCCGCGACCGCCAGCACGAGCACGAAAATCAGCCGTTCCGCCGACATGCGCATCTCTCCCGGCAAGCGTGAAGACGAGAGCCCGCGGGAAGCTAGTCCGCCGCGGGCTCCGAATACAAGCGCGAGAAACCCGACCCGATCAGTGGCCCTTCTTCGCCTCGCGCACCGCGGCGGTGAGCGCCGGCACCACCTCCAGCGCGTCGCCCACGATCCCGTAGTCGGCCACCTTGAAGATCGGCGCCTCGGGATCCTTGTTGATCGCGACGATCGTGCGCGAGGTGCGCATCCCCGCGAGGTGCTGGATCGCCCCCGAGATGCCGACCGCGACGTACAGGTCGGGGCTCACCAGGCGCCCCGTTTGCCCGATCTGATCCTCGTGCGGCCGCCACCCGTCGTCGGTCACGGCGCGCGTCGCGCCCACCGCCGCGTTGCCGAATGCCCCGGCCAGCTCCTCGACCAGCTTGAAGTTCGCCTTCTCCTTGAGGCCGCGGCCGCCCGAAACGATTACCGGCGCCTCGCCCAGGTCGATCTTCCCGCCGCCGCTCGTCACGACGTCGGTCACCTTCACCCGCGACGCCGCGGGGTCGGCAGCCGGAGCGATGGTCTCGGCGCTGAGCGGCCGCGCCTTCTCGGCCGGCGTGACGGCGCTGGGCCGCACGCTCACCACCACCGGCATCGGACCCGCCTTCAGCGTGGCGACGAGCTTGGCGGTGTACGTCGAATGCGTGGCGACCACCGACTGGCCGGACAGGGCCACGGTAAGGCAATCGGACAGCAGCGGGGCATCGAGCTTCACGCAGACCCGCGGCGCGAGGTCCCGGGCCTGTGCCGTGGCGCTGAACAGCACCAGGGGGAAGCCGGCCGCGCGGAGCGCGATCGTGGCGCTCATCGACTCGCCGTCGGCCCTGGCGTAGGCCGCGTGCTCGCACGCGATCACCCGGTCGGCGCCGTGCGCCGCCAGGGGCCCGAGCTTCCCCGCCAGCCCCGGGGGGCCGAACGCCAGCGCGTGCACCTCGCCGCCGCCCGCGGCGTCGGCCAGCGCTCGCGCCGCCGTCACCGCCTCCAGGGCCACCTTGCGCAGCTCGCCGCCGCGCGTCTCCGCAACCACCAGGATGTTCGGCATCAGAGCACCTTCGCTTCGGTCTGGAGGAGACGGACCAGCTCGGGCACCGCGTCGGGGCCCGTGCCGACGATGCGGCCCGGCGGACGCTCGGCCGGGAGCTCCATCTTCTCGACGGACACCCGCACGCTGCCCAGCTGCGCGGGCTTCACGTCTAGCGGCTTCTTCTTCGCCGCCATGATCCCCTTGAGCGAGGGATAGCGCGGGCGCGCGATCCCCTCGTCGATCGTGACCACCGCGGGCAGCGGGAACTCGAGCAGCTCGGCGGCGCCCTCCAGCTCGCGGCGCGCCGTGGCCCTGGCCCCCGTCACCTCGAGGCGCGACGCCGCCGTCAGGCACGGAAGCCCCAGCAGCTCGGCCGCCATCGTGCCCGCGCCGCCGGTCATCGTGTCCAGGGCGTGCTTGCCGAACAGGATCAGCTCGTAGCCGCCGTCCTTGAGCTCGGCCGCCAGCGCCCGGGCAATGGCCAGCGAGTCGGCGGGCACCGCGTCGGCCCTGAGCTGGACCCCCTTCTCGGCGCCCATGCTCAGCGCCTTGCGGATCGTCTCCTGCACGGCGTCGGGCCCGAGGCAGATCACCGTCGTCTCGCCGGCGCCCGCCTTCTCGTTGATCTGGAGCGCGACCTCGACCGCGTACGCGTCGAAGTCGCTGATGTCGTACTTGAGCCCGGTCTCGTCGATCGCGGTGCCGCTGGCGGCGATCTTGAACCGGGACTCCATGTCGGGGACGCGTTTGATGCAGACGGCGATTTTCACGGCCCGTCCTCATATGTGAAAAGATTCACATGGAAGATAGGGTGGTGTGAAGAAAGATGGTAGACGGCAGGGCGGACCAACGGTGCGGCGAGCCGGCCGATCGTCGAATGAGCGAGTCGGGCACGCGGTTCGCCGACGGCGCCTCGCGCCTCACCGACGCGCGGATCCGTCCGCTAGCGGCATCATCGCCTCACCCACGCCCTTACCGCGCTCGGCGCCGGGCAGGCGCCGGAGTGCGTGGTCGTGATCGTCGCGACGAAGGTCACCGACTGCAGCCGGCCGAGGGAGAGGGTCGCCGTGAGCGTATCCACTCCCGCCGTGTTGGGCAACTGATAGGCGATGGCCGAGTAGCCGATCGAATCGGTGGTCAGCGCGGCGGAGTTGTGGCTTCCCGGTCCCCCGACCTGGGCCCAGAGCACGCCGGCCCCGGGCACCCCGTTGCCGAACGCGTCGGTGGCCTGCACGACCAGCGGATTCTTGAGCGTGGCGCATGCGGTGTCGGACTGGCCGTCGCCCGAGATCTTGAGCAGCGTCGTGGCCACGCTGGCGGTCGCGACGGCCTTCACGCTCACCGCCGCCTTGCCGCTGGCCGCGCCGTAGGTGTACGTCCCCGCCAGGGTGCCGAGGGTGAGCGTGGCGCTCGCCCGTCCGGCGGGGTCGGTGGTCGCGGTGGACGGCGCGATGGATGCGCCCGGTGACGCGGTGGAGAAGCTCACGCCGGCGCCGGCCACGGGGTTGCCCAGCGCGTCGGTGGCTTCGACGACGAGGCTGGCCGGCAGCGTCGTGCCCACCGCGCCCGATTGGCCGTCGCCGGAAATCACGGCCAGCGCGGCGACGCCGCGCTGGAACGAGGCGGCGGTGAATACCACGCTCGCCTTCGAGCCGGCCAGCGTCGCCCGGACGCTGTCGGTGCGGACGGTCTTGCTGAGCGTGTAGAGCACGCTCGCCTTGCCCGACGCGTCGGTGGTCGAGGTGCCCGCCGAGAGCGAGCCGGTGCCGGCCACCACCGTCCAGTTCACCGTCGCGCCCGGCGCCGGGTTGCCGAAGGAATCGGTGACCGCGACCACGAACGGATTCAGCGTGACGCCCACGCTGTCGACCTGCACGTCGCCGCTGACCTTGGAGAGAGCGGTCGCGACGGCGGTGGCCGTGGCGCCGAACGATGCCGTGGGCACGCCGGCCGCGGTGACGGCGAAGCTCTGGGTGCCGGCCACGGAGCCCAGCGCCGCGCGGACGGTCGCCCGCCCGGCGGCGTCGGTCACGGCCGAGTCGGGAATGACCGACGCGCCCGCGGCGGCGGCCGCGAAGTGAAGCACGACGCCGGCCACGGGGCCGTCGATCGCATCGGCCTCGACCACCACCGGCTGCGGCAGCGGCGAGCCGGCGGGCGCGGACTGTCCGTCTCCGCTCACGATGGCGAGGCGCGTGGCCACCGGCCGGAGCACGAGCGGCACGGTGTCGGCGACGCCGCTCCACGTGGTGGCGACGATCCGCACCGTTCCGCGGCGTCCCGCGCCGGCAAACGCGCCGCCGGCGCTGACCGCGCCGAGCGTCGGGTCGCTCACGTTCCAGACCACCGGCGCGTTGGCGAGGGCCGTGCCGGCGCTGTCCAGCACGGTGGCCGAGAATTGCGCCGTGGCGGTGGCCGGGATCGCGGTGTCCGCGGGCGCGATGAGCACCCGCGCCGCGGACGCGCCCGGCCCGACGTACGCGACGGTCACGGCGGCGGCAGTCGCCCCGCCGTTGGCCTTCACGCTGATCGTCTGCACGCCGTGGTACAGCACGGTGCCGCCGCCAATCAGATCGAGCGACGCGGACAGGCGCTCGTTGCCGGCCTGGAGCGGGATGTCGAGCGTGACGACCACGGAGTCGGCGCCCGGCGGGACGCTGACCGTGGTGTCCACGACCGGCGTGTTGCGCGGCGGCCGGGTGATCACGATGTGGATCTGGCTCGCGCTCACCGGCGCGACGGCGGCGCTTCGGGCGAGCACGGGCTGGAGGCTCAGGGCCGCGACCGGTCGCGTGCCGGCGGGGGCGGATTCGCCGCACGCCGCCGCCGCGCAGGCGGCGGCGATGAGCGCGGCTGCGCGAAGGAAGCGGGAACGCACGCGGGGCCCGGAGCGCATCATGGGGTATCCGCCGGATCGGGGTGGGGCGCGACGCACAGCGCCGGCGCATGATCGCGCCGTCCCTCGCCGCGTGTCAGGCCAGATAGCTGTAAACGCGGTCGTGCGTCACTTGAATGCGTTGATCCCGGTCACCGCCTGGCCCAGAATCAGCGAGTGCACGTCGTGGGTGCCCTCGTAGGTGTAGACGCTCTCGAGGTTCGCCATGTGGCGCATGGCGGCGTATTCGGCGAGGATGCCGTTGGCGCCCAGCAGGCGGCGCGCCTCGCGTGCGATGTCGGTGGCCATGCTCACGTTGTTCCGCTTGGCCAGCGACACCTGCTGCGGCGTGTAGCGCCCCGCATCCTTGAGCCGGCCCAGGTGCAGCGACACGAGCTGCCCCTTCACGATCTCGGTGAGCATCTCGGCCAGCCGCACCTGCTGGATCTGGAACCCGGCAATCGGCTTGTCGAACATCACGCGGGTCTTGGCGTACGACAGCGCCTCCTCGTAGCACGCCATGGCCGCGCCCACGGCGCCCCATGCGATTCCGTAGCGCGCCTGCGTCAGGCACATGAGGGGGCTCTTGAGCCCGCCCGACTCGGGCAGGAGCGCGTCGGCCGGCAGGTGGACGTCCTGGAACACCAGCTCGCTGGTATCGCTCGCCCGGAGCGACAGCTTGCCCTTCTGGTCCTTCGACGTGAAGCCCCGCGTGCCGCGCGGCACGATGAACCCGCGGATGGACTTGTCCTCCGGGTCGCCGTCGGTCTTGGCCCACACGACCGCGATCTGCGCCGTCGAGCCGTTGGTGATCCACATCTTGGCGCCGTTCAGGATCCAGGTTCCGTCCGCCTGGCGGCGGGCCATGGTGATCATCCCGCTCGGGTTCGAGCCGTAGTCCGGCTCGGTGAGGCCGAAGCACCCGATGATCTCGCCGGCCGCCATCTTCGGCAGATACCGCCGCTTCTGCTCCTCGCTGCCAAAGGCGTAGATGGGATACATGGCCAGCGCGCCCTGCACCGACGCGAACGACCGCACCCCCGAGTCGCCGCGCTCCAGCTCCTGCATGATGAGCCCGTAGGCCACGTTGTTGAGCCCGGCGCAGCCGTACTCCTCGGGGAGGTTGGCGCCGAACACCCCCAGCTTTCCCAGCTCGGGCACCAGCTCGAGCGGGAAGTGGCCGTCGATGTAGTGCTGCCCGATGATCGGGAGCACGCGCTCGTCCACGAACCGGCGAACGCTGTCGCGCACGGCGCGCTCCTCTTCCGAGAGCGCGCTGTCGATGTCGAAGAAGTCGGTGGTCATGGCGGGAATCTAGTGAGCGGACCGGTCGGGCCCGCGGAGCGCCGCGGCCAGGGCGGCCGCGCTCCAGGCCAGGGCCAGCGGGAAGGCGCACTCGGCGGTCCACAGCGCCCATGCCGGAACCCGCATGGCCGCCGACAGGCGGATGCCGAACGGCACGATGGGCGCGCCGAAGATCTGGGGCACGAACAGCAGCAGCAGCCAGGCAACGAGGGCCGCGGTGGCGGCGCGGACGGCGGTCCGGGGCGCCGCCGGGTTCATGAGCCCCCAGGCGGCGGCGACGGCCGGCACCGCCCACCATCCGAACGCGTACGTGCCGAGGGCGAACGCGACCGTGAGGAGCGCCAGGCGCAGCAGGGTGCGGGTCATCGGCGGGCCTCCGGGTCGAGCGTCAGCGTGGCCGACGTGCGGCCGGCGGGCAGCGCGGCGGCGCTGGCCGGGAAGAGCGCCGGGCTCAGCGCGCCCGTGAGCCACTGCGGGATGCGATCGGCGTAGCGCGGGCTGGCGGGGTCCCCGCTCTGCCCACCCGGATACGTGTCCCACGCCTTCAGGCCCGCGGGGTCGAGATCCACCACGAGGCGCCAGCTCGGTCCCATGCTGTGCCCCGGCGCCGGATTGAGCGTTCCCTGCCCGCCGTCGGTGATGAGCCCCAACGCGGAGAACGCGGGAATGCCGAGCAGATTGCGGACGTTGACCCGGGCCGTGCTGTCCCAGGCCCAGCGCCCGGCGCCGGGAGGGCCGAGGCGCTTCACCAGCGAGTCGTACGCCTGCAACAGGCTGCGCACGACGATCATGTCGCGCGTGTCCTCGACGGCGGGCGTGGTCTTCGTGTCCCACCACACGCTGTACGGCTGCTGCAGCAGGTCGTACATGATGTCGTCGCTCGGCGTGGCGACGCGCTCGCCCGACGGGCCTTGCAGCTCGTCCCAGGTGTTGTCGCGCAGGCGGCGCATCGCCTCCTCGAACAGCACCGCACCCACGTTGTCGCGGGTGTAGCGCCCGTCCCAGTTCCGGAGGATCGCCGCCGCCCGGTCGAGCGAGCTGTCGGGCACCGCGCCCTTCGCCGCGTTCAGGAAGTACGGCACGAACAGCTCGGCGCGCACGCTCAGCGGGCTCGTCTGGAAGTGCCGCATGTCGTCCACGGTCACGCTCGAGTCGGCGCGCAGCAGCCGGTTGATGTCCAGCGCGCGCCAGGGGTCGAACGCGCGCTCGTCGCCGAGGTAGGCGAACTGCGCGCGCGGATCCTCGGGCTGCTGGTTGGCCGACGCGAGGTATCCCTGCTTCGGATCGAACGCCTGCGGGTACGCGCTCACCGGCCAGTACCCGGTCCAGTCGCTCCTCGTGGTGGACCCGTCGAAGATCTCCAGCCCGTCGGTGCCCCTGGGGCGAATCGGGAAGTGCCCCGTGGACCGGATGGCGATGTGGCCCCGGCGGTCGGCCACGAGCACGTTCTGCGCCGGCACGAAGAATCCCTGCGCCATGTCGTCCAGGAACTCCCGCGTCGACGTGTCGTGCGCGGCGCGGTAGAAGGCCGTGACCTCGCGCGACGGCTCGAGCAGGGTCCATCGCATCGAGACCCACGCGCCGAACCGGTGCATGAGGGGACCTCGATACGTGTAGCGCACCGTGTCGGTCGCGAGCAGCTCGCCGTGCTTGCCCAGGTACCGCTCGACGCGCAGCGCGAGCGGCCTCCACGCGCCGTCCACCTCGTACTTCGCCGGGTGCAGCGTGTCGTCCACCGTCTCGCGATAGAAGTCCAGCACGTCGGCCCCGGTGTTGGTGAACCCCCACGCGAGGTCGCGATTGAACCCGAGCACGACGCCCGGCGCGCCGGGAATGGTGACCCCGTACACGTCGAGCTTGCCCGGCACCACGAGCTGCACCTCGTACCAGATGCTCGGCAGGGTCAGGTCGAGGTGCGGATCGTTGGCCAGCAGCGCGTGTCCGTCGGCGCTGCGCGACGGCGCCACGGCCCAGTTGTTGCTCGCCAGGTGCCGCCGGTCGCCGGCGGCGGCCAGCTCGCCGGGCGGGCTCACGCTGCGCAGCAGCGACGCCACGCGCGCCGCGCCGGTGTCGGGACGCCCCGGAGGCGGGAGCCGGGTGAAGTCGAACCGCGGCGCCTTCCCGGCCAGCGGGACGATGGGCTCCTGGATCACCGAGTTGAGCGGGAAGAGCGCGTCGGCCGCCTGGTCGCCCACCATCGCCCGGGCCGCGTAGCGCGCCGCCTCGTCGGGCAGGTAGGTCAGCGTCCACCCCATGCGGTTGAACAGGTGGATGGCGTCGATCGGCTGCCAGCGGCTGGGGCGCACGCCCAGCAGGTGGTACTCGATCGGCACCTGCCAGGGGCGGAGCCCGTCGACGTACGCATTCACGCCCGCGGCGAAGGCCACCATGACCTTCCAGGCCATGGTGGTCGTGTCGATCGCGGCGAGCTTCTGCTCCGCGGCGCGCGGCATGCCCAGGTCGCGGGTTTCGCGGTCCAGAGGGAGCGCCGCCCGGCCGGCCCACTCGGTGAGCCGCCCGGTGGCGGCGTGGGTCTGGAGGTCCATCTGGAACAGCCGGTCGCGGGCCACGACGTACCCCAGCGCGCGGTAGGCGTCGGGTTCCGACGACGCGAACACGTGCGGCACGCCGCGGTCGTCGTAGCGGACGTCCACGGGCGCGGAGAGCCCGGGAATGCGGGCCGCGGCTCGGCGGGGGAGGGACGCGTGCGTGACCGGTCCCCAGACGCCGTTCACGGGGTCGAGGAGCTGGCCCAGCGGGGGCACGGGCCCCTGGCCGCGCGCGCCGACCCACAGCGCCGCGCCGAGGAGGAGGACGGCGGCGAGGCCGCGAAGGACGCGGAAGATCATGGCCTGAAGCTATGCTCCCGCGCCGGGGGTCAGCCAGCCAGGCGGCGTTCGGGAGCGGCCGGCCCCGGGGGCGCCCTCCGGGGGCGCTCGACCACCCGCCGGGCAGCCGGCGTGGCGCCCACCTCCCGCGCCTTCCGCCGGAATGCCCCGCCGTGGTCCACGGGCAAGCCGGACTCGTCCTGCCACTGATGCACCATTTCGTGGAGCAGGGTGTCCTGCGCGTCGGTCCACCCGTCGCGGCGGATGTGCCGGCGGCTGATCACGATCTCCACCCGGCCGTGCGTGCCGGCGGGGACGTAGTGGCCCAGGCGCGACTTCATGCGACGCGAAACCCGGAGCGGCACCTGGCGCAGGACGCCGCCGAAGCGCTCGGCGTTGAGCGCGGCGTGCAACGCGCGGAGGCGCTCGACCAGCGGCGCGTCGTCGGGATGCGTTCGCTCCGGGGCGCGCGGGGCGACGTGGGCCACCGCCGCCGCGGCCACGACCACGCGCTGCGCGGCGGCGCGCTCGGCGCG
>JAGWRI010000319.1 GCA_028876525.1 Gemmatimonadota bacterium | reverse complement strand
TTCGGCCTTCATCAGCGAGCGCACCAGCAGGCCGGAGGCGACCACAAGCATCAACGACACCGCGATCTGCGCCACCACGAGCACGCTCCGCACTGCCGCGCGCGACGTGCCGCCGCGCACCCGCTCGGTGAGCACGCGGGCCGGAGAGCTGCGCGAGGCCTGTAGGGCGGGAATGACGCCAAAGGCGAACACCGCCAGCAGCCCGGCGCCCAGGGAGAACCAGAGCACGCGCCCCGTCATGTGAGCGTCGACGGGCGTGGTGAAACCCTGCGGCGGCAGCAGGCTCGGCAGCGCCGCGTCGACCGAGCAGCCGATGAGCAGCGCACCGGCGATCGCCAGCGCCCCGAGCAGGGCCGCCTCGATGAGGAGCTGGCGCAGCAACCGGCGGCGGCTCGCCCCCAGCGCCGCGCGCGTGGCGAACTCGTGGCGGCGGTGCTCGGCGCGCGCGATCAACAGCGACGCGACGTTGGCGCACGCGATGAGCAACACCAGACCGCCGATGGCCAGCAGGATGAGCGAGAAGCCGCGCACCCCCTCGCCCTGCACCTCGCTCTCGCGCAGACAGATCATACGGCGCGCGCCGTTGGTCTCGGGATGCTCGCGCGCCAGCCGCGCCGCGATCACGCCCAGCTGGGCGTTCGCGCCGGCCACCGTGGCGCCGGGGCGCAGGCGCGCAAAGACGTCCCACGGGTTCGACCAGCCGGTGGCGGCCGTGGGACGCTCCCCGGTGAGCACGGTCCACGTGCTCATGGGAATCCAGACGTCTGGCGTGACCACGGGGTCGGTGCCGCGGAAGCCGCTCGGCAGGATGCCGGCCACGACCACGGCCTGGCGGTTGAGCACGATGGTGCTGCCCGGCAGCGCCGGGTCGGCGTGAAACCGCTCGTTCCAGAACGGATAGCTGAGCATCACAGCCGGGGCGCCGGACGCGCCCGCCCGCGCGGCGGTGAGCGTGTGCCCAGCGGCCGCCGCTGGCTCGAGCACGTCGAAGAAGTTGTCGGACACGACCGCGACCTTCAGCAGAGTGCTCTCGCCGTTGGCGTAGAACAGCGCCCCGCGCATCTGCAGAAAGGCGACACCGGCGAACGAAGGCGCGCCGTCGACGATGGCGTGGTAGTCGAGATAAGTGCTCTGGCCGCGCGGATCGACGCCCTCGCTGGTGGGCGTGCTGGTGAAGATCCGCACCACGCGCTCGGGGTGGACCACCGGCCGTGGGCGGAACCAGACCTCGTCCACCAGACTGAATACTGCCGTGTTCACGCCAATCCCGAGCGCGAGCGTCAACACGGCGACCACGGTGAAGGCGGGGCTCCGTCGCAGCTGCCGCAGCCCGTACCGAACGTCGCCGCGGAGCTCCCCGAGCAGGCGGGTGCCGAGCGCCTCGCGGATCTCCTCCTTGTACCGTTGGTAGCCGCCGAACTCCAGGCGGGCCCGGCGCTCGGCGGCGGCGGCGGAGAGGCCCTCGCGTTCCAGATCGCGGGCCCGGTTGCGCAGGTGGGCGCGCAGCTCCTCCTCGAGGTCGGCTTCCACGCGCGACCGCCGAAAGACGTACGCCAGGAACGCGCGAACGCGCGCGAGCGGGCTCACGCGTCCGCCGGCAGCGCATCGAGCACGGCGCCGATGGCCGAGACCAGCCGGTCCCAGCCCTCGATCTCCTGGCGCAGCTGCTTCCGTCCGGCGGCCGTCAGCTCATAGTACTTGGCCCGCTGGTTGTTCTCGGAAACGCCCCACGTCGCCTTGAGGTAGCCCTTGCCCACCAGCCGGAAGAGGGCGGGGTAGAGCGCTCCCTGCTCGATGGCGAGCGCGCCTTTGGAGATCTGCCCCACGCGCAGGAGAATTCCGTAGCCGTGCAGCGGGCCGAGCGAGACGGCCTTGAGGATGAGGAGATTGAGAGTGCCGGGCAGGATCTGCGCGCGGTCGGTCACGGAGGCCCCCTAAGATACTTAGGACATTACAGGGCCGCCCCACGGTGTGTCAAGACGCCGGCGATCCAGTTCGTCTCGAGGGCCGGGGGGAATCACGGCACCGGTGCTGTGTACGCCACGCAGCTCTTGGCCCCCCTCCCTGATATTTCGGCCAAGCAGACCGGCGGAATGATGGTCTGGATCCGCCTGCAGCGCGCGGGTAGAGCCACGTTTGCTCCGTCAACCGTCGGCGCGATAGATGTGAGGGCACACCTCCTGGGACGCGTCGCAACGGTACCGGTCCCTGGTTGGCGTAAGGTCCCTAGGAACGCGCCACGGCTTCGGGTAGAAGGCGCGCCACGACTTGTCCTGGAGGGCACGCCATGACTAAACGGCAAGGGCACCCTGGTGTCGGGGACTCAAAATCCCCGACTGGCTATGGCGTGCGAAGTCGAGTCCCGCCGCGGCC
This sequence comes from Gemmatimonadota bacterium, assembly GCA_028876525.1. GTDB lineage: Bacteria > Gemmatimonadota > Gemmatimonadetes > Gemmatimonadales > Gemmatimonadaceae > JAGWRI01. Next base: position 6,824 of record JAGWRI010000319.1, on the reverse strand, counting down.
CCCGAATTCTCGGGTATCCTCGTCGTGGTTCCGCTCAGCTTCGACCCTTCTCGCGCCGCAGCGGCGTCTTCCGCCTCAGGCAGCCGGTGGGGGAACCTCACCTGCCTCGACCTGCCCGATCAGATCGAGCAGGCCCACGGCCTCCCACCACCGATTCCTACGGCCGGCTGAGAGCGGCAGCAGAACGCCAGCGGTGACCAGCTGTTCAATAGCTTCATAGATCCGCCCTCGCGCACGCCCCGTGACCGCCGTGGCAACCGGGGCCGAGATCATCGGATGTGCGGGCAACAGGTCGATGATCGTCCATGCCGCTGCATCCGCCCGCGGTGCCGTGTCCGTCGCGCGGAGCTGCTGTCGCCACCGTTCCTGCATCGCCCGCACGGCGTCGATGTACGCGCGCGCCAGGCGAGCGGCTTTGACCGTCGCGGCCGCGAAGTGCTCGATCCACGCGGCCACCCCGTCGCCGCGGAATGCTGTGAGGCCCGCAATGTAGCGGTCCCGCGACCCGGCGAAGACGACGCTGATGGGCGGCAGGAAGCGCGGGGCAATCCCGCGGCGGTGGAGCACCACGTGCACGAGGGCGCGTCCGGTGCGGCCGTTCCCACCATCGAACGGGTGCACGGTCTCGAACTGGGCGTGTACGAGCGCTGCCTGGACCAGCGGGGACAGGGTCTCGTTGTTGATCGACGCGCAGATGTCGGCCAGGAGGCGGGCCAGGTCCTCGGGGGGGGGTGGGATGAAGTCCGCGCCGCACGGATTGTAGTCGTTGCCCCCGATCCAGTTCTGTTGGGTCCGGATGTGTCCGGCGATATGCTGGTGGGGGGCGCGCTCGAGCAGCCGCCGGTGAACGGCGGTGATCTCCGTCACTCCGAATCGCTCCACGGTCGCGGCCTCGTCCACGGCGAGGAGCATGGCGTCGATGTTGGCCAGCAGCTCCATGGCGGTGGGGCTCGGCTTGCTCCCCGATTCGGCTTTCGCTTCCGCTCGTGCCAGTTCGCGGACCCCGAGCTGCAGCCCCTCAACCTTCGACGAGGCGATCGACTCGGTCCTCAATAGCAGGCGGGCCAGGGGATCCAGTGCGGGCCCGGCTTCGTCGTTGAGGACGCGGATCGCGTGCTCCGCCTCCGAGACCAGGCCGGCGAGTTGCGCGTCGAGTTGCACGCTCAGCGACGCCAGCTCGTCCGGCACAAACGCCTCGTATTGGCACGCGCGTTTGTAGACCGCGGGCGCGTCCAAGGTGGGGTCGTACTGCCAGGTGCGTGGAACGAGGTGGCCGGGCATGGGCTTCTCGGGGCATCGGGATAGCGCGCTGGGCCAGCCGTGTTCGGCCGGTCCTGCCGTAGATGGGACTCTACAGTATAGCATAGTGCCATTTGGCACACAAACAGAACTATGGGATCACGCTATTCCCGGATAGACGTCAGGAAGGCATCAAAACGCGAGTTACCTGCAGACGTGGATGTCCACGGCGGTGGGCACTTGCCACCGGGCCCAGAAGTGCGCCTTCCTGCGGGGTGCCCCCTGCCTGTCCAGCGGCACGCGGAAACGCAAAGCGCCGTCCCGGTAGGCTGGGGTCCCTCTATCCGCTGGATGCCCCCGATGCAGCTCTCCCCCTCTGCCGCCACCGCCACCGAGCCCGCCGAGTTGACGACCGACGAGCTCGCCGCTCGTTTGAAGAAGTGCGTCGCCACCATCCGGGAGTACGCCCGCAAGGGCTACTTCCCCGGCGCCTATCGGTGCGGCCGCGACTGGCGCTTCCCCCCCAACGTCCGCTACACGCCGCCCCAGCCCAAGCCCGCCGCGGACGACGCCGCTACTGCCGGCCCCTCGCCGCTTGACGCGCTTCGTGCCTGGCGCGACGCCTAACGAGTCGGGCACGCTCGGCCCGGTACCGCTTCATGTATGGTATCCGGTCGCGCTCGCCCCAGTCGAGCAACGTCTGACGGACCCCAGTCCGCGGGAGATGGCCGTACGTCGTTCGGATCTGGTCCTCAGTCGTGTGTCCGACTTCCCGAGCGATGTATGACGTCGGTACGGGCCGCTCCACGCCCAGCACATCGAGTTCGACCATCTCCTGCCTCCCCGAGATGTAGCTGTGGCGGGCGGTATGGTGCCCAATTGGCTTCTTCAGCTTGGCGCGATTCGCCGCTGACCGCAGCGTGCCGCGCAGCCGTTGCACTGGGCGCTGCTCGGTCAGCGGCAACAGCTCGGTGCCCGGGGCGGGGAAGAGGAGCCCGTTCGGATTCCGCGGTACCTGGGTGAGCGATGCCTCCAACACCGCGGCAAGACGCGGCCACAGCGGGCTCTCGCGTTGCGACCCCGCGGTCTTCACGTCGTGATCGTCCTCTTCGCGTTCGCGGATGATGACCCGCCGCTGCGTGAAGTCGACGTCACTGACGAGTAGACCGGTGATTTCCGACAGGCGCCCCCCAGTATAGAAGAGCGTCGTCGCCAGCTCGACGGCCCACGGGTTACGGCTGGAGTAGCGCACGGCGTCGAGCAGGGCACGCACCTCATGCCGGGTGAGGTATGCCTGCGAGTTGAGCGCGGTACGGCGCTTCGGCTTGGGAACCTTCTTGTTCCCTCGGAGAGGGTTGGTCTCGAGATACCCGTCGGCGACCGCTGCGGTGAGCATGCCGCTCACCTCCATGAGCATTCGCCGGACGGTCGCGGGGCGCAGGAGGTTCCCTTGCTTTGTTCGCACCGAAGTCTTCAGGTCCTGGGAGAGCTTGTCGACGATGGGTCGCGTGATCGCCCGCAGTGACCCGACCTTGGCCAGCGCGGGCCGGTTGAGGCACAGGTTGATCGCGTACCAGGTGCGATCCACGCGTTCCTTGTCTGTCTTCGGCAACGGATCGTCCGCGCGCAGCCCCCGATTCTCGCGGCACTCCTGTTTGCGCGCGGCGAGGTACTGGACCGCGTACGTCGCGGGGTGGATGTCCTTGGACGTCTCGATCCCCAGGCCGGCGTTGCGGCGGTCGGTTTCGAGCCTGGCGATCGCGTCGCCGTACAGCTTCGCGGCGACGTCGTAGTCGTCGGTCGCCAGCTTCTCCCCCGGTGGGACGAGCGGCCGTCGCCCGAGGCCCGGGAGATTGGCCCAGTATCGCTTCCCATTGAGGTATGGCCCGCGCGGCGGCATATGTCTTTCCGTATCGGTGTGTGGGGGCCTGTGCCAGGGTGGGAGGGCATAAAAAAGGGCATAGACTCCACCACCGCAATATCGCTCTCCCTCTGGTAAATGGCAAGAAATGCAGGCATAGACCCTGCACTCATAATGCCGGGGTCGTGGGTTCGAGTCCCACCCCTGCTATTGAAAGAATTGTGACATTCAAGGCGGACGACTGCGTACGGTCGCCCGCCTTCGTCGTTCCCGCCCTCGCCTAGTTCAGATCCCGCGAGAACATCAGCTTGAGCGCCATCCGGTCGGACGCCGCCGTGAGTCCGAACCCGACGCCGGCTTCGACGTCCAGCGCGCCATGGCGGTCCACCACCGCCCACGCCTGCTGGACCTGCTGCCCGCTCGGCGCGAACTCCCGCAGCGGCCCGAACCCCGCATACTCCTCGGCAGCCACCGCCCACCGGTCGTCGATGTTGTACGCCACCCGCGCCGCGGGATCGAACTCCAGCGCCGCCACTCCCCCGTCCCACGAATTGTCGAGAATGGGGTTGAACACGAAATCCCAGGGATGGAGATGCCAGCCGACGATGGGCCGGATCTCCGACGTGTAGCGGCGCGCATCCCAGCGGGCCGAGTTGTAGCTGAACTCGAAGTTTGCGCCGTAGAAGAACCGCCGGTCGTCGGCGTGCGGCGACACGAACAGCAGCCGCAGCTTGCCGCCGTCCACGGTGGCGCCGTACGCGCTCGTGACGCTGTAGATGGGCAGGTAGAGCCCCAGCTCCAGCCAGGGCGTGGCCCCGTACGCCCACTCGAAGCCGCCGTCGAAGGAGTGGTTGGACACGATCGCCCCCGGGAACGCGGCGGCGCCGAGGCCGTCCGGGGTGAAGTTGGTGTGCAGCGTGAGATTGAACTTCCCCGGCGCCGTGATGCCGGCGTCGTACACCTGGATCTCGTCGGTGGGGCCCTGGGCCGCCGCGGGGCGGACGAGCACGAGGCCGGTCACGACGAGGAGCGCGGTCAGGCGCGACATCCTTGAGGGCGATGTCTTCGAGAAAGGCATATGGGCGCGGGGTGTACGGTGAGGGCGCGGCCAGCGCGCGCGCCAGCGGGCGACCGCCGAAGATACGCCACGGACCGCGAATGCGCGCCGCCGCGGGCCGGCTAGTGGGTCCCCAGCCGCTGCTCCAGCGCCTTGTACAGGAGCTGCTCCAGCGCCCCCGTCGACCCGCACTCCACCCGGTCGTTGCTGCTCCCCGACACGTCCACGGCGAACGCGTGGACGTCGGTCATGAGCTGCGTGTGCGTGGCGTCCACCGCCGTGGCCGTCGTGATCGCCGAGAAATACACGCGCCGCGCGTCGGCAATCGGCCCGGTCATCCCGCTGCCGCAGTTGGCGAAGTGCGACACGGGCTCGCCGTTCATCGTGCCGCGGCGAATGAACGACACGCTCCCCGCGCGATGCGCCGGCGGGTCGACCAGGGTCAGCTCCACTCCGATCGCGTCGTAGGCGAGCCCGAGCGCGTTCCACACGGTGGCGAGCGGCGCCGCCACGGTGAGCTTGGCGGCGGGGAGCGTGGTCGTCTTCAGCGCGCCCTGATCGTCCACCACCAGCGTCCGGTAGGTGGGCGCGGGCGGCGTGCCCGACGCGCAACCGGCCGCGACGAGCGCGGCGGCGAGGATGATGAGTGGGCGCGAGGCCATGGGGGCGACCGGAAGGCGAAGGGTGGGCCTGACGATGCGGTCTGGGGCGCCGATGGTCAATGGCCCGACGTAGGTCCCCCGCCCAGTAATGACGCCACTGGCAAACAGGACATACTGACCGGTCCGATGTGCCGAATAATGCTTGATATCGGTATTGTTGACCTATCAAGCGGTCGAATTGCCGCTGTATACCGGTAATACGACACCATCAAATGTCTAAACAATGGACAGTACGGTAAAATATGCGAGCTTGAGAGCGTCGACGCGCGACGCCGCGCGCGAGCAGCGAATCGCTCACCCGAGCGACCGGAGCCTCGCAGCAGATGGGCCAGCTTCTTTCGTCCGACCAGCGGAACGGCGTCATCTCCACGGGACATCCCGGCATGGGCCCCACCACGGGCCGCATCCGGGGGCGTGCGCTGCGCCTCGTGGCGGCGGCGGTCGCCGCCTGGTCGCTCGCCGCGTGCGTGCCGCTTCCCGTGGCCTCGGGCGGCTCGGCCCCGATGCGCGACGCGCAGTTGGCGTCGTCCGATCCGGCGGCCAGCTTCGGCGCCCGCGTGGCCGGCAACACGCTCGCCCGCTCGCCCCTCTACGCGTCGAACATCGCGATCGGCGATTCCACGCTCGCCGCGACGATCGTGCGCATGCGCGCCGAGTCGCCGGCCTTCGACTCCGCCATGACCGCGCTCGAGCGGTCGGGCATTCCGACGGTCATCGGCCGCGCGCGCCAGCTCACCGATCAGCTGCCGCCCGGCTATCGCTACGTGAGCGGCTGGCAGGCCCTGACGGCGTTCTACCCGCTCACGCCGAACAACGCCCCGGGCCGGCGCATCGAACACATCGCCGTGATCGTCCGGCTCAAGGACCTGCAGTCGGCGCTGCGGGCCCCGGGCAGCTCGGCGGCCGACACCGCCATGTACACGCGCTACCTCGAGCGCGTGATCGGCCACGAGATCTACGGCCACCTGATGCCGCAGCTCCGCCTCGGCCGCACGGCGCCCATCGCCTGCGACGATCCGTCGAGCGGCGCCGACTGGTCCACGGCCTGCGTGATGCGGCGCGAGCGCACCGTGGTTGCCCAGCTCGCCCAGGCCGAGAGCCGCTACACCGTCCTCGGCACGCACTAGACGCGGCCGGCCCCGGCGCCGCCCCGGGCTTGCCACGGGCGGGACGACTCGACAACCTCCGGGGCCTGCACTGCGGGCCGGCGCACCGCCGGTCCGCCGGCGCGGATCTACCCAAGGGAGCGGCGGGATGAGGGTGCTGATCGTCGAGGACGACCCGGAGCTGTCGCGCGCGCTGCGCGACGGGTTCCGCGACCTGCGCATGGAGGTTACGACGGCGGCCACGTTCGCCGAGGGGCTTGAGCGCGCCGCGTCGGGCGCGCACGACGTGATCGTCCTCGACGTGATGCTCCCCGGCGGGTCCGGCTTCGACCTCTGCGCCGAGGTGCGGCGCCGGGGGAGCACGACGCCGATCGTGATGCTCACGGCGCGCGACGCGGTGGACGACCGGGTGCGCGGGCTCGACGCCGGGGCCGACGACTACGTGCCCAAGCCGTTCGCCTTCCGCGAGCTGGCGGCGCGGGTGCGCGCGCTGGCGCGCCGCGCCCCCGCGCTGGTGCCCGACCGGGTGCAGGTGGCCGACCTCACGGTGGACCTCTCCACCCGCAAGGTCGAGCGCGCCGGGCGCGCGATCGAGCTCACGGCCAAGGAGTTCGCCCTGCTCGAGGTGTTCGCGCGCCACGCCGGCGAGGTGATCGACCGCGCCGCGATCACCGCCCACGTCTGGGACGAGAACCACGACCCGTTCACGAACGTGCTCGAGGTGCTGGTGCGGCGCCTGCGCCGCAAGATCGACGACGACTTCGAGCCGAAGCTGATCCACACGCTTCGCGGCGCCGGCTACCGGTTCGGGCCCTGACCCATGGCGCTCTCGCCGCTCGCCGCGCTGCGCCTGCGTCTCACGGCCTGGTACGTCGTCACGCTGGGGCTGATCATCGCCA